>CALWFX010000059.1 GCA_944377765.1 uncultured Clostridia bacterium
CGGTTTATGAAGAAGATCCTCCAAACGAACTTTCAGGCTATCCAACCTTTTTGCCTCTCAATAAAGAAGAGAAAGAAGGGTTTGGTTATTGGTTAACATATCAAGATGCGGAAACAGGCGAGCCGATTAAAGCTGTTATTGATTAAGGAGTAAAATGAAAATTGTTGCATGGATTTTAATAGGAATAATTTCATTAATTCTTTTGGGGTTAATATATTATTTGGTTGCAGGTTCAATAATTTTTCATATCAGCCTTGGCAGGAAAACTTTAAAGAAAAGAGTTAAAAAGAGTAATTTAAAAGACAATTTGGAAAAATATAGAATAGATTTGTGCTGGTGGGATAATATCCCTTTTAAAAAGGTCAGCATTTTAAGCTTTGATAATTTAAAACTCGTTGGGCATTTTTTAAACTTGAAAAATGAAAATACTGTTATTTTGGTTCATGGATATTCTGCAAACTATAAGGAAATGCAACAATATGCAAAATTCTTTTATCAAAAAAATTTTAACATTTTGTGTGTGGAAAATAGGGCTCATGGTGAAAGTGAAGGCGATTGTGTTGGCATGGGTTACCTTGACAGAAAAGACCTGTTAAAATGGATAGATTTTGTGAATAAAGAATGCCAAAGCAAAATTGTTGTGCTTGGCATTTCCATGGGAGCGAGTGCGGTTTGTTGTTTAAGCGGAGAAAAATTGCCAAATAATGTTGTTGGATTAATTTCAGATTCGGCATTTGATAGCGCAGAAAAAGAAATTAAATATATTTTAAGAAAAGCGGGTATTTTTAAAAATATAATATACAAGCATTTAAGAAGTTACACAAAAAGACTTTATGATTTTGATTTGAACGAAGCAAATATGCTTAAATTTGTTGAAAAAACACAAGTGCCTATATTATATTTTCATGGGAAACAAGATAAATATGTTTTGCCTGAAAACACAGTAAATTTATATAATGCAACAAAAGAAAGTTTGCGCGACTTGGTGCTGGTTGAAGAAGCAGACCATGTGATGAGTTATCCAGTTTTAGGAAATTTATATGAACGAAAGATAAACAGTTTTTTTAGAAAATATCATATTTTTGATTAAGGAGTTTTTATGAAAAAAGAAATTAATGACGAAGAACGCAATTTTAAATTAATTATGTCGCTTTTAAAAACAAAAATTATAAAAATAAAATAACAGGCATTGCCTGTTATTTATAATTATCCACTTGTTTCTTGATTAAGTTCTTCAAGAGTTTGAACTCTTTTTTCTAAAGCTGGAATAATCTTTCTTGATAAATTCCAAACAATTTTCTTAAGTTCTTCAACTTCAGTTTCAAGATTATATAAATTTGCCATAAATTTTTCTCCTTTGGCAAATATTGTAAATGAAATATTTTATGATTTCAACTTTTTATGACTCTTTTTCATAAATAAAAGTGCAGTTATAATTCCTATGCAAGCAAGGGCGATGGTTATAGCATATATAATTGCAGGATTAATTCCATCAGGGCTAATTGCTTCAGTTTTAATATAGCCATACTCTAAGGAGTTATCAACTCTAACAGCGACCTTGTTGAACTCCAAACTGGAATTATAGCCTTCATAAAGATAGATGCGACTGTTTTTTTTAATCAAAGTTTCAGTTTCCAAAATTTCTTCGCCATTTGCTAAATATAAATATGTGTCGGAATTGGTTGAAGCATTGAAAGCGGGATAAACATCAATTTGTTCTTGTTTTAAAGTAACAAAATCGGAAAATATATAAGCGTTTTCAACTGCTTGCGAATTAACACTTTTAACTGAGTAAAACGTTTTTCCTTGAGAGTCGTTTTCTTCAATTAAATTGTTTTCTAAATAATTTAAAACAAGAATATCTTTGTGTTTAACAATTATAGGGCTTTTGTTTTCATCTTTAACTTTTTCTGCAGTGAAAGATGGTGCTTGATAAAGATAACAAAAATTTGCAACACAAATATATTCATTTTCAAACTGTTCTGCCATTGTGGCATTGTAACCAAAGAATGAAAATGAAGATAAAACGATTGCAAAAGAAAAAAGTGTAAAAATTATTTTTTTCATATTTTTATTATCTAAAATTTATTAATTTTTGTCAAGCAAAAAAGTTTTATGAAAAAAAGATTTATTTCTAAACTCAAGTTCATTGTTTGGATATTTTTTTACGAAGTCTTCAAAAACTTCAATTACAATATTATATTTATAATCATCAAAAGTGTTTTGTAATTTAATTTTTTCTTTATCAAATCCCACAAAAATGTATTTGATATTATCATTATGGCAATACCATAAAAATTCATTCAGCATATCTCCACTGTAACCCAAATTTTCATAATCTTCAAAATCAGGGATTCCTTTACCATCTAAATCTTTGTAAATTTGAGCATACAAATCTTTGTAACTTTCGTAGTTTTTTCTATCAAAAATAATTTCCTTTTCAATCATATTTTTCTCCTTTAATTAATTAAATATACTGTAACATTTCCTTCCAAATGATCAGGAGAATAAAACATTAACCCATCATTTGAATAATATAAACGTCCTTTATTTCTACCGCCATTTTTATAATTAATATCACAGTAATGCCATGTTCTTCCATTTTTTTCAGGTAATATTTGCTCTTTATTTTCGTATATATCACCACCAATCATTTTACCAGGGGCTTTGTCTGCTAAAGTGTTTTTTCCTGGAACCCAGCCATACTTCTCACGAGCTTCTTTTTTTGTGATATAGTAGTTAGGTAATTCTCTATAAAGTTTAAGCCAAATATCAGGGCTTTATTAAAAAATATATCAAGAGCTTTTCTAAACTCATTATCAAATACACTCATATTTTAACATATTCTCCTTTTAATTAAAAATAATTTGAAACATAAAGAGAATATATCTAAATTTTTGATATTTCAATGTTTTATGACAGATTTGTTATATAAAATCATTATAAAAAATAAAAAGCATACCATTCGATATGCTTATTTTATAATGTATTGTGGCGACATCTAGTGCAAAGCGGTGCTAAGTATAGGTTGTAGCGATCAATAATTTTTTTAGATTTTCTGTAAACATTATAAAGAAAATTTGCGGAAGGAGAAGTTCCAATATTGTTGTAAGGTATATAAGGAGATAGCATTGGCATACAACCACACTTGCAAATTTCTTCAACTGCTTTAAGAGTGTCTTTTTCACTTTCTAAACCAACAATTAAACCAGACCTTACATTTTGTGAACCAAAAATTTCACTGGCAATTTTTAAGAAGTAGAAATAATTATCTCTCCCTATTTTATATTTTTCTGGACAATATTTTGCACAGATTTCATTGTTATATAATTCAAGATTTATAGAAAGTCCACTTACGCCAATCTCTTTGAGATGTTCTATATAAGGTTTATATTGGTCTCTATCTGTATAGCTATCAAAACCTCTTGGGGTTGTCATAATATCAATATCATAATTAGGAAATTTCTTGCAAAAGTATTCATATGCTTCTGTCAAATATTCTAAATCAGTTTGTTTCGGACTGCCACCAGTAATTAAGATATGTGTTACTCTTTTGTCTTTTAGCAAATATTTTAAGCAAGTTTCTAAATCTTCAATGTTATTTTTTTGATATTTGATAGAATTCATTGAACAAAATGCACAATGATTATTACAACCATTTATCGGAGAAATTCTAACTCGGTCAAAATGTGAAGCGGCTATATTTGATTTTAGCAAGTTATATGTTTTTTGATCTATGTTTTTAGTCATACAAGCCCATGGTTGCCAAATTTTTATAGGTTGTTTTAAATTTTTTTGTGTAAGTATAAAATTATTTTGTTCAAGCGTAATTTTAAATGAAGATTTGGAATTAATGTGACTTGTAACATAATAATTACAACCAAGTTCTATCATAATTCCAGTTGTTGTTACATAATCATCATTATAAAATTTTTCTCCAAAATTTTTGTATAAATATTGTAAGGCTTCATCTTCAATATTAACTCCATTAGTCATGAGTTTAATTTTAATTTTTTGTAAATTTTTCATTTAAAATTCCTTTTTATTATTTTTTATTAAAAGATTTATTTGTTTATCAAATAATGTTTTCTCACCTTTTTTTAACAAAATTTCATTTAATTTTGCTGTAGAAGTTTGGAAGCGGGCATTAATTTCCATAAAATATAAAACATTATCTGATAAGATAAAGTCTATACCCAAAACTCCTTGATATCCAATTTTAAGTAAAAATTCTCCAATCTTTTTTGCTTCTTTTTTGACAAGATTTTCAGTAGAAGAGCTTAAATTAAACATAGCACCATCATAATTCATCTGATTTTTATCAGTATTAATAATTTGTTGTGATGGTTTGAAATATTCCACATGACCATTTTGTATAAAAAGATGTATATTGACAGGGAGAGTATTTTTTTGTAAAATTGAAATGCAGTATGTTGTAAAACATTTTAATTTCTTTAATTGTTGCCTGTAATTATTTTTTGTAAAGATATATGTATTGGCTCCAGCAAATCCAAATTTTTCTTGTAAAACATAGGCATGATTTTCCGTTTCCCAATGTTTAAGTAGATAATTTTTAATTTTTCTTTTTCCGTGGATATAATCATAATGCAAAATATTTGTGATATTTCTTAATCTTTCTCTTATTTCAAATTTGTTGTTAAGTAAATTATAAATATGATATTTATTAGCGCTTAAAATATGATATTTTTGTAAGTTATAATGTTTTAAATTATGTTCATTATAGCGAAGAAAATATGCATTTGGGTTCTTTTTGATTATCTTTTTTGCACATTTAATAAAAAACTTGTCTATCTTATTTAAGTCTGCAATATTGTTGTAGTCTATAGATTTATTAGGATAAACATCTTTAAAACATATATTGTTTTTCGTGTCAAAATTTCTTTTCACTGTTATTGAACCGCAAAAATTGTTTTGAGTTTGTAAAATATTATCATTTATGCCAATAAAATATATATCCATAATTTTTCCTTTTTATTCTTATAAAAAACATTATATCTTAATTTTGATACAATGTAAAATGATTTAATTAAAATATAGATAAAAATTTGTCTTAAAAATTTAATGTTATATAAAAATTTTTATTTAATAAAATACATATGGAATTTTGTTTTTCTTTTCACCGAGTAGGTTTATAATGTAACCATGTTCCACCTTGCACCAATCTGTTTTATTGGGTAACATTTCATAAATATCATCATCAGTAGCATTACTTTCTTTAATTACTTCCATGTCTTCAATTTTAACATCAATAAAAATATCGTCTTCCATTGTTTCAATATTTTCATCAGTCCAATGAAAGTTTTTATCAAAAAAGCGTTTATCAATAAAAACAACATCAAAACTATCTTCATGGATTTCCGGTGAATTTATTGTGCCTATTCTTCCTTTCTTGACTCCAAATTTAGCATAATTTTCATTAATTATTTTTATATCATCAAATAATTTCATTTTGATTTTCCTTTGTAATTATTCATTTCTAAACTCAAGTTTATTGTTTGGGTATTCTTTTACGAAGTCTTCAAATACTTCCAATATGATTTGATAATGATAATCATCAAAAGTGTTTTGCGATTTAATTTTTTCTTTATCAAACCCCACAAAAATGTATTTGATATTATCATTATGGCAATACCACAAAAATTCAACTAAAGCATCTGCACTATAACATAAATTATCATAGTCCTCCCAATCTGGTATTTTTTTACCTTCTAAATTTTTGTAAATTTGCACATAAAAATCTTTGTAACTTTCGTAATTTTTTCTATCAAAAATAATTTCCTTTTCAATCATATTTTTTCTCCATGAAATTTTTAAGAGTTGTAATCATATGGAATTTTATTTTTCTTTTCGCCGAGCAGATTTATGATATATCCATTTTCCACCTTGCACCACCACTTTTTGTTTTTCAGCGGAATACTTTCCAAAATATCTTCGTCGGTTACGTTGCTTTCTTTTATAACTTCCAAATCTTCAATATTCATTTCAAGAAATATATCATCTTCAATCGTATCCCAATTTTCATCATTCCACTTAAAGTTTTTATCATAAAAACGAATATCAATAAAAACCACTTCAAAAGTATTATCTCTGATTTCTGCTGAAATTATTGTACCAATTCTTCCTTTAAAAACTCCTTGGCTATTGTAGTATTTACAATCTCTAATTACTTTTACATCGTCTAAAAATTTCATTTTGATTTTCCTTTGTTAATTATTTATTTCTAAACTCAAGTTCATTGTTTGGGTATTCTTTTACGAATCTTTCGAAAATTCTAAAAATAATTGCATATTGATAATCATCAAAACTTTTTTCTAATTTGATATTTTCTTTATCAAATCCTATAAAAACATATTTGATATTATCTAGTGAATAGTCCCACAAGAACTCATTTAAAACATTTCCATTTAATGCCAAATCTTCAGGATGTAAACAATTTAAATCGTTCATGGCATCCATCTTTTTACAAATATCTCTATAAAAATCTTTGTAACTCTTATATTCGTTTCTATTAAAAATAATTTCTTTCATCTTTACTCCTTTATACAACTAAATAGACTGTAACATTATTGCTTAAATGATCAGGAGAATAAAACATCAACCCGTCATTTGAATAATATAGTCGAGCTGCACTTCTACTACCATTTTTATAATCTATATCGCACTCATACCAAATCCGACCATCTTTTTCTGGTAAAATAATAGGATCATTATTGTATATATCACCTCCAATCATCATACCTGGTGCTTTTCCAGCTAAAGTATTTCTTTTTGAGTTCCAGCCATACTTCTCACGAGCTTCTTTTTTTGTGATATAGTAGTTAGGTAATTCTCCATAAAGTTTAAGCCATATATCAGGGCTTGGTTTTCGGTCTGAAATTGTTCCGATTGCAATAGTTTCAACATTTGTGTAATAACAATCGCAATGTGGATGAGCAGGAAGTTTTACTTCGCTTCCATTTTCATAAATTCTTTTGTTTCGCTCCGGACAATCTTTGCAAGGATTTAAACAACTGCCTCGATGTTGATACTGTAAAAAATTTGCCGTCAAACCGCTTGATTTATTAAAAAAGATATCAAGAGCTTTTCTAAACTCATCATCAAATACACTCATATTTTAACATATTCTCCTTTTAATTAAAAATAATTTGAAACATAAAGAGAATATATCTAAATTTTTGATATTTCAATGTTTTATGACAGTTTTTGTTATATAAAATCATTTTGTTTAATAAAATAGTGTATGAAATTTTTGACGATTAGAAGGCGAGCCCTGTTTATTTTTGTTGCCATTTTGGTTTTTGTTTCTTTAGTTTTTGGAATGGTTTTTGCAGTCAATGCAACAAGTTCGCCCAAGCCAGCCTACACCATTGTGATAGATGCAGGACATGGCGGACGAGATGGCGGGGCAGTTGGAAAGGTAACAGGGGTAACAGAAAGTTATCTTAATTTGCAATATGCTCTTAAACTTAAAGAATTATGTGAAGATTATGGGTTTAATGTTGTTTTGACAAGAAAGGATATGAATGGACTGTATTCTGCTTTTGCTTCAAACAAAAAGAAAAGTGAGATGTTGAAAAGGCAAGAAATCATTGAAAAATCTAATGCAAATTTGGTTGTAAGTCTTCATATGAACAGCACAAAAATATCATCTGCTCGTGGGGCACAAGTGTTTTATAGGGATGGTTTTTCACAAGGGGGAAGTTTGGCTGGAAGTGTTCAAACAGCACTTAACGAAGAAATCGAATATGCAAAAAAAACTGCAAAAACAGGAGATTTTTACATTTTGAACTGCACTGACATTCCAAGCATTTTGGTTGAATGCGGTTTTTTGTCAAATGTGGAAGAAGAAATTTTGTTGCAGGATGATGACTATATCACAAAATTTTGTAATGCTCTTCTTTATGGTATTTTAACTTATTTTACAATGTGAAATAAGAAATTGTCAGAAAATGCAGTAAAATCAACAAAAAAATGTGTTTTTTGACAAAAATAATCAAATTTTTCTTATAATTTAAAATTTATAAAGTCTTACAATCATTATGAGGTTGTAATGAAAAAGATAGGATTTAATAAGTTTTTAAATTATTTAATCAAATTTGTGGCATATATTTTTTTATTTTTTGTTCTCTTTAAAGCAGGGGTAAATGCTGTTTTATTTCCTTTTGCATTCGGAATGCTTTTTGCTCTTGCTTGGGCAAATCAAAAAGTTTATCTTTTGGTTCCTGCTTATTTAGTTGCGGGACTTGTGAATTCTTTCAATTTTGAAAATGCCATGGGACTTTTGGTGTGCGTTCTTTTTTTGATTGTTCCATATTTTATTCACGTGCTTTGCAAAAAAAATATGCGTAAATGGGAGTTTTTGATATATGCTCCATTAAGCCAAATTGGAAATTTGGTGTTTGAAATTTTGTCTGGCTTTTCTCCAATTTTTTCTGTTGTCAACATTGTTCTTGGAACACTTTATATGTATTGTGCTATCATTATTTTTGAAGCATTCATCATTCGTGGTTTCGCAAACAAGTTGACAAGTTTGGAATTAGTTTCGCTGTTTTTGCTTGTTGCAAGTTTAAGTGCTGGTTTTGTAAATTTAAATATTGGAAATTTTTCTTTAGTAAAACTTTTTGTTTCATTTGTGATGCTGGTTTTTGCCTATTCTTCCACTGCAAATTTAACACTATTAGTGGCTATCACTTCGGCTGTTGGCACACTTATTGCAACCAACAATCCAATGTATGTTACACCTTTTGTGCTTTGGGCGATGTGTGCTTTACTTTTTAAAAATCATCACAAAATTTTTATGTCAGTAGGAGTAATCTGCATTGAAATTATCAACGGGTTGTATTTCAATTTGTATGCTACTTTTGATGTAATTTCAATTTTACCAGTGTTAATTTCTGTTGTTGCTTTTCTTCTTTTACCTAAAAAAGTGTTAAATGAAATTGCAGTTATTTTTAATTTGTCAAAAGATAGGCTGGCAATGAAAAATGTGGTCAATCGCAACAGGGAACTTCTTTTTAAACGCCTTGGAAATTTGTCGGAAGTGTTTAATGATATGAATATAATTTACAGGCAGATGATTAAGAAAAATATGTCTAAGGAAGATGTTGTAAAAATTTTGAATGACGAGATTAAAAGCAAAATTTGTGCATATTGTCCTGAAAGAAATCATTGTCACAGAACCTTTGCCGAAGATACAAAAAAGGTATTTGATGAACTTATTACAATTGCTTTTGACAGGGGAAAGGTAACTTTGTTGGATATACCATCATATTTAACATCAAGATGTAAACAAACAACAGCAATTCTTGGCAGTGTGAACACCTTGACGCAACAATATAAAAAATATATCTCTATGCTAAGTGATGTAGATACAAGCAAAGTGATAATTGCCGATCAACTTTTGGGAGTTTCCAAGGTTATTAAAAGTTTGTCAAATGAAGTTGAAAGCAATGTGTCTTTTGATACTGTCAGAGAAAACAAAATTTTGGATGAATTAACTTATCATAATATTATTTGTATCGATGCGGTTGTGTTTGAAAGAGATATTCACACTTTGGTTGCCTCGTTGGTTGTGAGAACGAGCGACAGTGAAAAGCCAAGAATTGTTAATTGTGTGTCAAAAATTTGTGGTTGCAAAATGGCTATCTATGAAATGTTTCCAAGTTCTCGACCTAACTATATGGTGGTTAATTTAAAAACTGCTCCGCGTTTTGAGTGTATGTTTGGAATTGCACAAAAAACAAAAGAAGGTTCTCCTAAATCAGGCGACACATACACAATTTTAAAACTTGATGGCGATAAAATTTTGTTTGCAATAAGTGATGGTATGGGAAGTGGTGAAAAGGCGGAAAATGTCAGCGAGTTGTCAATTTCGTTGATTGAAAATTTTTATAAAGCTGGTTTTGACAATGATATAATTTTATCCACAGTTAACAAACTTTTAAATTTGCACAAGGAAGATATTTTTTCTGCACTGGACATTGGGGTCTTAGATTTAAAAAATGGTATTCTAGATTTTGTTAAAATGGCAAGTCCAGTGACATATATTTTAAACGAAAATGAAGTTAAAAAAGTGGAATCAAATTCTTTGCCGATGGGAATAGTTACAGATATAAGCCCGATAACCAAAAAAGAAGTTATTTCTGCTGATGATTATATTGTTATGGTTTCAGATGGTATAAGTGATAGTTTTGAAAATGATGAAGTCTTTATGGAAGAGATAAAAACTATCAAACCTTCCAATCCACAACAATTTGCTGATGAAATTTTGGAAAGGGCATTGTCGAAGAATAAGGGGTATGCTGTTGACGATTTAACTGTTCTAATAATTAAAATTTTTGAAAATTAGGCTAAAGTCACATAAAAATTAGAAAAAAATCAAAAAAATATTGTTTTTTATACATTTTTTAAAAAATATATTGTTTTTTCCACTTTTATAATGTATAATAATTATAACAATTAGTTATTTAAAGGATAAAACTATGGAAAAAATAATAGATTTTATTAAGGAAAACAAATTGACAAAACCGGGGGAAGTTATCGGTGTTGGCGTTAGTGGTGGAGTTGACTCAATGTGTCTACTTCACTATTTAAATTCAATCAAAGATAAACTTGATATTGAAGTTGTTGGAATTCATATCAATCATGGTATCCGCGAAGAAAGTTATGATGAAGCAAAGTTTGTTTTGGAAAAGTGCAAGGAAATGGGAATAAGATGCTACAAATTTACAATAGATTCTGTTAAACTTGCAAAAGATAAAAAGTTAAGTTTGGAAACAGCGGCACGCGAAGGAAGATATGGTGTTTTTGAAGCCTTAATCAAAAAGGATATAGTTGATAAAATTGCACTTGCTCATCATCAAAGTGATCAAGCGGAAACAATTTTGATGCATATTTTTAGGGGGGCTGGCACAAGTGGAGCCAAAGGAATGGAGCCTATTCGTGATGGAATATACATTCGTCCAATGCTTGATGTTTCCAAAGAAGAAATTTTAGATTATGCTTCAATCAACGACATTGACTATGTTGAAGATAACAGCAATCAGGATAACACTTACAATCGAAATTTTATGCGCAATGTTGTTATGAAGGAAATTTTGTCTCGCTGGCCAAACGCCATTGAAGCAATTAACAATTTTTCAAAAACAGTTTGCGAAGATGATGATTATATAAACAAAAATCTTGACTTGAATTGTTTGATTGTTGACAATAAGACCGTGCAATTGCCTTGCAGTATTTTCAAACTTCACAGTGCAATCTACACTCGTTTAGTGTTTAAAGCACTTTCAATTATTGGTGTAAATCGTGATATTGAAAGAAAACATATTGAAATAATAAAAAACCTTGCTTTAAATCTTGAAAATGGTAAAAAAGTTAAATTACCACTTGATGTTACAATAACAAAGGAATATGGTTTTTTGACATTTGAAAATGTTTATGTGGAAAAACCAACCCTTAAAAAGCCAAACAGATGCATCACTTTTAATGTTGAAGGTTTTGGTTCTATTACAGTTAAAAGAGTTAAAACTAGCATGATGAATAAAGGCGACAACACGCTATATTTTGATTATAGAAAAGTACCTAAGGATGCAGTTTGGAGATTTAGAGAAGAAGGGGATGTTTTTGAGAAATTTGGCGGTGGAACCAAGAAACTAAAATCGATTTTCATAGATAAAAAAATACCAGTTCGAAAGCGTGATTTTATTCCTGTGCTTGCAAGCGAAAATGAAGTTTATGTTATTGCAGGTGTGGCAATCTCAGAAAAAGTTAGAGTGGAAAATGTTCCAACTTGTTTTGCTGTTACTGTTGAATAAAACTAAATAAAAGCATATCAATTTTTGATATGCTTTTTTATAAAATGCTAAAAATGTTTAAAAAATTAGAAAATAATTGAAATTTATGCGAATTTTTTAAGTTTTTTATTTAAAATTAAAATTTTAAGCATTTTTTAAATGTTTAAACCTTCCAAATTCAAAGCAAAAACATTTGTTAAGTTATCACGAGTAAAGTATTTATATTTATTGCAAGCATTTTCAAAAAGAACATAAAGTGTATTATCTTTAAGGGTGATTTCTTCGCTCATGCATGGAGCTTTGATTGTTTTTACTGGGGTATCCAAAATGTATGTGTCAACTGCATTTTCAACACCTTCAAATGTTTTTTGAGTTGGGGTTGTGTTTAATATGTTATCATAGAAGTATAGATGTGAACTTGGAAGAGAATATGAAGTTGAGAGAATTATGTTATTGTCTGTTATAACCATTCCTTGAACAAGTGAAGGTGTGGAAATGGCAAGAACAGGTTGTAAGTTTTCAAGTCCATATTCGTTATTGTTGTTTATGTCATACATAAATGAAACTGCCTTATTTAAACCACTTTTTGTTTCAATGAAACGACTTTCATCTGTGTCGTAATTGCCTTCCCTATGGAATTCGCCGATTAAAAGTTTATTGTTGTATACTGTAACAAAGTCTGCTCCATTTGGTGCTGTAAAATAATTTTCTATTAAAATTTCTTCTTTATTTTCGCAGTTTAAAACTTCATCATATTTAAAATAGTAAACAGTTTTATCTCCAACAACCCAAACACCATTACCATCTGTGGCAACTCCACCGCAATGGCCAGCGTATGTAGTTTTTTGCTGTGTTTCATTATCAAGATATGCAAGAGTGAAATATTTTTCTGTTTGATTTGTTTCCCCATCAACAACATAAATGCGTGATGCTGAACCATTACTCATATATCCGCCAACAAGAAAAATATCGTTTTCTTCTTCGTGTGAAATGCCCTGTGGTGTAAAACCTTCATCAAGGCCTGCAACTTCAAATTCTTGAGTTGAGTTTTTGTAAAATTCAGAATAACTTTCTCCAAAGTAGTAGACAATAGCAAAAATTGCAAATGCAACAAAAATTATAAGCATAATTATTGTTGTGGCTAATTTTCCTTTGCTCATATACCCTCCTTAATTATTTTAATTTTATCATATACATAAAATTTTACCAAATGTTTTTTCTATTAAAAAATTTTGAATTATACACTTTTTCTTTTGGATTTTTTCTTGCAATTTATTATAATATGTTAAAGGAGTGTATATGAAAATTGTCATTTCTGCAGAAAGCACTGTTGATTTACCTAAAGATTTATTGAAAAAATATGATATTCACACAATTCCATACACAATAATTATGGGTAACAAAGAGTATTTTGATGGGGAAATTTTGCCTGAAGAAATTTTTAAACAGGTTGATGAAACCAAGGTTTTGCCAAAAACATCGGCAATAAATGAACATCAGTATGAAGAATATTTTGAAAAACTAAAAAAAGAATATGATGCAGTTATTCATTTTTGTCTGTCAGGAGAAATTACATCTTCTTGCAAAAATGCTCAAAATGTGGCAGAAAAAATGGAAAATGTTTATGTTGTAGATTCAAAATCGCTTTCAACAGGCATTGCCCTTCTTGCGATATACGCAAGAACACTTGCAGACAAAGGGGAAAAAGTGGAAGAAATTTTTAAAAAGGTTCAGTCTAGAGTGCCTTTTGTTCAGGCGAGTTTTGTTTTGAAAAAATTGGAATATCTTTATAAGGGTGGAAGATGCTCGGCTTTATCCTATTTTGGTGCAAATCTTTTGCATATTCGTCCACAAATCATTTTGAAAGACGGCAAAATGGGGCCATATAAGAAGTATCGCGGAAATATGGATAAGGTTGTGAAAGATTATTGTAAAGACACTTTGGAAGAGTTTAATAATCCAGATTTGTTAGTTGGCTTTGTAACCTACACAACAGCATCTGAAAAGATGCTTGAAGAAGCGAAGAAGAGTTTGCAAGAGCGTGGTTTTAAAACAATATACTGCACAAAAGCGGGTGCAACAATATCAAGCCATTGTGGAGAAAATACGCTTGGAATTTTGTATATCAATGATGGCGGAAAGGAATAAAAATAAAGTAGGAATGCTTGTCATTCCTTTTTTATTATATAAAGAATTTATTATTTTATTTTGCACATATTAAAGATATGAGTGTTTTTAAATGGTTTAAAAAGAAAAATGACGACCCATTATCTTCGATATTGAATGATGAAGAAAAAGAAGTCGAAGACAATAAGAAGAAATAAAATATGAAAAAATGCTTATTTTTTCAATTTTTTCTTGAAATTTATGCTAAAAAATAGTAAAATTTAAGCATGGAAAAAGTTTTAACAAAAGCACAACTTGTTGAAAGAAGTTTAATGAAAAGATTTCGTAAGTCCATTTGGGCTAAATTTATTCTTGCATTAAAAAGGTATAACTTGGTGGAAGAAGGGGACAAAATTGCGGTTTGCGTTTCTGGTGGTAAGGATAGTATGCTTCTTGCCAAACTTATGCAACAACTTAAAAAGATAAGTGAAGTTAATTTTGATGTTGTTTATCTTTCCATGAATCCGGGCTACAATGAGAAGAATTTGGAACAGATAAAGCATAATGCTGAACTTTTGGAAATTCCCTTGACAATTTTTGAAACTAATATATTTGATAGTGTTGTGAATATTGAAAAATCACCTTGTTATCTTTGTGCGAGAATGAGAAGGGGATATTTGTATAACGAAGCAAAAAAACTTGGTTGCAACAAAATTGCACTTGCTCATCATTATAGTGATGTGATTGAAACAACGCTTATGGGAATGTTCTATGGCGCACAACTTCAAGCGATGCCACCAAAACTATGGTCGCAAAATTTTGAAGGTATGCAACTTATTCGTCCGCTATATTTTGTTCATGAAGATGATATTATTGCTTGGAAAAATTACAACGATTTAAAATTTTTGCAATGTGCTTGCAGGTTTACAGAAAAATGTAATTTGCCTGAAGATGAAATTTCTCCTTCTGCAAGACTTAATATTAAAAATTTGATTAAGACACTGAAAGAGCAAATTCCAGAAGTTGAAAATCATATTTTAAAAAGTATTCATAATTGCCAAGTTGACACCATGATTGGGATTAAACATGATGGGGAATATTATGACTTTAATGAAATATTTAAAAATAATAAACCCAAAAAATAAATAAAAAATATTAAAATTATTAAAAAACACATCAAAAATAAGAAAAAATGCGTAAAAAATACGCATTTTTTTAATTTTTTATATTTAATACTATTTTTTAATTAATTTTTTAATATTAAATATTTTTTAAAAATTTATTAATAATTAATTATTTTTCTCTAACATAATATGCGCCATCGTGTTGAGTTGGTGGGAATTTTTCTCCTTTTTCAAGGTGTGTTTTTCCACCATTTCTTCCGCCATCGCTGTAAGCAGTGTATTCTCCAGATTCTGGAACATTTTCGCCTGGTCTATATTTTTCCATTTTATACCTCCCATTGTTATGGTGTGCGAATTTAGAAAAAATATTCAAAATATTAAAGTCTAAGAAATAAAAATTAATTTTTGAAATTTTAAGGGCTTTAAAGATTGACAAAGAAATTTTAATATGATATATTTTTCATGTTAATCAAAATGGCGGAGTGATAAAAGTAGTTTTGCAGGATGCGTTCAGAGAAAGGGCGTTTGGTGAAAGTCCTAAGCGAATGTAAAATGAATTACAGTCATTTCAAGTTTTGCGTCAGTCCACGAACGGACATAATAAGGGCTTAAATTTTGCTTTTATTTGCTTGTTTAAAACCAAATTAAGTTGCGACAAAACGCCAATGGAGTGAAGCGAAATGCGTTTTCGTTTGGTCGCAAGAGGCTGAAAACGAGCATAAGGCGAAAATTTTCAAGTATCTTGGAAATGAGCAAAAAGCGAAGTTTTCAGCTAAATTTAGGTGGTACCACGAGCGCACGCTTCGTCCTAAACAATAGGAAGCGTGCTTTTTTAATATAAAAGGGGAAAAAG
>CALWFX010000060.1 GCA_944377765.1 uncultured Clostridia bacterium
AAGGGGAAAAAGAAATGAAAGTTGACACAAATTTATTTAATGAGTTGAAGGAAAGGGGGCTTTTATATCAATGCACAGATGAAGAAGCGTTGAAAAAAGTTTTGGAAAGCGGAAAGCCTATTGCACTTTATGAAGGGACAGACCCAACTGTTGACAGTTTGCATATTGGACATTGCGTGCCATACTGCATTTTGCGTCGTTTTCAAAAGGCAGGACATAAGATTGTGCTTTTAATGGGTGGAGCAACTGCATCTATTGGCGACCCAACTGGAAAAAGTGAAATGAGAAAGGTGCTTGATAAAGACACAATTAATGCAAATATTGAAAAAATTAAAAATTCTTTAAAAGTATTTTTAGATTTTGATGGCGAAAACCCTGCTGTGATTGTGAACAACAAAGACTGGTTCACTGGATATGACTATGTTGACTTTATGCGTGATATTGGCAGACACTTCAACGTTAACAAAATGCTTGCAAACGAAATTTACGCTAACAGAATTAAAGAAGGCGGGCTTACACTTTTTGAACTTGGATATATGCCGATGCAGGCCTATGACTTTATTCACTTAAATAAAGAATATGGATGCACTCTTGAATGGGGTGGTGCTGACCAATGGGGAAATATTGTTGCAGGAGTGGAACTTGCAAGAAAGTTAAATTTTGAAAATGGCACAAACATTGAACTTATTGGTGCAACAAACCCACTTCTTTTAACACCGGAAGGCAAAAAAATGGGGAAAACAGAAAAAGGAGCAATTTGGATAGATAAAGACAAAATTTCCGCTTATGATTTTTATCAAGGCATTTATCAAACTCCAGATGCTTGCGTTGAAATGATGTTTGCTCTTTTCACAGATTTACCAATGAAGGAAATTAAAGAGATTGTTGCAGGTGACATTGTTAAAGCCAAGAAAAGACTTTGCTTTGAAATGACAAAGTTTGTTCGTGGGGAAGAAGATGCCAAAATTGCCGAGCAAGCAAGCCAAGCACTTTTCAGCGGTCAAGGAAATTTGGATAATGTTCCAACTTACAAAATGCCAACAGACAGCATGGTGCTTGTTGACTTACTTTTTGAAAGCAAACTTGTTACTTCAAAGTCGGAAGGAAGAAGAATGTGTCAACAAGGTGCAATTTCTGTTAATGGCAATGTGGTCAAGGACTTTGCTTATCAAGTTGACAATAAAGATTTTGAAAATGATGTTTGCATTTTGAAGAAAGGCAAAAAGAACTTTGTTAAGGTGGAAAGATAAGAGAGTTCGCTCTTAATGTGAGCGAAGCGAACCCTATATTTATATATATTAATTTATTTAACAAATAATTGATTTAACTTGCTTTTTTTCTATCTTTTTGCTAAAATATTGCCATGAATGTGAAGTTTGATAATGTTACTGAATTTATTGAAAAAAAGTCTAAATTTATTGGTTACAGGTTGAATTGCCAAACTGTTCAAGAAGTTGAAAGTGCATTAAAAGAACTTTGGGCAGAACATAAAAAAGCCACGCACATTTGTTATGCCTATTCGCTTAAAAACCCTTTTCTTGAAAAAGCGGTTGACAATGGCGAGCCTAATTCCACCGCTGGCAGACCTATTCTTTCAGTAATTCAAAAGAAAGGACTAAGTGATGTTTGCGTGTTTGTGGTCAGGTATTTTGGTGGCATTAAATTGGGTGCGGGCGGGCTTGTTCGTGCTTACACAAAATTAGCAAGTGAGGTTTTAAAAGATAACAAATGAAAATGAAAGTTGTAACAATTTGCGGTAGTATGAAATATCAGAACGAAATGATTAAGATTGCAAGAAATTTGGAGACCAAGTTTGGTTATTGCGTTCTTCAATGTGTGTATGATTTTGGCGGTGAAAATATCAATAAACAGGAAAAAGATAAAATTGCCAAGGCACATATGAAAAAAATTGCATTATCTGACTATATTTATGTTGTAAATATTGATGGATACATTGGCGAAAGCACTCAAAAAGAAATTGATTATGCCATAAAGCATGATAAAGAAGTTTTTTATCATGAACCTTTGAAAGAAGATAAAAAATGGTAATAACTGAAATTAAGAAAACAAAAAATTCAACTCGTTATCATCTTTATGTGGATGATAAGTTTTTTGGCGTTTTTTTGGATGAAATTTTGGCAAGATATGGCTTGAAAACTGGGCAAGATATTGATGAAAGTGAATTGAAGGAAATTAAGAAAGAAAATGATGAAAAACTTGCGTTTTTAATGGCTATTTCATATCTTGAAAAATATAATGTTTCGGAAAAAGGCTTAAAAGATTATCTTAAAAAGAAGGGTATGGACAAAGATGCAATTATGCATGCCTGTGAAAAGTTGCAGGAGTATGGATATATCAATGATGAAAATTTTGCAAAAGCATATTTTGAAAGTTTGAAGGATAATAAAGGGAAAAGAGCTATCGCAAACAAACTTAAAGAAAAAGGAATAAGTCAGGAAATTATTGACGAGTTAATGCAGGGAGTTGATGAAGAAAGCGAAGAAGAAAGAGCGTATGCTTTGACAGTTAAATTCGCCAAAAATCGTGAAAATAACCTAAAAAACAAACAAAAGTGCCTTGCACATTTAATCTATAAAGGGTATGATTATAGTGTGGCT
>CALWFX010000061.1 GCA_944377765.1 uncultured Clostridia bacterium
CTTGCATATTTATTAATTTTATTGTATAATAATTAAAAATCACTGAATAAATATAAATTTATATTTATGCAAAATTCTCTACATTGCCCTAATTTAGCGGTGTGTAGAAAATAAGGAGAAGAGATTATGGCAAGAAGTGCAAGACAGTCTAAAATACTTGAATTGATTTCAATTAAAGAAATTGAAACCCAAGATGAATTGGCAAAAGAATTAAAAAATGCTGATTTTGATATAACACAAGCTACAATTTCTCGTGATATCAAAGAACTTGGGCTGACCAAAATCATGTCTTCAACTGGTAAATATAAGTATGCAATTTTAGGCTCAGAACAACAAGGCATTTCCAATAAATACATAACAATATTTAAAGAATGTGTTATTTCAGTGAAAAATGCTTTGAACCTTGCTGTAATTAAAACCATTAAAGGAATGGGTGGAAGTGTTGCATCTTTTATCGACAAACTTAACATAAATGATTTAATGGGAACAACATATGGAGATGATACTGTTCTTTTGATTTTTCCATCCACAACTCTTTCAAGCGAAGCAGTTGCAACATTAAGTAATATTTTAAATTAAGGAGGGAGTTATGCTTTCTTCTCTTTTTATTTCAAATTTGGCACTTATAAAAAATTGTGAAATAGATTTCAAAAATGGATTTAATGTTATTTTAGGTCAATCAGGTGCAGGAAAAAGTATTTTGATTGATGCACTAAGTTTTGTTTTAGGTGCTAAGGCGGATAAAACTCTTATAAGAACAAATGAAAATTTAATGCGTGTTGATGCAATATTTAGTGATGTAGATGATAGCATTGTTAAAATTTTATCAGATTTAGAAATTGACTATGACGGCGAACTTATAATATCAAGAACTTTAAATGCTGATGGCAAAAGCACCATTAGAGTTAATGGCTATGTTGTTGTTCTTAAAACTTTAAAAGAAATAACAGAAAATCTTATGGATTTTTGCGGTCAACATGATAATGTTGGACTTATTAATGTTAACAATCATCTATCTTTACTTGATAAATTTATTGGAAAAGATGCAAACGAACTTTTAAATAAGATTGAAGAAAAATATGATGAATTAAATGAGATTAATAAAGAAATCAAGAATTTGGGTGGGGACGACAGCGAACGAGCAAGACTTAAGGAAATTTTGCAATTTCAATTAAATGAAATCGAAGACGCAAATTTAACAGATGGTGAAGAAGAAGAGTTAAATGAAAGATTTAGTTTTATATCGTCTGCTGAAAATATTGTTGAACGCATTGAAGAAGCTCTAAATAAACTTGACCAAAATTCTGAGTCAGTTATAAATGGTCTTTACGATGCAAAAAATTCATTAAACCAATTGTTAGAATTTCAAGAAATTGCAGATTGTCAAGAAAGATTGACAAATGCTTACTATGAGATAAAGGATATTACTGACACACTTGAAAATATTTTAAAATCCACTGATTTTGACCCAAAAGAATTGGAACGCATTGATGCTAGGCTAGATTCAATCAAAAACTTAAAAAGAAAATATGGAAAAACAATCAAAGATATTTTAGAATTTGCATCTGATGCAAAACAAAGATTAGATAATTTAGAGAATAGCGAATTTACACTTGTTAATTTAAATAGTAAAAAAGAAAAATGCTATAACGAATTAAAGTTACTTTGTCAAAATCTTTCAGATTTAAGAAAAAAATTTGCTATAACATTAGAAGAAAAAATAAAAAATGAATTATCCGATTTACAGATGAAAGGCACAAATTTTCAAGTGCATTTTGAAAAAGGAGAAATAACAAAAAAAGGTTTTGATAATGTCAAATTTGTTTTTTCAGCAAATGTAGGTCAAGAAATGAAAGATTTGTCAAAAACAGCATCTGGTGGCGAACTTTCAAGATTGTTATTGGCATTTAAAAGTATTATGCTTGATAAAGAAAACATATCAACTGTGGTTTTTGATGAAATTGATTCAGGTATCAGTGGACAAACCGCTGGAAAAGTTGCAAATAAATTAAACAAAATTTCTGATTACATACAAGTGATATGTATAACTCACACACCAGTTGTTGCAAGTAAGGGCGATTCTTATATTCTTGTAACCAAGGAAACAAAAGATAAAGAAACAATTTCCAGTGCAAAAACAATTGTGGGAGATGAAGTTATTAAACAGATTGCTGGGCTAATTGATGGCAATGAAAATGTATCGGAAACTGCAATTGTTCATGCTAAAAAATTGCTAAGTGAAAAATAAAAATAATATATATGCAATTTAAAGCATATTTATAAAATATAATTTTAAAAAGATGGTAAATTTAAGATACCATCTTATTTTTATATATTAGTATAAAAGCGGTTTTAACGATTATTTTATAAAATATCTTTTTCAACCCTTCAAAAAAATGGGGTGGTGGTTTATGAATATTTATGCAAAAAATTATAAAATAGTTAAATTTTCAATTTTAACAAAACTATTAAGATTTTAACAAATTATGCATATTTATACATTTTTAGTATAATCAAAAAAATAAGATTAAAACTGAGACAATTAAAGATTTGTTTATCATATTGTCTTAAAACAATTTAAAGAAATTTATAAAATTTTTTTTGAAAATAATATAGATAAATTATCTGAGAAAAATTTAAATAGAAATTAGATTATATTTATGTTATAAGCAACATACTTCTCTTCATTTTTCACAAAATAAGGTATTATGCACATAATACTACGATATATTGATAAAAATTATGTCATAATACACAAAATATTGATTATCTATTCGCAAAACCTGTCTTTTGCGAATAGTTTATAAACCATTTAGCCTAACAAATTAGTTGTTGATTAACCTTTTTACTGCAAACATTTTACAAAATAATTATCTAATTTTTCACATTATTTTGCACAAAAAGCATTGTAAATTTTATGATTATCTCCTAAAATTTATTTAAAACTTATTTGTTTTTTGTATAGTTATCCCCTACTTTAAATTTAATATGAAAATATATTTTAATTATAATTTAATAACTAAATATATAAAAATAAATTTATAAATATGCAAATAATTACATAATTATAAATTTATGTCACATTATTTAATTAACCCTAAAAATTTGTCCAATTCTGGTGAATATGAATATATTCTAACATATTTTTCATTATCAAAATTATAATAATTAGCCCCTGCCTCTTTAACAAGTAAATCTCCAGGCATATAATCCCATTTTGTGTCTGCCGGTTCAATGAAAAAATCAATTGTTCCATTAGCAAGCAAACTATAAGCTACACCAGATGAATCTATTTTAAAATCTTTTGGTGCACAAATGTTTGTTTTTCCATATTCGTATAATTTCATGAATATTTCGTGTATTTCATTTGTCCATCTTGCATAATTGTTATTTATGGCATAAATAGTAGTATCCATTTTCACATCGCAATTTCTATGCAATCGTTTATTATTTAAATAAGCCCCCTGTCCTTTTATTGCCACATAAGTAGCATTCAATTTAGGCTGATATATAACGCTGAATTGAACATTGTTTTCATCATAAAACACACCCTGAATGCTGTAAAAATATGAGTCACGAATAAAAAATGTTGTTCCGTCAATAGGATCAATTACCCATGTCCTTTTTCCCAACTTTGTTTTTGAATTTGTTTCTTCTGTGAGAAAATTATCATTTGGAAATTGCTCTTTAATGCGTGAAATTATATGCTTTTCAGTGTTTATATCAACATTTGTTACATAAGTCTTATCTTTTTTGATTTTAACATCTTTGTGTTGATTTAAAATACATACTTTATAAGCATCTTTAAAAACTTTTTGCATAAGCATTAATTCATTTTTATATTTGTAATTTCTTGTAATCATCTATTTATATCCTTATTTTGTATTTTGTAAATAAAATTTTCTAATTCTTTTGCTGATGGCATACCGCCTTGTGCCGATTTAATTTGAATTTTATATGCAGAAGCATATTGTGCATGCTTTATAGCATTTTCAAAAGTTTCTCCATTTACTAAGTTCGCCACAAAATTTCCACAAAAAGTGTCCCCTGCCCCTGTTGTGTCAACAACATTTTCAACTTTAATTGCATTAATGTGAACATTTTTGCAACCATTATTATAAATTAAACCATTTTGTCCTAAAGTTGTGATAAGTTTTTTAGGATATTTTTTTATAATTTCTTCAATATTATTACAATCAAAAACAATTTTTGCTTCTTTTTCATTGGCACAAATATATGTAACTTTATCTAAAAGAGCAACATTTTCAACATCTTTAACAGAAATCAAATCAGGTTTTGTGGGTGTTAGGACTGTTTTAATTTTATTTTTATAGCAAAACTCAATTAAAAATTTGGTAAATTCGTAAGATGTTTTATTTTGCATAACAACATATTTCGATGATAAAATAACATCTTTAAATTCATCTATTAAAGTTTCATCAAATAATGTGATAATTTTGCCATATCTTTCAATTTGATTATCGCCTTTTGTTATTGTGATTTTAGCCAAATCATTAACTTCATTTTCAGCAATTTTAGCAAAAACTTCAACCCTATTTTTACTGAAATTATCTTTGATTAACTCACAATATTTGTCATCACCAAGGATGGTAACGATGCAAGTTTTGGCGCCAGCACGAGCAGCAGCAACTGCCTGGTTTGCTCCTTTTCCACCAAAATCTATTTCCGTTTTGTTCATGTCGGTATCATAACAAGTCATATCAATGCTACAACCACCAACTACACATACATCATACTTTTTCTTCATATTATCCTCATTTGTTTTATACATCATATTAAAGAGCAGAAACAATCATTGCAATTAAAAACAGTATAGCAAGTCCAAAACAAAAGACAATCTTGCAGATATTGATAATTTTATCTTTAAGAACTTTTCGATTGAATTGTTTTTTATAGTATGCAACATTTTTATCAAAATCATCTGAAGATATACTATTACTATTAACTGTTTCCGCTTTATAATACTTAAAATCTTCTTTAAGTTGCTCTTGAAATTCTGTAACATATAAATAAATTAAATGCCCTGCCCATGCCAAAGAAAGAAGAGCAAGTAGACTTAGAACAAAGTAAGTAAACCCGCTCCAAACTGAAATCAGCACAGCAAAAACAATGCTAAGGGCAATGATACTGGCACTTATAATGTAGATTATATTTTTTGTTTTCATACTAATTCCTTTGCTAAATATTATATATTAACAACTGAGAAAATATAGAAAATTACTAGCACAACTGTGGCAACAATCCAGCCAACTAGCCACCAAACATTTCCGCGTTTTAGTGTGAAATAAAAACTTAACCAAATGCAAACAATATATGCAAGAACTTCGCCTATACCTTGCATATAAACCATTATGCTTGGGTTTGCTGTTTTAAAAATGAGTCTTAATATCATGGCAATTGCAATAAGCATAATTGCAAAATATGCAAAACATTGCAACACCCTGTTTGGACCCCATTTGATAACTGTTTTTTGAGTCTCTCCATTTTCATTGTTATTTTTGGATTTATTTTTCTTACCAAACATCGATTTCTTTTTTGTTTTTGATGTGTCAGACTCCACTACATCTTCATTCAGTTTAATTTGAGAAGTGTCAGTTTGCTCTTCAACAACTTCTTGTTGTTCACTTTGGTCAACTGCTACATTTTCTGTGTCGTCTTTTTTCTTAATTTTAAACATATATCACCTCATAATTTTATATGCGCTAAAAACTTATTTTAATCAAACTTTAATCATAAGTTAAGAAATTATTTAGCAGTTTCAACAAACCTATTTTCACGAATAACATTAACTTTAATTTGTCCCGGATACTGCATTTCATTTTCAATTTTTGATGCAATATCTTTTGCCATAAACATTGCTTGTTCATCTGAAACTTCTGAAGGTTTAACAATGATACGCACTTCTCTGCCTGCTTGAACCGCAAAAGATTTATCTACACCATCAAAACTGTTGGCAATTTCTTCAAGTTGTTGTAAACGTTTGATATAATTTTCAAAAGAATCTCTTCTTGCTCCCGGTCTTGAACTTGAAATTGCATCTGCAACTTGCACAATCACTGCTTCAATGGTTTTAAATTCAACATTAAAGTGATGTGCTTCAATGCAGTGGACAACTTCTTCACTTTCACCATACTTTCTTGCTAAATCAACACCAATTTGAACATGTGTTCCTTCAAGTTCATGGTCGAGAGCTTTGCCTATATCATGAAGAAGACCGCCTCGTTTGGCAACCTTTACATTCGCTCCCATTTCAGAAGCGAGAAGTCCGGCAATTATTGATGTTTCAATGGAATGTTTAAGAACATTTTGCCCATAACTTGTTCTATATTTCAACCTGCCTAAAACTTTCACAAGTTCGTTGTTCAAATTGAAAATTCCAGTTTCATTGCACGCTTCATCTCCTGCCTGCTTGATGGTTTTGTCAACTTCTCGTTGCATTTTTTCAACAATTTCTTCAATACGAGTTGGATGTATTCTTCCATCAGATATGAGTTTTTCAAGAGATAATCTTGCAACTTCCCTTCTTATTGGGTCAAATCCAGAAATTGTTATGCTTTCTGGAGTGTCATCAACAATAAGTTCAACGCCTGTTGCGGCTTCAATTGCACGAATATTTCTGCCTTCTCTTCCAATAATTCTACCTTTCATTTCGTCTGTTGGAAGAGAGACAACAGAAATTGTCATTTCAGAAGTGGTTTCAGTTGCACATTTTTGAAGAGCTTGCCCAATGATTTCTCTTGCTTTCTTTTCACCATTTTCCTTGGCTTCATCTTCAATTTGTTTAACAATAACCGCGGCTTCTTTTTGTGCTTGATTTTTCATTTTGGAAACAAGCATGTCAACCGCTTCTTGTTTACTCATTTTTGCAACTTTTTCAATTTCTTCAATTGTTTTAACTTTTAGCTCTTCAACTTCTTGCTTATTTTTTTCTAGTTCTTGTTTAACTAAAGCAATTTCCTTCTTTTCTTCGTCAATTTGTTCATTTCTTTTGTCAATTGAAAGTTCTTTTTTCTCGATAAACTCTTCTCTTTGGTTTAATCTTTCTTCAAGTTTAATTGCTTCTTGACGCCTTTCTTTGATTTCAGCATCAACTTCTTCCTTCATTTTTTGAATTGATTCCTTACTTTCAAGCATGGCCTCTTTTTTTATTGTCTTTGCTTCTGCATAAGCATCTTCAATAATTTTTATTGCGTTTGATTTATTTTTTTGCATTTTTTTATTGGTAAGGAATTTTAAAACAAAAAATGTTAAGCCCACACCAACGATAAAACATGCGATTGCAACAATAGATGCGACTGCAGGAGAGACATTCAATAAAATATCTTCCATATTCGCTTTTCCCCTTTTATAGTGTATTCAAAATTTAAAATGTTATTTTAAATTAATATTCACCAATATTAGTTTAAACTTTTTTATACAAATTGTCAAATAAATCATATAAAAAATATTAACGACTTTTGTTAATATTTTTTAATAAATTTTATATTTTATATTATTAAATTTTAAATTTTGAAAGGAAGTCCTTTTTAAATTCAGGGAAATAACCGCCCATGATTGCTTCACGCACTTGCTCCGCAAGTCTAATCAAGAAACGAAGATTGTGAATAGACAAAAGTTCTGCTCCAAGCATTTCTCCTGCATTTATAAGATGCCTTATATAAGCACGCGAAAAATGTTTACATGCGTAGCAATCGCAATCATCTTCAATTGGCGAAAAATCTTCTTTATAAGTTGAATTTTTGATAACCATTTTGCCATATTTTGAAAAGGCAGTTCCATTTCTGGCAATTCTCGTTGGCAAAACACAATCCATCATGTCAATTCCGCGAGCAAACCCTTCAACAAGACAATCAGGACTTCCAACGCCCATAAGATATCTTGGCATATTTTCTGGGAGTTTTGGTTGCATAAAGTCCAATATATCATACATTAGACTTTTTTCTTCACCCACAGAAAGCCCACCAATAGCAATTCCACAGCGAGCATAAGGAAGGCAGTCTTCAATGCATTTTGCACGCAAATCTTTAAACATATTTCCTTGAATAATCGGGAAAAGAATATGCTCTTTATTGTGGTGTGCGTCATAACATTTTTTCAACCAAATTTTTGTTAATTCTCTTGCTTTTTCAGATTCTTCACGAGATGCACCCGCTTCTGTGCATTGGTCAAGAGCCATATTTATATCACTGTCCAGTGCTTCTTGAACTTCCATACAAAGTTCTGGTGTCATCATAAATTTTTCTCCACTTAAATGAGACCGAAATTCCACCCCTTTCTCTGAAACCTTTCTTAAATCGGAAAGAGAAAACACTTGAAAACCGCCACTGTCTGTTAAAATTGGCTTATCATAATTCATAAATTTATGAAGTCCACCTGCTTCCTTCACAATTTCATGTCCGGGACGCAAAAAAAGATGATAGGTGTTTGATAATATTATCTGTGCGCCCATTTCGTGCAAATCTTCTGGACGAAGACCTTTGACAGTTGCCTGAGTTCCCACTGGCATAAAAACAGGAGTTTTTATATCTCCATGTGGAGTATGAAAAATTCCCGCTCTTGCACCAGTTACTGGGCAAACTTTTTCAATTTCAAAACTAAAATATTTATCTTGCATAATATTCCTTTTAATAATTTTTATTATTCAATAAACATAGAGTCGCCAAAACTAAAAAATCTGTATTTTTCCTTTACTGCATGGTTATATAATTTAAGAGTTTTGTCAATATCGCCAATAAAAGCAGAAACTAGCATGATAAGTGTGCTTTCTGGCAAGTGAAAATTTGTGATTAATGCATCAACCATTTTAAATTTATATGGTGGATATATAAAAATGTCAGTTTCCTTTTTAACAGGTAATAATTTTCCATTTTCATCAACTGCACTTTCCAAAACTCTTACAGAAGTTGTTCCAACTGCAATTACTCGCCTGCCTTCACTTTTTGCTTTATTAATTTTATCAGCAACTTCCTTTGTAACTTCAATATGTTCGCTGTGCATTTGATGATTTTGTATATTATCTTCTTTAACAGGTCTAAAAGTTCCAAGTCCAACATGCAATAAAACTTCGCATACTTCAACACCCATGTTTTTTATCTTTTCTAAAAGGTCTTTTGTGAAGTGTAGGCCTGCTGTTGGAGCGGCACTTGAACCTTCAAATTTGGCATAAACAGTTTGATATCTGTCTGGATTTTTTAATTTTTCCTTAATATAAGGTGGAAGTGGCACAGTTCCAATTTCCATTAAATGTTCTTCAAAAGTTTTGTTAAGTGCATAGTCAAATTTAACCACACAAGAGCCATAAGTTTCCTTTTTTAAAACAACACATGAAATATTTTCATTAAAAACAATTTTTGTGCCTTCATCCAATCTTTTAAAAGGTCTTGCAATAACTTCCCATGTAGTCAAATTTATGCGTTTTTGCAAAAGAATTTCAATTTTTGCACCTGTTTCTTTATATCCAAAAAGTCGTGCTGGCAAAACTTTTGTGTTGTTTATAACTAAAACATCGCCCTTCTTTAAAAAATTAATAATATCCCTAAAATGACAATCTTTAACTTCTTTTGTAACTCTATTATAACAAAGCATCCTTGATGCATCTCTTGGTTCAATTGGTGTTTGAGCAATAAGTTCTTCTGGCAAATCATAAAAATATGTCGACCTTAACATCGCTCTGTCAATACTATTTTCTTGCATTTCAATCTCCTAATATATTGTAAGTTTATCATTATATGAACTATTTACTTGTTGGAAAATCAATACCCAAATGTCTATACGCATTTTCAAGAGCAACTCTACCCCTTGGCGTCCTTGCAATAAAACCAAGTTGAAGAAGATATGGTTCATAAACATCTTCAATTGTTCCAGCATCTTCTCCTATCATGGCAGAAAGTGTGTCAAGTCCAACTGGACCACCACCAAACTTGTATATGATACTTTCCAAAATTTTTCTATCAATAAAATCTAGTCCCAATTCATCAATTTCCATTTTTGCAAGTGCTTGGTCTGTGATATCCTTTGTAATTTCTCCGCTACCCAAAACTTCGGCATAGTCGCGCACACGCTTTAAAAGTCTGTTAGCAATTCTTGGTGTTCCCCTTGAACGCCTTGCAATGTCAAGACTTGCACTGTGGTCAATGTCAATATTCAAAATTTTAGCAGAACGCTCAATAATAATTTGTAAATCTGTATCACTATAAAGTTCCAAACGACAAATAACGCCAAAACGATCACGCAAAGGGCTTGTCAACATTCCCGCTTTGGTTGTTGCACCAATAAGTGTGAAAGGTTGAATTTTTAAACGCATATTTTTTGCTGATGGACCTTTTCCAACAATAAAATCAAGCGCAAAATCTTCCATGGCAGGATACAAGATTTCTTCAACAGTTTTATTTAATCTGTGAATTTCATCTATAAACAAAACATCATTCTTATTCAAATTTGTTAAAATTGCTGCCAAATCTGCTGCATGCTCAATTGCGGGTCCAGAAGTGATTTTAATTTGTGAGCCAAGTTCTTTTGCTATGATATGAGATAAAGTTGTTTTTCCAAGCCCCGGTGGACCATACAACAAAACATGGTCAAGAGCATCTTTTCTTGACTTAGCAGCCTGAATATAAACTTTTAAACTTTCTTTAACTTTATCTTGTCCAACATATTGGTCAAGACTTGTTGGACGAAGCGAAGTTTCAATTTCGGCATCTGTCCAATTTTTTGTGCTTGTAATAAATCTATCTTCCATAACAAACCTCTACTATATATAGTGTATTATGCATGAGTAATACAACAAATTGTGTAATTAATTATCTTCCAAGTTGTTTTAAAACTTTCAATATAATTTCTTCTGCCATAGCACCATCGCCAGCATTTGCTCTTGCAAGCCTATACGCATCATTTTTGTTGACACCCAAGTTAATCAATGTGTCAACTGCATCATTAAGAGCATTTTCGTTTACAAAACTATCAATGTTGTCTTTATAATTAAATAAGTTATTGTCAAGACCTGTTGTTGTGATTTTATCTTTAAGTTCAAGACAAATTCTTTCTGCTGTTTTCTTTCCTAACCCTTTAACTTTTGATAAAATTGATATGTCTTCACGAGTGATGGCAACAACAAGGTCAGACAGTTTCATTCCAGATAAAACACTTATTGCCATTTTAGGTCCAACACCTGAAACAGTTATAAGTTTCATAAACACTTGCTTTTCTTCTGGAGTGGCAAAACCATACAAACTTACACCATCTTCTTTTACATGCAAATAAGTTAACACCTTTGTTGTTTCATTAATGTTTGGAAGAGCAACAAGAGTGTTGTTGGAAATAATAAGTTCATAACCGACACCATTTACATCTAAAACAAGATAGTTTTCAAATTTTTCTTCAATTGTTCCAACTAAAAAAGATATCATAATTTCCTCACATCATATTAAAATTTAACCTTGGATTTATTTGACTGTGACAGATTGCAACAGCAAGAGCATCAGCGGCATCGTCTGGTTTTGGAATGCTTTTCAAACCTAAAACATTTTTAACCATAAATTGCATTTGTTTTTTCTCAGCATGGCCATTGCCAGTTAACGCCTGCTTGATTTGTATCGGAGTATATTCAAATGTTCTTCCACAATATTTTTGACTGGTCAAAACAATAACTCCCCTTGCTTGAGCCACTTGAATAACAGTTTTTTGGTTTTTAAAATAAAACAACTCTTCAATTGCAACTTCATCAGGTTTATATGTTTCAAAAATAACTCTTAAACTTTCTTCAATATGTTGCAACCTAATTGGCAAAGGGTCTTCTTTTGGCGTTTCAATAACTCCATAATCAATCACCGCATTGTCTTTTTCTGTGTCAATAATGCCAAATCCAACAATGGCATAGCCCGGGTCAATACCTAAAATTCTCATGATATAAGTTTAGATTATTTTAAGAAATTTGTCAAATAAATTAAGAACTTTGGCACGTTGTTTATATAAAATACTTTTAATTTCGTTTTCTTTTAACAAGTATATTCTTAACAAAGTTATTATAACCTAATTAAGCATAATGGTAAACTAAAAATAAAAAAGATAATATACAAATATCATCTTTTTTATCAAATCTTTACCAAATAAATTCTCCCTGACAATTATTGCACCCACTATTAATATTAAAATTAGTGCCATAATGCAAATGAGAGCCATCACTAATATTTACATCATTATCGCCTAAGAAATTAGAACTTGTTGTGTAGCAAGTGTTAATTCTGCTTTCATCAACGCTATCAATATGTCCAACAAAACCGCCAACAATATATATTGTACTATCATCTGTTGTAATATTTCCTTTTGAATAGCAAACAGTAATTATTCCATCATTTTTGTTATTGATATAGCCAGCAAAGCCACCAAAGTTTTGTGGATTTTGAGAGGAAATAAATTGACCATCCTTATTGTAATCAAATTCTATAAGATCTGCATTCACTTGAACTTGATGCGGTGTTGTCACTGTTTCATCATTAGAATTTTGTTCAGTAGTATTATAAGCATAACCATTTGAGTAATATAAACTATACAAATATGATTCATATATTGGATTGTCTTTTTCATCTTCTCCAACTTTAACTTGATTTACAACATAAACTTGTTTACTTTCTTTTGGAGTTGTGTAAACCTTAACAGTACAACCATAATTACCAACTCTTGTGAAAGTTGAGTTTTCAGCATACCCAACAATTGCTCCTGTGTTTGAGAAACCAGTAACTTCACCACTCATCAAAGTCAAATTCTTGATTGTTGCATTTTTTGTATAACCGAACAACCCAACATTTGAATTATTTGATTGGTCAATATTCAAATTGCTAATAGAATAATATTGCCCGTCGTAATAACCCATGAAAGGTCTTGCGACCGAACCAATTGGAACACAAGCAAAACCACTCATATCAATATCACAAGTTTGTTTAAATCTCATACCTTTAAATGTTCCACCACTTGTGTTGGTGCTTGCTAAGGTAGCACTTTGAAACATAATCCAATATAAATCTTGCGCACTGTCAATTATATAATAATTATTTTCTTTTTCTGGGACGCTGATGTCTCCATCATAATGTGAAGCCAATTTAAAGCAGACATTTATTTCAATAGTAGTATTGTTACTTTGGGGAATAAGTTGCAATTCATAAGTATCTTGATTTGATAATTTTTCATATATTTTAGTGGATGTTTCACCAGAATTTATTTCTCGATTGTAAAAATATATTCCATCATAAGCATATATATCTTTTTCAGGTATAAAGCCAACATAAAAATCAGTTAATTTAAGTGTAATTTTTGAATAGGCTTTAATATTTTTCAATTCATAATTATAATCACTATTATTTTCAGGATTATTTAAATCATTTTCTAAATAGGTACTTTGTTCCCCATTACAATATAAATCAAATAAATTGCCTTTACCTGGAGATGACTCTTTTTGCGTAAACTCTCCAGTATCTGTATCATACTCTGTAATAAAAGTTGTTTTAAAATTAATGTTATAAGTTAACAAATCATAACCTGAATAAAATACTACAGAATTAAAATTATTTGCATTTAAATTGCTTACAATATTATTCATATTTACAGTTTGCTCAAAACAAAAATCATATACATTATTATCATCAAAATAGCTAGCATTATATGTGGTATAATTATCAGTATAATCTATTGCAAAATCAAGATATCTAATAATATCTCCATCATCTTTTAATCTATTTGCTTGATAGCCTAAACCAGCTTTTCTTGTAATATTTTCTTGGTCTGAAATAAGACCATCATATGTTATGTCATCTTTAGTTACAGGTGAAAAATAAAGATTATAACCTTCCTTAATATTTTCAACTCTTCCTCTATCAACTTCTTCTATAAATTCTGAATTAAATGGATCGTCGCTATCAAAATTAAATTGATAAAAGTAGGTAACTTTATATTCAACACTATTGAACGCAGAATTATTTAAATTTATAAAATCTTCATTATCTGCATATTCTTCACCAGAAACAATTTGACCAGCCTCGATATCTCCTACACTTTTTTTAGCTAAATATAATTTCTCATTATGAGATTGCATTGCACCAGTACTAATTGAAAAATAATCGTTACTGATACTACTATTAAATTTTTCTATACTAGTTTTACCACCATTTGTTCCAATTTGATATACTCCATTTTCATCTTCATATAAGTTTGTGAAATACAAATAATTATATACAAATTCTCCACCACGATTAGAATTTGGATCAATACTATATTCTTTAAAATCAATATTAATATAATTCTTATCACTTCGAATATTTAAAACATCTGAATTACCAATGAATCTATAGCCTAAGTAAGTGCTTAAATCTAAAACCAGGTAAGTTGTTTTAGCATCATTGTCAATTTTATTAGCTTCAGAATATGATATAAGATCATTGTCAGTAGGCATAAAAGTTGTGCCATCAGTAATAAACGATGAAAATTCAAATGATTTAGTTCCGCCCCAACAAAAAGCACCATCTTCTACACCATTATTTTTGCTAAAATCAGTTTCTAAATTACCAACATAATAAGCATAATTGCCATCAAAGAAATCGTATGAAGCCGCACCAACCTTCAAAGAAAGCCCAATATTCACACTTTTCCCTTCGATTTTAGGAATAAAAATTGAATTGCTATCTCCTATATTTGATTCATTTGTTATTCCTGTAAACTGAATAGGATCATCCACATGATTTAAAGTTTGATTTGGCCAATAACCTCTTTCTGAATATCCATAATTAGTTGTTATTGTACCTTCTTTTAATTCATTATCAAAGCCACTTCTATCAGAAATAAAAGAATAATTGATTTTAATATTCTGAAATTGGTAGCGGACAAAGACAGCGTTAAGTGTGACCTCACAGTCTTCGTTATCATCAAACGTGCCTGCTTTTATCGTATATACAATGGAGCCATCAGTACTTAAACCACCTGTATTAACACTTTCACAACTGCCATCTATTGATTTACTTGGAGCATAGTTGTTGTTTGTGTTAAATATACCAAAAACTTCATATCCAGCATTTGGTGTTAAGGTTATAGTTATGTTTGAATCATAAAAGCCTGACACTGTTACGTATGTT
>CALWFX010000062.1 GCA_944377765.1 uncultured Clostridia bacterium
CACTTCATATTTTTCAGCATAAGCAAAATATGCTTGCAATAAACCTTTAGCATATAAATATGCTTCTGTAAGATTTTTTCCTTCGTTATAAATGTCTAGATCTGGAAAAAAAACTTGATATTGCCCATCTTCATCACAAATAAAGATTGCAGGATAAACATATTGATTTTTCTTCATACTCAACCCTTCAAAGATAAATTTCTTAATTATATAATATCACAAAAATTTCCAAATTCAAAATAAAAATAAAAAAAATATTGCAAAAAAGCAATATTTTTAAAATTGGGCATAAATTACCTTATTTAACTCTTTCTTCAACTGTTTTACTTTTTGTTCCTTCCACACCGAAAGTTTTAACTTTATTCTCAACTGGTTCTGATGTAACTCTCATATTCAAATCTTGACCATACAATCCATATTTTAATTTCATTTTTTACCTCCATGAATTTTCATGTTCAAATATAATATAGCACAAATTTTTTAATTTGTAAATACCTTTTTAATAAATTTTTCAAATATTTTTTGCTCCATATTTAAAAGAGTTGTAAGTTTTTATATTTAATTATTTTTTAAATATTATTAATCATAATTAAAATAAACCACCCTTAAAAACAAACGATGTGTGTTACATTTTTTCAACAACATCAATGCCAAGCACTGTAAGTGCATTTGACAAACATTTTTTCACGAGCAAGCATATTCCAAGTAAACTTTTCTTTCTTTCTTCACTCTTTTCACTTAAAATTTTAGTGTTGTTATAAAGTGTTGAAAATGCTTTTGCCAAATCAAAAGTTGATGAGCAAATAAGGTTTAAAGAATAATCTTCATAACTTACACCATAGGCAGAATTTAATTTTAGAAGTGCCAAAACAATTTCTTTTTCTTCTTCGCTTACAATATCAATTTTCAAGTTACAATTTTCTTTCACATTTGCTTTATCTAAAATGGAATTAATTCTTGCAATTGTATATTGAATATATGGTCCAGTTTTTCCATCAAAGGACAAAAACTTATCAATATCAAAAACATAGTCTTTGGAAATGATATTTGACAAGTCGCCAAACTTCATTGCCCCAACTCCAATTTTTCTTGCAAGTTCCCTGTCGTTTTCGATGCCATTTTCTTTAAGTTTTTCGCTTGCTTTTTCAACAAGCATATTGACAACATCTTTAAGTTTAACTGTTTCACCACTTCTTGTTTTAAATGGTTTACCATCTTTGCCATTCATAGTTCCAAAAGATATATGTTTTAAAACTTGGTTTTCTGGAGAAATGCCAGCAAGTTTTGCACATCGAAAGGCTTGAACGAAATGATTACCTTGGCGGTTATCAGTGAGATAGATAATTTCATCAAAATTATCCATTTTGTTGCGCATCATGATTGTGGCAATTTCAGTTGTAACATAAAGCACTCCACCATTATATTTTTTAAGAATTGCAGGAGGCATTGGATTTTTGTATCTCTGCACTTCATCTTCACTTTTCTTTGGAATTGGAATATGTTCTCCTTCCTTTGCAATATTCACAACAAGTGCGCCATCGCTTTCATAGGCGAGCCCCTTATCGACAAAAAGTTTTATTGTTTCATCAATATATTTATCTGCATCACTTTCGCCATACCAATAATCAAAATAAGCATTAAGCATGGAATAGTTCTTCTTTATTTCTTCCACCGACAATTCTCTTATCTGTTTATATATAGAAAAATATGGCTCTTTTTTTTGTTGAACATATAAAGTGTAAGTATCTGCAAGTTTTTTAAAGTTTTCGTCAATATCCTTACGCTTGCTTGCTTTTGGATATTCTTCATTTAATGTATCAAGTGTAACATTTTTAAGTTTGATATTTTCATAATCAGCATTTTCATTAAAAAACTCATCCAAATACCCATCTTCTTTAAGTTGCAAAATGGTAAGTCCCATTTGAAGCCCCCAGTCGCCAAGATGAGTGTCTGAAACAACATAATCACCCAAAAATCTGTATAAGCGCTTTAATGCTTCACCAATGATTGGCGAACGAAGATGCCCAACATGAAGTTCTTTTGCCACATTTGCTCCGCCATAATCTATTAAAATTTTTCTTGGATGAGCAACCTTTTGAACGCCAAGTCTATCATCCTTTAAAACAAAATTGGCATATTCACTTAAAACACTATTCTCAACATTGATATTTATAAAGCCCGGCATTGCAACAGAAAATTTATAACCTTCTTCCTTTAAATTGTTGCAAACTTTTTCAGCAAGTTCAAAAGGTTTTAGGTTATATTTTTTTGCACAAATTAAAGCAAAGTTTGTTTGATAATCACAAAGTTCTGGACGATTTGAAAATGACACAACAACCTTTTCTTGTATGCCCAATCTTTCAATAACTTTTTCAATTTTTTCTTGTAAAATTTCTCGTAAATCCATACGTCACTCCAATTTTCCCTTGATTTTATCAAAAAAAATAAAAAAAGTCAATTAATAATTAACTGACTTTAATAATTGAATGATCACAACATTTTTATAAGTTCTTTTCTCCACGCTCTTTTCTTTCTTTTGCGTTTTCCTTTTGCAAATTAATATAGGCTTTAATATCTTCTTTTGTTGCAGGAATAAGTTGTTCCTTCTTAAAGAAGTCTTCAAACAAAACGCTTTGCCAAGGATAACACTTAACTTTAAGTTTACTGCATCCTTTAAAAGCCCCTGTGCCAATATAATCAAGGCAAGGCATATCAATTAATTCAAGGTTTATGTCATCTCTAAATGCGTTTGCTTCAATTCTTTTAACATTTGGTAAAATTACCTTGCTTAATTTTGGACATTTGGAAAATGCTTCTTCGCCAATATATGTAATATACTTACCAGCAACCTTTTGAAGTTCTCGGCAGTTTTTAAAACTCATTGCTCCAATATATGCAAAACTGTCAAATTTTACCTTTTTTAAAGAAATGTTATTTTCAAACCCCTTATCAAGTAACTGCACAGTTTTTGGAATAACAATTTTTGCTATATAAAAATTTTTAAATGGATTATCAGAAATTGTGTTTATATCTCCCCAAAACTCCTTTGGTTTCATAATGAGAGCATCCATTCTTGTTGCACTTTCAATAACTCTAAGTTCTTTAACTTCAAACATATTTTCTCCTACATAAAAAGTATATCACTTATTTACATATATGTCAATATCAATAATTTTGCAAAATAAATTTAAAAATAAATAAAATGTGGAAAAACTTATAACTTTCCACATAAAATTTAAGATTTTTACTATTTTTCTTTAAAATTTGAAAATATTTTAAATAAAAATATTTTGAAAAAATTATTTTGTGGAAAACTTTTTTAAATGTTGATAACTCTAAATTTCTTGACGCTGTTCAAGTGCTTTTTCAAGCGTTACTTCGTCAGCAAATTCAATGTCGCTTCCCATTGAAATGCCTTGTGCAAGGCGGGTTACTTTCACATTTAATGGTTTTAAAAGTTTTGATATATACATTGCTGTGGCATCACCTTCAACATCAGGGTTGGTTGCCATAATAACTTCTTCCACATTATCTTTGCTTACTCTTGCAAAAAGTTCTTTTATTCGTATATCATTTGGCCCGCGATTTTCCAAAGGGCTTATAGTTCCAAACAGAACATGATAAACGCCTTCAAAATTTTTAACTTTCTCCATAGAGATTATGTCTTTAGGCTCTTGCACAACGCAGATAACTTTGTGATTTCTTTTTTGACAAATAGGACAAATTTCACTTGTTGAATAGTTTCCACATTCCTTGCAAAGTTTCACTTTATCCTTAACTTCCATAATGGCTTTGGCAAAATTTTCTGCCTTTTCACGACTGTTTTCAATTATATAAAAAGCATAGCGTTGCGCTGTTTTTTTACCAACACTTGGCAAACTTCTAAAATATTCAATAAGCCTTTCAATAGGTTCGTCAAAATCAGCCATATCACATTCCTAAATTTGGTAATCTTGTTTTTTCATCATCTGCAATTTTTCTTAAACAATCATTTGTTGCAGAAACAATTAAATCTTCAAGCATTTCAACATCGTCTGGATCAACCACTTCTTTTTTAATTTTAATGCTTTTAACAGTGCGATTGCCAAGTATTGCAATTTCCACCATGCCACCACCAACAGAAGAAGTGTATTCTGTGTTATCAATTTCTTCACGAGTCCTTTTCATATCCTCTTGCATTTTTTGTGCTTGACGCATAAGTGCTTGCATATTTCCGCCACCAAAACCGCCAAAATTATATCCCATTTTTAAACTCCTTTTAAACTTATATAAAATTACACTACCTTAATCTATAATGTCAAGTTTATCTGCAAATAACTTTCTAAGCTTCATTATATCTTTATCTTGTTTTTGTGTGATATTTTCAAACTTAACAATTTGAATTTTCAAATTCAACCCCTGCCACCTTATGGCATTTTCCAATTCTTTCATGCCAGTATTTAAAACATCAATCAAAAAGTCATCTGAAGTTCTTATAATTAAATTTTCGCCACTAAGTTCAACATCTGTAATATCTCCGCAAGCCACATGAAGTGCCACTTTCTTATTCTCTCTTAAATAAAGAACAATCTTTCCCCAAACATTTTTTGCTGATAATTTGGTTTTATCCACTTCAATTTTCAGTTTTTTTTTACTTCAAGCCCAAGAATTGCTGTAAGACAAGTGGTTTCAAGCAAAAGTCGAACAGACAAAGTGTAGCGAAGTTCATTTTCTGCAGAAGAAAAAACTTGCATATATCTTATCAAATCTTTTTCTTCAAAAAGGTCTGCTTGCTCTTTAAACTTTTCAAACACATCATTAGGTAAATTTAAAATATCGTTTGCATCTTTACAGGTTTTACAAACAAGCAAATTTCTTGCATGCTTCGATAAATCTTTTGCAAAGACAGCCAAATTTTTACCTTCTTTTTCAATTTTGTCAATAAGTGAAAGAATATTTCCAACTTCCCTATCTTTAATTTCCTTAAAGAAAGATAAAATTAAATCATAGTCAGTTGTTCCCAAAATTTCCAATGTTTGCTCTTTTGTGATATTCCCCTGACAGTATGAAGCAATTGAATCTGCAATCGACAAAGTATCTCTAACACTTCCTTCTCCTGCTGTTGCAATAAGTTTTAAACTTTCTTCATCATATTTAATATTCTCTTTATCAAAAATTTTTGCAAGATGTTTCATAAGGTCAGATACTGACACCAAATGAAAATCAAATCTGACACATCTTGAAAGAATTGTTTGTGGAAGTTTATGTGCTTCAGTTGTTGCCAAAATGAAAATTATGTGTTCAGGTGGTTCTTCCAAAGTTTTCAAAAGTGCATTAAAGGCTGAATCTGTAAGCATATGCACTTCGTCAATGATATATACCTTGTATTTTGCACCAACTGGCAAAAACTTAACTTTTTCTCTTATTTCACGCACATCATCAACTTTGTTGTTTGATGCCGCATCCATTTCAATTATGTTAATGTCATTATCCTTTTGAAGATTTAAGCAATTTTCACATTTTCCACAAGGCGAGCCATTCACAGGAGTTAAACAGTTAACCGCAAGAGCAAAAATTTTGGCAACGCTTGTCTTTCCTGTTCCGCGAGTGCCAGTGAAAAGATAGGCGTGTCCAATATGATTGTTCATAATTTGATTTTGAAGTGTTTTTGTGATATGTTCTTGCCCTATAACTTCATCAAATGTTTTTGGTCTATACTTTCTGTAAAGTGATATATGCTCCATTTTTTCTCCAATTAATCAATAATTTTCTCTTGCAATAACTGCAAAATTATCAACATTCAAACTTGCTCCGCCAATTAAAGCACCATTAAGGCAAGCAAGTGAAATTATCTTTTTATAATTTTGAATATCAATACTTCCGCCATACACAACATTGATTTGTTGCCCGGCCTTGTCAGAATAAAGATATGCTATTTCCTTTCGAATAAGTTCAACCATTTTTTGAATATCTTTTAAAGTTGCTGTTTTGCCTGTTCCGATTGCCCAAATTGGCTCGTATGCAATAATAACACCTTCAAGTTCATTTTCGTATATTCCTTTAAGTGCATCATCAAGTTCTTTTTTAACAACAGCACATGCTTGTTTTGCTTGACGAGATGCCAAGTCTTCACCAATACAAAGAATAACTTTCAGCCCATTTGCAAGAGCAGTTTTAATTTTTTTGTTAACAAGCCTATCAGTTTCTTTAAATTTGGTTCTTCTTTCAGAATGCCCAACAATAACATATTCCACACCCAAGTCTTTAAGCATTGAAGCAGAAACTTCACCAGTAAAAGCACCTTTTTCTTCTGAAGAAACATTCTGTGCTCCCAAACTTACCTTACTTCCATCTAAAAATTGCTTTGCAACACAAAGATGAGTGAAAGGTGGACAAACAATAATTTGATTTTTACTTTCACTTGTTTTTGTTGCAAGTGCCATTGAATAGGTTTTCATTTCACTTGGAGTTGTGTTCATTTTAAAATTAGAAATAATTATTTTCTTCATTACTGCTCCTTTCTTTTAACTATAAAGTATCAATA
>CALWFX010000063.1 GCA_944377765.1 uncultured Clostridia bacterium
TAATGTGGGGAAATTTCAAGCAGGAGATGTTATAACTCATGTTGAAGGGCAAAAAATTGATTTTGCATTTGGTGTGAATTTTAACACTGCAATAACTGAGCAGAAACAAGAAGCAAAAAAGCAATATGATGCCTATGTTGAAGAAAAAGGTTTGTCTTCAAGTTTAGAAATTCCAGAAAGCGACTATTACTATTTCACAATAACATTAAACAGAAATGGCGAAGTTCAAGATGTTGAAATTGCTGTTGTGCCATACGAGATGGAAATAACAAACTCGGAAACACAAGAAGTTACAAAACAAGTGGTGTATGCAATTGGGTTGGAAAGTGATTTAACAGGTTACCCTTGCACAACTGCATATAAATATGGCTTTTTTGAAGGTCTTGGCAGGGCATTTCCTATGGCGTTTGGGTTTGCTTGGGTGGTGCTTAAAAGTTTGTGGCTTCTTATTACCTTTCAAATTCCAATCACAGAAATGGGTGGAACAATCACAACTATTGCCACAATGGCAGAATTCACTCAACAAAATTTGGCAAATATGCTTGTTTTCATTCCATTGATTTCTGCGAACCTTGCGATTTTTAATCTGTTGCCATTTCCAGCACTTGATGGAGCCCATGTTGTTTTCACAACAATAGAGTGGATAAGGGGAAAGCCGATAAATCGGAAGGTGGAGAACACCATTCATTTTGTTGGAATTTGCATATTGTTTGCCTTTGTTGTTATTGTTGATATACTGCACTTTGTGCTTTAAAAGAAATGTGAAATATCATTTCTTTTTTATATTTAATATTCCTTTACAATCTTTTTTTAAATTGGTATAATAAAATAATTACTGAAACTGAAATGAAACTTCAAAATAAAGAAAAAAATTAGGTGGGAGATTTTATGAAAGATTGTTTATTTTGTAAGATAGTTAAAGGGGAAGTGTCTTCAAATAAAATTTATGAAGATGATTATGTTTATGCGTTTTTGGATAGTAAAAATGATATCTATGGACATACATTGGTTGTTTCAAAAAAGCATTTCACTAATGTTATGGACTGCCCAGACAGAACTCTTGGCAAAATAATTGCAAGTGTAAAAAAAATTGGCAATCACTTTGTTAATGATTGTGGGTTTGATGGTTACAACATTTTAAGTAACAGTGGGGAAAGTGCAGAGCAGACAGTTATGCATCTTTGTTTTGATATATTGCCAAGGAAAAAAGATGATGGCATAAAAATTTGGCGTGATTTTGGAAAACAAGAAAAAACTTTGGAAGAAATTGCCAAAGAGTTATATTTTGAAGATGAGAAAAATGAAGTGCAAGATTTTTCTTCCTTTAAAGAAGATTGTGATGTTGTTTACACCGATGGCGCTTGCTCTGGCAATCCTGGAAAGGGTGGTTATGGCGGTGTTTATCTTCCAAAGGGTGATGGAAATATTCAAGAGTTTTCAGGTGGAGAAGATGAAACAACAAACAACCGCATGGAACTTACCGCTGTGATTGAAGGATTAAAACTTACCGAAGAAAATGAAAATGTTAAGGTATATAGTGATAGTGCTTATGTTGTTAATGCTTTCAATCAAAATTGGCTTGTGAACTGGAAAAGAAAGAACTGGAAAAATTCAAGTGGTGGAGAAGTTTTGAATATTGACCTTTGGAAAGAACTTGATGATTTAGTTCAAAAGAGAAAGGTTGAGTTTGTTAAGGTCAAAGGCCATAGTGATAATATTCTTAACAATCGTTGCGATGAACTTGCAACAAGTTATTATAAGGAGTAAATTTGAAAGTTACATTTTGGAAACATAAATTTCAATTAGTTATATTTCTTACTGTGTTTATGCCAATGGTTCTTGCTTTGTTTATAGCAGGGCTTGTGATGACAATATTAGATGCTGAAAATTTTTGGCCATTATTTTTGGCGGGTATAGTTATTTTATTGATATTTATTTTTGCAGTGTTTGAAGAAAAAAGAATGCCGTCAAAAGTGATTTTTAGTGAAGTGGGAATTGTGTGGCTTTTCTTTAGAAAAACAGTAACATATATCGAGTGGACAGAGATAACTGAAATAACAACAAAAATTCGTGGAAGAGGGGTAAGAGACCTATCTTTCATTGCAGGAGATAAAAGAATTGATGTAAGTTTAACCAAAAAGATGTATGATGTGATTATGCTTATTTGTCCTGAGCCTAACATCAAAATGGATATAAAAGAACTGAAAGAAAAGTATATGTTAGTTTAAAAAATACTTAGATAAAGATTATGAATATTAAACTTATTATCGTCGATAAAATTGCATGAGTCAGTTTTTGCAGTGTAAAAATTTTTAAAGGCATTTTAACTTTGTTTAGCATTGTGATTGATTGAAGTAGGGTTGATATTCCGCCAAAACTTATAACAAAACTTGTAAGAACAATTGCTAGTTTTACGTTTGGTAATGTGGAAAGAGAAAGGCAACCTTTTGTTATTTCAATTATTCCTTCCAAAAAACTTGCCAAACCTTCAGGAAAAAGATTGAGAATTGGAGAGAAACATTCAATTATTATAAAGAAAATGGTTATTATACATCCAACAGAGAGTATTGAAAGAGTGGAAGATAAAACAATTTCACTTATATCAATACCTTTTTTTTCACTTGCTTTTTTGATAGTTTCATTTTTTAAGTTGTCTTTATTCTCATGATTTTGTATTGAATTTTTACTTTTTTGTTTAAAACTAAATAGTTTTATTTTTCCATTTTCTATTTTTAAATTTCGATAAATTAGTCCATTTAAAAAAGCACCAAGAACATGAGAAATAAAAAGGATATAGCCTACCAAGGTGTTTTTAAACATCATTGTTCCAACTGCTCCAATAATAAACATTGGACCAGAAGTTGAGCAAAACGCAGACATTCGATATGCTTCTTCCAAAGTGATTTGTTTTTGGCAATATTCATCTGCAATCATTTTTGAGCCAACAGGGTAACCAGAAAGTATTGCCATGAGAAAGGTATATATTGAAATGGGAGAAGTTCTAAAAAGAAAATTTGAAATTTTGCTGAAAGGCTTTGTCATTTTTTCCATTTGACCTATTGAAGATAACAGGCGAGTGAAAAACATAAATGGCAAAACACTTGGCAAAACATTGAATGCCCATGCACTTATTCCATCAAGAGATTGTTCAATAAATTTGGCAGGGGAAATTATCATATTAAAAAGAAAAAATATCACTAAAATAGAAAGCAATGTTTGCATGAATATATCTTTTTTTAATTTGTGTATAAGATTTTTCAAAATAACTCCTTATTTATTTGACAAAATTTTTATGCCTAATTATAATTAAATTGATGCTATTAAATTTGTTTGTTTTTTAAAAAAATTGGACAAACTAATATATTTTATTTTTTTATTAAAGAAAAAAGAATAAATTTGAATGGAGTTTTTATGTTTAAAATTAAAGATTTAATTAATGAAGCAAAGAAAAAACAAAAAACAATTGTTTTTCCAGAAGTTAGTTTTTCGGATAGAACTTTGGAAGCTGTTAAAATTTTGCAAAAGAAAGGTATATGCAAAGTTTTGCTTGTGGGAGATGCAAGTGCTTTAATCCTTCGTGATAAAAAGTTGGAAAAGTTTGAAATTGTTAACCCTGTAACATTCCCTGACAGAAATAAACTTGTTAAAACCCTTTATGAAAAAAGAAAAGAAAAAGGGATGACAATAGAACAGGCTGATGAACTTGAAAAAGACCCATATTATTTTGCCACACTTCTTGTTGAATGTGGCTATGCCGATGGAATGGTGGCAGGTGCTGAGGCATCAACTGCAACAACAGTTAAGCCTGCTCTTCAAATCATTAAAGGCAAAAAAAAAAAGCCAGTTTCAAGTTGTTTTTTGGTTTATGGTGATAACAAGTTTTTGAAAGGAAAGGCTTTGATTTTAAGCGATTGTGGTGTGCTTGAAAAACCAGATGCAGACACACTTTGTGAAATTGCAGAGGCAAGCGTAAAAAGTGCAACACAGTTTAAGATTGGAACACCAAAAGTTGCTTTCTTATCATATTCAAGCAAAGGCAGTGCAAAAAGTGATGATATAACAAAAGTTAGAGAAGCCTTTGAAAAATTCCATAAAAAGCAAAAAGATATTATTGCTGATGGAGAACTTCAATTTGATGCGGCAATGGTGCCAAGGGTGGCAGAACAAAAAGCGCCAGAAAGTCCTTTGAAGGGTGATGCGAATGTTTTAATTTTTCCTGATATTAATGCTGGAAACATTTGCTATAAAACAATTCAATATATTGGCGGACTTAATGCAATTGGTCCAATACTTCAAAATCTTAAAAAACCAGTGAACGATTTGTCGCGTGGATGCAATGTTAATGATATTGTTGTGGTAAGTGCAATAACTTGCCTTCAATGTGAAGATAAAAAAGGAGATAAATAATGAAAATTTTAGTTGTTAATGCAGGCAGTTCTTCTTTGAAATATCAACTTCTTGATATGGAAAACGATAAACTTCTTGCAAAAGGTAATTGCGAAAAAATAGGTCTTGCTGACCCAATTATTTCATATAAACATGATGGCAAGGAAGAAATTTTTGAAGGCGCAAAAAATCATGAAGAAGCAATCAAAAAGGTTTTGGATGTTTTGGTTGATAAAAAGAATGGCGTCATTAAAAGTTTCGATGAAATTGGTGCTATTGGACATCGTGTTGTTATGGGTGGCTGGATTTTTAAAGAAAGCACTTTGATTGATGATAAAGTTATTGAGCAAATAGATAGATTATCTGAAATGGCTCCACTTCATAATCCTGCTCATGTTTTGTGTATGCGTGCATGCAAAAAGGTTATGCCAAACATTCCACAAGTTGCAGTTTTTGACACATCTTTCCATTCTTCTATGCCAGAAAAGGCATATATGTATGCAATTAAATATGAAGATTATGAAAAATTCCATGTAAGAAGATATGGTGCTCATGGCACAAGCCACAGATTTGTTACACAGGAACTTGCAAAAGTGCTTGGCAAAGATGTGAGTGAAGTTAATGCAATTACTTGTCATCTTGGGAATGGCTCTTCAATTACCGCCATTAAAAATGGTAAAAGTGTTGACACATCCATGGGACTCACTCCACTTCAAGGAGTTGTTATGGGAACTCGTTCAGGCGATATTGACCCAACTGTTGTTCAATTTTTATGCTCACATAAAAATCAATCTGTTGACCAAGTTTTGAATTACCTTAATAAAGAGTGCGGACTTTTGGGAATTTCTGGCATTTCAAGCGATCACAGAGAAGTTTCGCAATCAGCAAAAAAGAGTAATAAAAGAGCACAACTTGCACTTGACCTTCTTGCATACTCTGTTAAAAAATACATTGGTATGTATATGGCAGTTTTAAATGGTGCTGAGGCAATTGTGTTCACAGGTGGCATTGGAGAAAATAGTTATGAAGCGCGTGAACAGATTTTGCAAGATTTGGAATATCTTGGAATTGTTTTAGACAAGGATAAGAACAAAAACTTCAAACGTGGTCAAATCGAACTTATTTCAAGTCCAAAATCTAAGGTTAAAGTTTATGTAATTCCAACAAACGAAGAACTTATGATGGCAAAAGACACATTAGAAATTGTAAAAAATTTAAAAAATAGCAAATAAAACTTGACAAATATAAGTAAATAGTGTAAAATAACTTAGCAAATATGTAATTAATCTACTAAAAGGAGATGAGAAAATGGCTGTTCCAAAGGGTAAGGTTTCAAAACAGAGAAAACACACAAGAAATTCTGCAAACTTTAAGGCAGAACAAGTTACACTTGTTGAATGTCCAAAGTGCCATGAATTGAAAGCACCACACAAGGTTTGCAAAAATTGTGGAACATATAAAAATAAAACTGTTGTTGAAGATAAAGATAATAAGAAAAAATAAAATCATGCAAATTTGCATGATTTTATTTTACAATGTTTTGTTTTTCTTTTGTATTTTGTTATCTTCTTTTGTATGTGCAATTTTGTCCGATAATGTAACCAATTAGAAACATTGTTAAGTCATCACATCTTTGTGGTGAACATTCCAAGCAAGGGGGACTTGGTGGACACCAACATTGATATGGTGGCGGAGTTGGATGACAGCAAGGGCGTAAGTTTACGCATTCTCCTTGACAATATTTATTTTGATAAATCATTTTACTGCCTCCATTATCAGCATATTAAATATTTTATAAAATGTTCCAAAGTATTGAAAATAATATATTTTTATTTTGATTTGGTTTTGTAAAATATTTTTGTTAAACATTTATTTAAAAAGTTTGTTGTTACCAGTCTTTTAAAGCCATAAAAAACATGATATTGTTTGCCAACAATGTATTGTGGTTTAAATTTTTTCTTTTCAATGATGTTTGCTATTTTCTTTACAGCATAGGAAAGTGGCATTCTTCTTTTTTCAGTTTTTTCAGTTGGTTTTGTTGAAAGTTCAATTGATTTGCCATATCTTTCATTGGTGTCATAGTGTTTATCACGATTTTCAGTGAAGTTTGTTTTAATATCACCAGGGCATATACTTGTTACATCAATTCCAGTTTTTGAAAGTTCCATTTTTAAACCTTGGGCAAAACTGTTTACAGCCGATTTGCTTGCACAATAATATGTTTTAAATGGTATTGGGAAAAGTGCGGTTGCAGAAGATATTATCACAATTTTAGAATTCTTTTTCATCATTGGTATGGCATATTTGCAGGCGTTTGATGTGCCAAAAAAATTGACATCAAATTGCCTTTTTGTAATTTCTTCAGGCAAAAGTTCCACTGCTCCAGAAATGCCATATCCAGCACAGGTTATAAGAATGTCTATTTCGCCATGGTTAAGATATATGTCTTCAAAAACTGCTTTTAATTTTTTATCATCACTAACATCGCATTGATAGTCTTTGCCATTTCTTGAAATATCAATAACTTTATCGCCTTTTTTTTCAAAAACTTCTTTTAAGCCTTTTCCAATTCCACTTGAAGCACCAGTAATTACAATTGTTCTTTTTTCAATTCTCATACAAACTCCATTTACATAAATATTTTAGAACAAATTCGATTTTTTTCAAAATGATTTGACAGTTAT
>CALWFX010000064.1 GCA_944377765.1 uncultured Clostridia bacterium
TTATTGGGAGTTGAACGGGCGGAAAAGCGAAGGCAACTGTGTTTGCGTTCGCCCGCCCCGGCGTGATAAATGAAAAAACTGCGCTTTTAATTCATTTTGAAAACAAGTTTCAAAATTTCATTTGATGCTTGTTTTTTCTCTTCACGACCAAGCGCAATTCGCACTTCACACAAAAAAGGTTTCCAAAAATGCAAACGCTTTTTGGAAAAAGGAGAAAACAATGGAACGGCAAAACTTTTGCAACGCAAAAGTTGAAGTGGAAAGAAGTTTTCGACGCCGTCGTGACTTACTTTCGAAGTATGTCACTGCAGAAATAATTTAAACTGCACTTATCTATGTGGAAGCAATCGAACCGAGGTTCGACCCTGTCGGGCGGACCGCAACAAGTTGCTCCCGCTTTTAGCTAAAAACAACCACACAGGCTTGTTTTCTTAACGCGTCAGCCCCCTCAAGATCACCAAAGTATAACAATCTCATTCGAGATTGTTTTTTTATTATATTTATAGAGGACTCGAACCAAGGTTCGACCCTGCCATAGCGGACCGCAACAAGTTGCTCCCGCTTTTGGCTAAAAACAAGCACACAGGCTTGTTTTCTTAACGCGTCAGCCCCTCGAAATCACCAAAATTTAACAATCTCATTCGAGATTGTTTTTTATTATATTTATAGGGGACTCGAACCAAGGTTTTTATTTTTCTTCTATTTCCACACTTTCAGTTCCATCTTTATTTAACAACTTTGTTCCATCCTTGATTATTATTGTGTATTCTTGTTTTTCAACTTGCTCATCCCATAAAATTGTAAATTTTATTGTTTTGGTATTTTCATTTACAAGTGGATATATATTAAAAAAATCTTGACTTTCTCCATTAATTTTAACTGCAATATCAGCAAATGTAACGCCATTCATTTCCACAGTTGTCTTAGATAAATCTTTAATCTCTTTTGGTGCTATCACTTTAAGTCCTAATCGGTTGCCTTCGGTCAAATTTTTCTCTATGGACTTTTCATAATATTGAATATATTCCCCTTCTCCGCCAAATGTGATGGTTCTATTTTTATCATCATAAACAAAACTTAAACTACCACCTGTTCTTTCATCATCTCGTAAAATATTCGCAGAAGAAACTTGCTTACCTCCACAACCATACAAACTGAAACAACAAACAAAAAACAGCAAAAAAGATGTAAATCTTAAAAATTTTTTCATATTTTTAGTTTGTTTAATCTTTAAAAAAATATTTATTTTTATAATAATTTTTTGAATTATATATTGAAAAAATAAATAAATATGTTAAAATATTTTTATGGATATGAATTTAACAGATGAAAATCTTGTTTTGCTTGCAAATCAAGGAAATGAAAATGCTGAAACTGAACTTCTTGAAAAATATAAAGACCTTGTTGTTAAGATTGCAAGAAGTTATTTTATCATTGGCGGAGAACTTGAAGATATTGTTCAAGAAGGGATGATAGGACTTTATAAAGCAATTAAAAACTTTTCAAATTCAAAAAACACAACTTTCAAAACTTTTGCAATAACCTGCATTAAACATCAAATTCAAAGTGCAATAAAAAAAGCCAATACCAAAAAAAATTCGCCACTCACAAACTCCATACCATTGCAAAAATTTTCTGAAAATAGCGATGACAGTGATGAGTTTTTGCCTGTTAATTTAATTTTTCAAGTTGCACCTGATGAAAAAATAATTAATCATGAAAATTACATAAATTTACTAAATACAATAAAAAACACCTTATCCAAAAAAGAATATATTGTGCTTAAATATTACTTAAGTGGTTATTCCTATAAAGAAATTGCAAAAATTCTTGAAATAAATGAAAAAAGCATTGATAACAGTTTAAGTAGAATTAAAAATAAATTAAAAAAACTTACTTTAAATTAACTTTTAATTGACTTTTTTTGTGCATTTGATTATTATTAAATATAATTTAGGAGTTTATATGAAACTTGTTGAACCTATCAATTTTATTGAAGAAAAAATTAACGAAGATTTAAAAAATGGCGTTTATGACCATGTTCAAACTCGTCATCCGCCAGAACCAAGTGGTTATCTTCATATTGGACATATAAGGAACATCATTTTAAACTATGGCACTGCTGAAAGATATGGTGGAATTTGCAATTTGAGATATGACGACACCAACCCAACCAAAGAAAGTGAAGAATTTGTTAAATCAATCCAAAATGATGTTCATTGGCTTGGCTATAACTGGCATGAAATTCACTATGCAACAGATTATTTTGAAAAAAACTATGAAATTGCCATTAAACTAATAAAAGAAGGCAAAGCATATGTTTGTGATTTGTCGCCTGAAGAACTTTCAAAATATCGTGGAACTTTAACTGAGTCAGGAAAGGAAAGCCCATATAGAAACCGCTCTGTTGAAGAAAACTTGAAACTTTTTGAAGAGATGAAGGAAGGAAAATTTCCTGCTGGTTCAAGATGTTTGAGAGCGAAAATTGACATGGCAAGCCCAAACATGAATATGCGTGACCCTGTTATTTATAGAATTCAATACACTCATCACCACAGAATTGGTGACAAATGGAAAATATATCCATCCTATGACTTTTCTCATCCACTTGATGACTGCTTGGAAGGTGTTACACATTCAATATGTGGCCCAGAATTTGAAGACCATCGCCCACTTTATAACTGGGTGGTTGAAAACAGTGGACTAAAAAATAAGTCAAGACAGATAGAATACACAAATCTATATTTAAGTGGCACAATACTTGGAAAAAGGAATATTAAAAAATTGGTAAATGATGGTGTTGTTACTGGTTTTGACGACCCAAGACTTTACACCATTGCAGGGCTTAGAAGACGTGGAGTTTTGCCAGAAAGCCTTAAAAACTTTGTCTATGCAACAGGAGTGTCAAAAGTGAACACTTCGGTTGTGGATAGAGCCTTTTTGGACTATTTCATTCGTGAAACTTTGAACCAAAAGGCAAGGCGTGTTATGGCAGTTCTAGACCCAGTTAAACTTGTTATCACAAACTTTGAAGGCGAAGATGAAGAAATTTTGACAGATGACTATCCACAAATTGAAGGCAACACTGAAAAACATAAACACTACTTTGGAAAAGAACTTGTTGTGGAAAGAAGTGATTTCTTAAAAGAGCCTGTTCCGAAATTTTTCAGATTGTTTGTTGGAAATGAAGTTCGCCTTAAAGGTGCATATATCATTAAATGTACTGGGTTTGATGAAGATGAGAATGGCAATGTAACCACAATTTATGCAACTTATGATAAAGACACAAAATCTGGCACAGAAGGAGCAAACAGAAAAGTTAAAGGCACAATTCATTTTGTGAATCCAAAATATGCCAAAAAAGTTACCTGTCGCCTTTTTGAAAATTTGGTGTCAGAAGAAGACAGTGAAAGCGTGGAAAAAAATGAAGCGAGCACTGATGGAGTTAAAATCAATCCAAATTCCATAACCACCCTTACAAATTGCTATGTTGAAGATATTGACTTTAACAAAAACGACCGCTATCAATTTGTTAGAAATGGATATTTTGCTCTTGATGACGATTCAACTGACAACAATTTAATTTTCAACCGCACAATAACTTTAAAAGATTCCTTTAAAATGCCAAAATTATAAAATTAAAAGAAAATAAAATTGCTTTAAATCATTTTGCAATTTTATTTTTTTTGTTTATAATATCTTTATGTTATTAATATCATTAATAATCATGTTTGTAGCCACTGGCTTACTTATGCTTGCCACCATTTTTATCAAGAAAAAAGGGGCATTGTATTTTTTAATGACCGCCTTAACACTTTGCACAATAATAATATCTCAAATTTTATCCGCTAACTTCTATAACAATTTTAATGGTTACACAATTATAATGATAATCTCCACCCTTCCATTGTTTTTAATTTTAATTAACTTTAAAAAAGAAGAAAACTTTGAAAACTCATCTGTTGTTTCAACCAATGAAAAACAAGTTAATAATGCGCATTTAGAAATAAAAGAAAAAGAAAAGAAAAAAAAGAAAATAAGTTTAACCTTGGCATACGATGAAAGTGAAGGCAGGATTTTTGAAAGTATTGCTTTTTTCATCTCTGCATTCTTAATTGCATTTGCTGGCTTATACCTTGGAAAAGTAACCTATTTTGGCTTTTTGATCGGCATTCCATTTGCAATACTGGGAATATGCGTAACTGGGCTTAAAAAGCCAAAATTTAACAAATTAGACATAATCTCAACCTTGCTAACTTTTTTGGCTGTTGGTATGCTTGTCGGTCAAATTGTTGCAGTGCTTGTGTATTCCATTAATTTATGCAATATTTTATACTCAATTGGAGCATTACTTTTTTCCGCTTATGCAATAACTTCAGCCTTCACAAAAGAACGCAGAATTAATATAATTTTGTTCGCATCATTAGTTCTTTTTGCAATTTCCTTCCTGTTTATTTAAAAAATTTTGGAATATCTCTTGACAAAATGCAATATATTAATCTATAATATAAATGCATCGCGAGGTAGAGCAGCTCGGAAGCTCGTCGGGCTCATAACCCGAAGGTCGTAGGTTCAAATCCTACCCTCGCAACCATAAAAATAAAGAAAGCCTAGTTTACAGGTTTTCTTTTTTTATTTAAAATTGCTTAAAGGATTTGAACCTACGGTTCACCCGTCCCGGCGGGGCATTCTGCCCGTTCAAGCGGAAAAATCATCCACTGGATAATTTTTCTTTTCGCTTTCACCCTACCCTCGCAACCAAATACGAAATCGCTATGAGTGCGTAAAATAAACACTTGTAGCGATTTTTCTTTTAAGAAATATATCTTTAATTTTCTCTTTTGACATCATTTTTGACATCACTTTTAATAAAAACATAATTGAGTAATTAATATTTTTCCATAAAAAAAGAATAGAAATTCTATTCTTTTTGTTTTTCAGATAATTTTGTTTTTGGTTTTTGAGTTTTTTCAATATAATTTAAACACTCCCAAATTTTTGTTGCACTTGAATATACTCCATCATAATAAATTGAAATTAAATCATCAACTTCATGTTGTTCAATCGCTTTATTTATAGCATTAAAATATTCTTGAGTGTTGTTATATCTTATTGAAACAGTTGGCATTTCATCTTTAATTAAAGAATAATTTGCTAGTATTCTTCCTGTTCTTCCATTTCCATCCATAAATGGATGGATTCTTATAAACTCCGCATGAACAATAGCGGCTTTTTCAATTGGATTTAAATTTGAACAGGTCTCATCATTGACAAAGAAATCACATAAAGCATCAAGATTATCAATTACCAAATCTTCATTTGGTGGAACCCAATTTGTGCCTTTAACATACACTTGTGAATTTCTAAATCTTGTTAAAGGATTACCAGAAATTAAAGCATTTATCTGCAAAATCAATTCTGCAATTCTATTTGCTTTTTCAACTTTGCTTTGATTTTCACCATCACCTTGCTTACTCATTCTTTTAAATCTATCTTGTTTTGCACATTTATAGGCATATTTAAATCCAATAAATTGACGCATAAGTTCAGGGCTTAAAATGTGATAACTTGTTTTACCTTTAATCACAACCATCCCTTTATCATTATTATCTTCTGTTCCAACAAACATTTTATCAACTGAACTTAAATATTTATAGTAGTCATATGGGTCAAAATCTTTTGTTTTAGGGTCTGTGTCTATTTTTTCTTTAAGTTTAACCCTAAAATCAAGTAAATCAAAAGGAAAATCTGCAATTATTCCTTCGATGGCATTACTTTCTCTGGAAAAATCAAGCCAAACATTCCTGTTAAAACTTTTAACGCCTTCAAGATTATACCCTTTTCTTTTAAGTTCACTTTCTTTTTCTGCTATCTGACAAAGCAAAATATTTAACTCAGAGTAATCTCTCTCGTTAAAAGCATAAATATGTGTGTTTAAAAAATTGCTTTTCTTTGGTTTTGGATTGATATAAATAATTTTGTCTTTATTATAAAAAATAGATTTAACATCATGTGCTGTGAAATATGTGTCAATTTCTCTTGCTCTTCTTGATAATGTTGATAATTCTTGTTCTTTTTTTGATAAAGGTGTTCTAACTTTTAAAAATGCTTTACTAAGTTTTGCCATATAATCCTCTCTTTAATATTAATAATAACACCCTAGAGCGATATTGTCAATATTAAAACAATTAATAAATTTTCCTTTTTTTACTTAAAGGCTTGGTTTTTTCTTATATATATGTTATAATATAGTATATTTATATATATAAAGGAAATAAACATTTATGGAAAATTTAGAAAACCTTGAAAATATTCAAACAGAACAAAACTTTGTTGATGAAAGCAAAGAACTTTCTAAAAGCACACAATATGGTGCTGATGATATTCAAGTTTTGGAAGGCTTGGACCCTGTTCGTAAAAGGCCGGGTATGTATATTGGTTCAACTGACGAACATGGACTTCATCATTTGGTTACTGAAGTTGTTGATAACTCAATTGACGAAGCCCTTGCTGGATACTGCACTGAAATCAATGTAATCATCAACGCAGATGGCTCTTGCACTGTTATTGATAATGGTCGTGGCATTCCAACTGGCATGATTGCAAAAGAAGGCAAAAGTGCGGTTGAAGTTGTTTTAACAAAACTTCATGCTGGTGGTAAATTTGGCGGTCAGGGATATAAAATCTCTGGCGGTCTTCATGGCGTTGGTGTTTCCTACGTTAATGCTCTTTCAACAAAACTTACCGCAGATGTTTACCAAAATGGCAAGCATCACTTTATTGAATTTTCACGCGGAAAAGCAACAGAACCACTTAAAATTATTGGTTCAACAGACAAACGCGGAACAACGATAACTTTTTGGCCAGACCCTGAAATTTTTGAAACTGTGGAATTTAACTATGACACTCTTAAAAACCGCTTCCGCGAAATTGCCTTTTTGAATAAAGGCTTGGTAATCACCCTTGAAGATAGACGCGAAGGGCAAGAAAAGAGTGACAGATTTGAATTTAAAGGTGGAATTATTGAATTTGTTGACTACTTAAACAAAAATAAAACAACTCTCCTTTCAAACCCTGTTTACTTTAATAAATTTAACCATAACGATAAAGGCGAAGTTATCAACGAAGTGGAAGTTTGCTTCCAATATAACGACTCGTATAACGAAATTATTAACTCATACGCAAATAACATTAACACCGAAGAAGGCGGAACTCATCTTGATGGGTTTAAATCTGCTTTGACAAAGGTTATTAATGACTATGCAGTTAAAAACAAAATCATCAAAGAAAACGAAAAACTTTCTGGAGAAGATTGTCGTGAAGGTATAACTGCAGTTATTTCTGTTAAACTTCGCGAGCCTCAGTTTGAAGGACAAACAAAAACCAAACTTGGTAACAGCGAAATGCGTAACATTGTTTATAAAGCAATGCAAGAAAACTTTGGCGATTATTTGGAAGAGCATCCAAACGAAGCAAGAGAACTTATCATGAAAAGCATCACTGCTCAGCGTGCAAGAGATGCTGCCAGAAATGCAAGAGAACTTACAAGAAGAAAAAGCGTTTTGGAAAACACCACCCTTCCAGGAAAACTAGCCGATTGTTCTGAAAAAGATAGCAGTGTCTGCGAAATTTATCTTGTGGAAGGAGATTCCGCTGGTGGTTCTGCAAAGCAAGGCAGAGATAGAAGATTTCAAGCCATTCTTCCCCTTCGTGGTAAGATTTTGAATGTTGAAAAAGCAAGACTCAATAGAATTCTTGAAAATGCTGAAATAAGAGCCATGATAACCGCCTTTGGTGCTGGAACTGGCAATGACTATGATGAAAGTAAACTTCGTTATAACAAAATTATTTGCATGAGCGATGCCGATGTTGATGGTTCACACATAAGAATACTTTTATTAACCTTCTTCTTTCGCTTTATGCGTCCACTTATTGAAAATGGTCATGTTTATGCTGCACAGCCACCGCTTTATAAAGTGGCAAGAGGAAAAGAAGAATTTTACTTCTATTCTGACGACGAATTAAACCGCTGGTTTGATGAGAATGGAAGAAAGGGCACCACTCTTCAAAGATATAAAGGTCTTGGTGAAATGAATCCTGAACAACTTTGGGAAACCACCATGAACCCAGAACACAGAATTCTTTTAAAAATCACAATGGAAGACGCCATTGAAGCAGATAAACTCTTCAATCAACTTATGGGTGAAGACCCAGAACTTAGACGCCAGTTCATTGAAGAAAATGCTGATATGACAGCAGTTACTGACCTTGATATTTAATTTTTAAAAGGAGAAAACAATGGATTTTAAAACTTATTTAATTAAAAATAAATTTAAAGTATGCGAAGAAGACGAAAATAGTATTTTTGCTTACCAAACTAGAATGAGAGATTCTAAGGATGAGCCTCATTACACAATTACAGGGCTATCATATATAAGCCAAGGAGATATGAAAAGAATTAGAGCAATGTATACCTATCTCTTCGAATTTCAAGATGTAACTTATGACCAATTCTTTGATATGGTTAAAGAAATGCCAAAATTTGTTAAGTTATTAAAAAGATATCCAGAAAGCTCATTTGAAGAAACAATGAACGATTTGATGGATAATGGACCTATATGTTTTGCCGAAGTTATAAACGATAGGCAAGGCGAAACTTTTGATAAGACAGATAATGGCAGAACACTTTAATCGTAAGGAGAAAATTATGAACTTTGAAGAATTTTTGCAAAAAGAGAAAATTGAATTTTCAAAAAGCGAAGAAAATTCACCGTTTGTTTATTCAGTTTATTACTCACACCTAGCCATACATGAAATTCAAAGTTTAAATTTTATCTCCCAAGCAGACTTAAAAAGGCTTAATATTCTTGCAAAATATTTAAGCGAAGAAAACTTTTCACAAGAAAAATTTGTTTTCTCAATTAAAAATCATCCTGAATATATTAAACTCCTAAGAAAATATCCAAAAGAAAGCAATGTTTTTGTTGATTTAAAAGAAAAAGGCGCTTTGTTTGTTGCTCAAAAAATCAACACATATTGTCAAATGAAAAATTATGATAAAGGAAGCAAAAATGGAAAAGAAAAGCAAAAATCCTTATAAAAATTTCATGGAAACCTTTGGAGATGACTATATTTTAAGAATTTCCATTGAAGAACTTAGTGAACTCATTAAAGCAATTTGCAAATATAAAAGAAAAATGGAAGATATTGACACTGACGAAAAAGAACTTAGATACAAAATCTTAGATGGCATTGCCGATGTTGAAATTTGCATTGAAGAACTTGCCTATCTATTTGATGGCTTTGATGAAATTAACAAAATTAAAAGCGAAAAAATTGAAAAAGGTGCAGAAAGAGCAAAAAAAATTAAACAAAAATTAGATTAATCGTTCAAAGTAAACACTAAAATAAAAGGATAACACAATGAGCAAAAAAGAAGAAGAAAAGAAAAATCTTAAAAAGCTTATGGCTAATGAAAAAATTGAAAAAGTTGAAGTTGTGGGAGAATTAAAAAAGTCTTTCATATCCTATGCTATGGCAGTTAATGTCAGCCGTGCCATTCCAGATGTTAGAGATGGACTGAAACCTGTTCACAGAAGAATACTTTTCAGTATGGGTGAACTTAACAACTTTTACGACAAGCCTCACAAAAAAAGTGCAAGAATTGTCGGTGAAGTTATGGGTAAATATCACCCTCATGGCGACAGTTCAATCTATGATGCCTTAGTTAGACTTGCACAAGATTTCTCCATTCGTTACCCACTTGTTGATGGACATGGAAACTTTGGTTCTGTGGATGGTGACCCACCTGCTGCTCAGCGTTACACAGAAGCAAGATTAAGTAAAATTGCTTCACTTATGCTTGAAGATATTGATAAGGATACTGTAGATTTTTATCCTAACTTCGATGACACTTTAATGCAACCAACAGTTCTTCCTGCAAAATTTCCAAATCTTCTTGTCAATGGTGCAGATGGTATTGCTGTTGGCATGGCAACAAACATTCCACCACACAACTTAAAGGAAGTAATAAGTGGCGTGCAAGCACTTATTGACAATCCTGATATTGATATTGACGATCTCATCAAAATTATCCCTGCTCCTGACTATCCAACTGGCGGTATAATCATGGGCAGAACTGCCATTAAACACGCCTATAAAACTGGTCGTGGTGGAATTTTGGTTCGTGGTAGAGCAGAAATTGAAGAAACAAGTTCTGGTAAACAAAGAATTGTTATCACCGAACTTCCATATCAAGTGAATAAGGCTCGCTTTATCACTCAAATGGCCGATATGGTTAAAAACAAAAAAATTGAAGGTATCAGCGACATCAGAGAAGAAAGTGACAGAGATGGTCTTAGAGTTGTTGTTGATGTTAAAAAAGATGCCAATGCACAAGTTGTTTTAAATATGCTATATAAACACACAATGCTTCAACAATCAAGCGGTATCATCATGCTTGCTCTTGTTAATGGCGTTCCAAGAGTTTTAAACCTTAAAGAAATGCTTTATTACTATCTTGAACATCAAAAGGAAGTTTTGATAAGAAAAACCAAATTTGACCTTAAAAAAGCACAAGAAAGAGAACATATTGTTAAAGGTTTAGTTACAGCACTTGCTTCCATTGATGAAGTCATTAAAGTTATTAAATCTTCAAAAGATAAACAAGACGCAATGGTAAACCTAACCGCAAATTTTGAACTTGATGAAATTCAAGCAAAAGCAATTCTTGACATGACACTCTCTAAACTTACAAACCTTGAAGTTGAAAAACTTAAAGAAGAGCTTGCCGAACTTGAAAGACTTATTCAAGACTTAAATAACATTTTGGAAACACCTTCCAGAGTTCTTCAAATTATTCGTGATAACTTGGAAGTTATTAAAAATACATTTGGGGATGAAAGAAAAACAGAAATCAGCCTTGAAATGGGCGGAATTGACATTGAAGATTTGATTGCAGAAGAAGATGTTATTGTTTCCATGACACATATGGGCTATATCAAGCGTATGGCTATGGATGAATACAAGGCTCAACACCGTGGCGGAGTTGGAATAACGGCGCATAAGACAAAGGA
>CALWFX010000065.1 GCA_944377765.1 uncultured Clostridia bacterium
GTCAAATGGTCCTACTACTTTAAAAAAAATAGTAGGACCATTTTGTTTTTTAATCGTTAAATCGCTTTATTTATATAGTAATTTTATGGTGGGTATAAAATACCATTAAAAATGAACTCAATTTTGGCAAGGCGGAGGTCACGGGTCCGATTCCCGTCATCAGCTCCAAGAGAAATGGCTTGCTTAATTGCAAGTTTTTTTATTACATAACCAAATTTGGCTGGCACTTTGTTGGGCGAGTTGGTCGTGATTTTGCTGCTATAATTAATTAGTAATATCCGCCGAAGATAGGTTTTCTAAAAATGTTTATCATTTTTGATAGAAATAAAAAATTAAAAAGGCAAGTTTAATAAAAATCAACTATTTTATTGCTAATTTAATAGATTTATTGAATTTATTTGCTATTTTTTTATATTTTGCTTATAATTCCTATGTGGGAGAAATTAAATGTTCAAAGATAAAAAAGTTTGGATTTCAAATTTAGTTTTATTTATTTTAATTTTGGCAATGGATATATGTTTGCTTTGCTTTAAAGATTTGCCTTATATTTTTAAAACATCAGCAAGTGTTTTGTTTGTTATTTTGGGAATTGTTAATTTTATCTTTGTTTTTAAACTTGACCAAAGAAAAAGCCTATATAAATATTTTATGCTATTAGGACTTGTTTTTGCCTGTCTTGGAGATATAGTTTTAATTGACTACTTTATTTATGGGGCGATATTATTTGCAATTGGGCATATATTCTTTTTTGTTTCATACAGCATTTTAAACAAAATAAATTGGAAAGACCTTGTCATTTCATTAGCAATTTTTGCTGTTGCTTTAATAATTATTTTGGCTTTGCCTATTTTTGACTATAAAGGAATGTTGCCAATTGTTATTGTTTATGCTTTGATTATTTCCTTCATGCTCGGAAAGGCAATTTCAAATTATGTGTTTATGAAAGAATATAAAATTGAAAATCTTATTATCATGATTGGAAGTTTACTGTTCTTTTTATCTGATTTGATGCTTCTTTTTAATGTGTTTGGAGTTGTGTCAGAAATTGCTCATGAAATTTTTGATGATTTATGTTTGATACTATATTATCCAGCAGAATTTGTTCTTGCTTCATCAATATATTATTCAAATATTAAAAAAGTGGAAAATATTGAGAAAATTAATTTAATTAATAATGAAAAAAATATTGATAAAAAATAATAATATTAATAAAAATCAATAAAAAAGATAATATTTTTAATAAAAAATTTAATTTTTGGGGTGATTTTGTGAATATTTTTAGAAAAATTTATTGTAGAACATTTCAAACTGTTTTTAGAATAATAATTCCAGTTTTGCCTTATAGAGAACCTAAAATTTTAAATAATATGACAGAAGTTGTTTCGGTTTTAAAAGATAAGCGAATTAATTGTGTAATGCTGGTTACAGATAAATCAATTCGTGGGCTTGGCTTAACCAAAGAACTGGAAGAGTTGAGTGTTCAAAACAAAATTAAACTTGTTGTTTTTGATGAAGTTTTGCCAAATCCAACAATTGCCATGGTGGAACAGGGACTTAAAATTTATAATGAAAACAAATGCGAAGGTTGTATTGCCTTTGGTGGTGGTTCAGTTTTAGACTGTGCAAAAGTTATTCTTGCAAGACATGTAAAGCCTAATAAGAGTGTTAAAAAAATGAAAGGACTTCTTAAAATTAGAAAGCGACTTCCAACACTTTTTGCTGTGCCAACAACTGCTGGAACTGGAAGTGAAACAACGCTTGCTGCTGTTATTACTGATGAACAAACACATTATAAATATGCTATTAACGACTTTTCGCTTATTCCACACTATGCAGTTTTAGATTATAAGACAACTTTGAATTTGCCTAAGTTTATAACTGCAACAACTGGTATGGATGCATTGACTCATGCCGTTGAAGCATATATTGGAAGGTCGACCACAAAAAAGACAAGAAAAATGGCGGAAGAAGCAGTTAAACTTATTGTTGAAAATTTAAAACTTGCATATGATGAACCACATAATGAAAAAGCAAGAACCAATATGCTCAAAGCGTCATATTGTGCAGGGGTGGCATTTACAGTTTCATATGTTGGTTATGTTCACGCCATTGCTCATTCGCTTGGTGGGCAGTATGGTGTGCCACATGGTTTTGCAAACGCAGTGATTTTGCCGATTATGTTAAGAGAGTATGGTGATGTTGTCAACAAGAAGCTTAGTAAACTTGCAAAAATTTCTTTGGTTGCTAAAAACGAAGATTCAGAAAAAGTAGCTTCTCAAAAATTTATTGAATATATTGAAAATTTGAACAAGCATTTTGAAATTCCAAATTATATTGACAAACTTGAAGAAAAAGATTTTGATGTTTTGGCAGGTCATGCTGATAAAGAGGCAAATCCATTGTATCCTGTTCCTGTCCTTTATGATAAAGAAGAGTTGAAAGGTGTTTATAAAAAATTATTAAAAAGATAAACTTGCAATCAAGGGAAGCCTTAGCAAGTTTTTTATTCTGAAAGGAGATTTGTATGATTGTAGATATAGTAAAAAAACAAAGAGAATATTTTAATAAAGGAGAAACTTTAAATTACGATTTTAGATTAAAATCATTAAAAAAACTTAAAAATTCAATAAAAAATCATGAAAATGATATAAAAAATGCACTTTTTCAAGATTTAGGTAAATCTTCAATTGAAAGTTACATGAGTGAAATTGGAATGGTTTTGAGTGAACTTTCCTATGCTATAAAGCATTTGAAAGGTTGGATGAAGGCTAAAAAGGTTAGAACTCCACTTGCTCAATTTCATTCAAAAAGTTTTATTGTAAGTGAACCACTTGGAGTTGTGCTTGTGATGTCGCCATGGAATTATCCTTTCATGCTTGCAATTGACCCACTTATTGGTGCAATAAGTGCTGGAAATTGTGCTGTTGTGAAGCCAGCAAGTTATGCCAAAAACACGTCACTTATAATTAAACAAATTTTAAGTGAATGTTTTGAAGAAAATTATGTTTCTGTTGTTTTGGGAGGTAGAGAAGAAAATGCTGAACTTTTGGAACAAAAATTTGATTATATTTTTTTCACAGGCAGTGTTAATGTTGGCAAAGTGGTTGCTGAAAAAGCATCTAAAAATTTAACTCCTATAACTTTGGAACTGGGTGGCAAAAGTCCATGTGTTGTTGATAAAACTGCAAATTTAAAGGTGGCTGCAAAAAGACTTGCTTTTGGAAAATTTTTAAATTGTGGTCAAACTTGTGTCGCTCCAGATTACTTATTGATTGAAAAAAGCGTTAAGAATGAGTTTTTATCTTATCTTAAAAAGGAAATTTCTTTGATGTTTGGAGATAATCCACTTGAAAACAATCTTTATGGGCATATTATTAACGAAAAACATTTTGACAGAATTTGTGGACTTATTAATAAAGAAAAGTGTGTTTTTGGTGGCAAAAGTGATAGAGAAACTTTAAAAATTGAGCCAACAATTTTGGATGAAGTAAGCCTTGAAGATTCTGTTATGAAAGAAGAAATTTTTGGTCCAATTTTGCCTATAATGAGTTTTGAAAATATTGATGATGCAGTGAAAATTATTAAAACTTTTGAAAGGCCTTTGGCTTTATATTTATTTTCAAACGATAAAAACACACAAAAAAGATTTTTACAAAGTGTTTCTTTTGGTGGCGGATGTGTTAATGATACTATCATTCATCTTGCAACAAGTTATATGGGTTTTGGTGGCGTTGGAAATAGTGGTTATGGTTCCTATCATGGAAAAAGAAGTTTTAATTGTTTTTCTCATGAAAAAAGTATTGTTAAAAAATATAACTATGTAGACTTGCCAATCAGATATCAACCATATTCAAAAAATAAAGAAAAATTAATAAAATTATTTTTAAAATAATTATAAAATTTAATTGTTAAAAATTAAAATTTAATAAAAATTGTTTAAAAATATATAAAAAATAGCAAAATTTTTAATTTTTTTGCTATTTTTTTAATTTTTTATTTAAAAATTAATTAAATTAAATAATTTTTATTTAATTTTCGGTTTCAAGATTAGTTACAAGAGTGTTGTCAACAACATCTGAAAAAGCAGGTTTTTCAGTAATAACGCCAGCATTTAACATTACGTTCATAAGATTGTCATAGCCTTCTTCTGACATAATCATATTATTGCTCCATGCATTTATGGCAATATATTGTTCAACAGCAATTTGCAATTCTTCAACTGTATTTCCGCTGAATGATGGTAAAAGTGATTGTGCAACAGCATAGGAGTTGTTTGTTACAATATAGTTATATGCTCTTTTAACTGCACGTAAAAATTTTGTTGCAATGTCGCTGTGGTCTTTTAAATAACTTTCTCTTGTGATAAAACAGGTGTATGGAATTGTTCCAGAAAGTTCTCCTAAACTTGAAACAATTTGCGAGCCTTCAATTTCTGCAACAACATTGGATGCTGTTGGTTCAAAGAGGGTGCAATATTTAACTGTGGAATCATTTTCCCAAAC
>CALWFX010000066.1 GCA_944377765.1 uncultured Clostridia bacterium
TGCACCACGGCCAACCATAACTCCGTCAACCCCAGTTTCAAGCATTTTGTGGTAACTGTCAATGTCTGTCACATCACCATTACCAATGACAGGAATTTTAACCTTTGCCTTAACATTTGCAATGGCATCATAATCTGCTTGCCCGCTATAACCCTGTTCCACAGTGCGTGCGTGAAAAGTTATGAAGTCAGCTCCGCTATCTTCACACATCTTTGCAAAATCTAAGTAATTTTCTTCACTGTAACCCTTTCTAAATTTAACCGACAATGGCTTGTCTGTCACATCTCTGCAACTTTCAATGATATGGCTTGCAAGATGAATGCTGTCCATAAGTGCTGCACCATCACCATTTTTTAAAATCTTTGGTGCAGGGCAACCCATGTTGATGTCATAGGCAGGAAACTTCGCTAAAACTTCACTTTCAAGGGCCTTAACCATAAATTCACTTTCATGTCCAAAAATTTGAGCCACGCATAGCTTTTCAAGTGGACTTGTTATTGTCATCAAAGTGGTCTTTCTTGGGTTGTGAGCCATTGCACGAGAAGAAAGCATTTCGGTCACTGTCACGTCAGCGCCAAACTTCACTGCTTGTTCCCTGAAACCAACATCACTTACACCTGCCATTGGTGCTAAAAATAAAGGGTTTTCTCCAAAATCTACATTTCTTATTTTCATACCCATATTTTACCACACAAATTTCAATATTTCAAGAGAAAATTTAAAGGAATTTAAAAACCTAAAAATTTCTTCAAAAATTCTTCACCCCACCCACTTATTTGAGAACCTAAACCCTTGAAACAGAAAAAAAGAAAGTGCTTTCGCACTTTCTTATAAAATTGGATTTTCTTTATTATTTTTTGTTTGCAAAGCATTATTATCAATCTTGTTTATACTGTCAATAAGTTCTTGTGAATATCTTCCACCTTGCCCCTTAATAAATCGTCTTATTCTGTGAATTTCATCTCCAAGATTTACAACTACTTGATTTTCTTTATTAAGATTTTTTGTTGCAGGGTCAACCATTACATAACCTTGTGTTATAAGTTTGCCTTTATTCTCTTCATAACTATAAAACTCTGTTACACAACGAAGTATTCTTTCCTCTTTAATCTTTCTTTTTTCATCAGCACTTACAAATAAGTCTTTATCAATCTTTAATAATTCGTCTATTAGATTTTGAGAGTAGGCATATTCCAGTTTTTTACCATTAACAATCATCTTTATTTGAGAAATTTTTGCACCAACATTCACTGTTTCACCAGTTTCAGCATCAAAAAGTTTAAATGCTGGATTGTTTGGTATGTGTTTACCCTTGTTGTTTTCATCAGCATAAAATGCTTTAACACATCTTAAAAGCTGATCTTCTCTTTCTTTACGAAAATCACTTTCACTTTTGAAGATATCTTTGTTTATTTCTAAAAGAGCATTAATTAATCTTTGTGAAGGTTTATTATCTCCGCCACCATTTAAGAAGCGTTTTATCACCATAATATCTTGACCAATACTTATTCTTTCATTTGTAAGTGGATCAATTATTGTTTGGGTTTGCTTCATGCGTTTGTTCATGTCACCATCTTTATAAAATTCTTTAACACACCTAATAATTTGATTTTCTCTTTCTTCTTTTTTTTCATCTTGACTTTTAAATATGTTTGAATTTATTTCATTTAATTTTTGAATAAATTTCTTTGAGAAAACACTTGCCCCATATCCAGCTAAATAACCTTTTATTTCTCCAATTTGATATCCAATATTAACTTTTTTGCGTGTTACTGGGTCAAGCATAATAAGTTTCCTAGGAATAGTTTTATTTTTGTTGTTTTCATCAGCATAAAATGCTTTAACACATCTTAAAATTTGATTTTCTTTTTCTTCTCTTTTATCTTCTAATCCCTTGAAAATATTTTCATCTATATTTCTTAATTGTTCAATTAATTCTTGCGAATATCTTCGTTTGGCGTTCCCTTTTAAAAACAATTTAATCGTTTGAATTTCCACACCCAAATTCACTAATTCATTTGTAAGTGGATCTTTAACCTTTAATCTCGCTGGTATGCCTTTACCTTTTACATTTTCATGTTTATAATACTCTTTAACACATCTCAATATTTTCGCTTCTCTATCACTCCTTAAAATATCACTTGTGTATGTCAAAAATTCTGGATCCATTTCTTGAAGTTGTTTTATAGCACCTTCAACATCCTTATTCCCTTTTAAATATTCATTTCTTATATTTTTTGTCCAATAATATAAGATTGCGCCAGTTTCATCATCTCTATATCTCCCAAAAACATTCAAACTCCCAAATTTTTCAGCATATTTTTTTGCCATGTCAAGCCATTCTTCTGTTGAATATGAATAGAAACTTTCAATCTCATCAATTCTTGCAAGAAGTTTATAGATTTCCATGTTTTCACTGTCGATTTTGAAAGGTAAATAATCTTCAAGTTTATATGGATTAACACCTTCTTTATCTTTCTCGACAAAAACATCCGCAATGGTTTGCAAACTTTTTATGTTGTTTGAGATATCAAAAATAACTGGCGTTTTTTTAGTTCCAACTGAAAGAACTCTACCAATCTGTTGAAGATAAATTCTTGGCGAAATGGTGCTTCTAAACATCACGCAACCATCCACATCTTTCACATGAACACCTTCGTTTAACATATCAACTGCAAGCATAAGTTTAAGAGAGGCATCGCTTGCTTTTTCGAACTTGTCGATTTGGTCTAAAACCACCTTTGAACTTTGTGTGTATGAAATTTCAAAAAGTTCAACATTTTTGTTTACTGCATTAAACAAGTCACTTTCAATTCTTTCCTTTATTTCCTTCACTTGTTCCAAATTAGAGCAAAACAAAATATATCTTCCGTCTTTAACTTTTATGTTTTTTGCAAAAATTTCTTCAAGCCCGTCTGCCTGTTGAGCCATTTTTCTTGCTCGTCCCAAAAATCTTGTAATTTCTTCTCTTTTAACTTTATTTTGTATTCTCTTTTTCTTTTCTTCCAAGTTTTGAAGTTGGTCATAAAGAGAATATATACCATAATGATATTCTGGTTTTGGCAAAATTCCCTTTTCAATCGCTTCTGCAAGGTTTAAACCTTCAACCACATTACCATCAAAAATTTCAGTTGCCATATCTCTGCCACTAT
>CALWFX010000067.1 GCA_944377765.1 uncultured Clostridia bacterium
ATTGTCCAAACTTTTTTCATAGAAAAATATATGCTTTAAGCATAAAATTTTAGAAGTTTAAGAATTAAAATGTCAAAATTAATTAAAATAATTTTATGCAAAAAAAACTTGTAATTTACCTATTAATTTTATTGATATCTGTAAGTATATTTGCAGGACTTTTCCCTTATCCAATTTTTTCAGCTTACACAAATGTCACAGAAAGCAACATGACTGAAATCACAAACTTCAAAGAAACTGAACTTAACACTCAAACTGAAAACAAAATCTCAGTGCTTTCATTAGACTGGAACACTGTTAGCCCTTTGTTAGAAATTGGAAAAGAATATCGTTTAATTGACCTTAAAACAGGAACTAACTTAATTTTCAAAAGATTAGGCGGAATAAATCATGCTGATATTGAACCAATAGACAGCGAAAACACACAATTACTACAAGAAATAATAAAAAATTCCCCATGGGAAAGAAGACCTTGCTTTGTTGAAATTAACGACAATTTGTTTATTTCAGCAAGTTTGGTAAACTTTCCGCATGGAGATTCCAAGCTTGATAACAACATGGAAGGACATTTATGCTTGCACTTTAAAAATTCCAAAACGCATGGCACAAACATAGTTGATAAACAACATCAAAAAGCCATAAAATATGCCCAAAAACAATCTTCAAAAATTTTTGAATTAATTTAGATTTAAATTGATAAACTAAAAAGCAAAAATTTTGCATTGCCAAAAAACAAGCAAATACAAAAAAACGGCATCGTAAAAAAATGAGAAGGCGTGGGGCAATATAGGTTCACCCTTTGCCAGCCTCTCATTTTAGATGCCGTTTTGTTTGCGGAAATGTTTTATTAAGTTACAATTTTTTTAAATTCAAGTCTCGTTGTTTTTATTAAATTTTGTATAGAAATTTTATTTTCATCTTGTTTAATCAAGTTCATTAGCGTGCGTGTGCTTGTCTTTCGGTGGAGCGAAGCGACACCGACTTGTATCAAGACAAACACACGTTTAAATGCTAAGATTTAAAAACAATTATTTTATATGTTAAACATATTCAATTCTATATACAAATTTTCTACTCAATATTATTGTATTATCAATAATAATAAATTCATCATCAAAAGCCGTTAAAACCCCAATCTGTCCTTTCAATTTGCCACGAACACCATTAACCGTATCTGACAAAACACTCCACACTTTTATTTTTTTATTTAATAAACTATCTAATATCATAAATCTCTCCTTTTCTTTTTTATCCTCAAAAAGCAATTCCCATACGAGTATAGTAATTTTTTCATCAGACGAATTACAGTCATTATCATCTAATATATCATTCATACTCTTCTCCAAATTTAAAATAATTTACCTTGGTAAACAACCCTGTGTTTGTAGTATATTACCATTTGCTTTGTCGATTTTTTCGCTAGTTCCAAAAGAGATATTCCTTATTTTGCCTTCTTTTTGCTTTTCTTTTCAGGTTCAACAACTTCAACTTCTGCTTCTTTTGGTTCTTCTTTGGTTTCTTCAACCTTAACTTCTTCGGCAACAGTTGTTTCTTCCTTTGCAGATTCCTTGTTGTGCTTTGCTTTTTTCTCGTCTTCTTTTGCTTTTTCAGCAAGTTCTTTGGCTTCTTGTTCTTTTCTTAACTCTTCTTCACTCTTAAACACTGTGTAAATTGCATAAGCGTCAACAGTCATATAACTTTTTGTTTTTCCACCTGTTTCAATAACAACAAGTTTTTGTGTGTCATCAAACTTTATTTCTGTGATAGTGCCATAAACACCACTTGTTGTTAAAACTTTATCTCCCACTTTAAGAGAATTTGTTTGTTCTTGAATTTTTTGAGTTTCTCTTTTATTTTTTTGATTCATCATAATTGGAAGAGCAATAAGCATCAAAACAACAATACCAATCAAAATATAGTTAATAACATTTTCAGTTCCTGCAAGTAATAATGCTTCCATTTAATATTCTCCTTTTACCTTTTAAAGTAAAACCCCATAAGAAGAATTAAAAATATAACGCAGAACGGCATTGCAAGTTCATTAATTCCCATGTGATTTTCTCCTTTCAATACTACCATATTTTATTTATATTTCCAAATAAATATTGCATAAATTTGGAAGAATTTGATGTGATTTAATATTTTCGACATATTTCTTCATTTTAATTAAGTTTTCTTTGAGTCGATTTCTTCATGAAGTCTTTTAATGAAATCATCCAATATTAAACCAGATTTATTTTCAAAACCGCGACCGCGAATTGAAATTGTCTTATTTTTTTCTTCTTCATCGCCAACAATGATAAGATAAGGTATTTTTTCATTCAATGCTTCACGAATTTTATAACCAATCTTTTCATTTCTGTTGTCGGCTTCTGCTCTCATTCCTTCACTTCTAAGTTTTGCAACAATTTCATTTGCATAGTCACAATTTCTGTCAGTAAGTGATAAAACTCTCACTTGTTCTGGTGAAAGCCAAAGTGGAAAAGCTCCAGCAAAGTTTTCAATCAAAAGCCCAATAAACCTGTCAAGAGAGCCATAGATAACTCTGTGAATCATGATTGGTCTATGTTTTTCACCATCTTCGCCAACATATTCAAGTTCAAAGCGTTGTGGAAGTTGGAAATCAAGTTGAATTGTTCCGCATTGCCAAGTTCTTCCAATTGTGTCTTTAATATGGAAGTCAATTTTTGGACCATAAAAAGCGCCATCGCCTTCATTGATAACATAGTCAAGTTTAAGTTCTTCCAAAGCATTTTTTAATGCGTCTGTTGCCATATTCCAATCTTCATCACTCCCCATGCTGTTTTCCGGACGAGTGGAAAGTTCAACATGTTATGTGAAATTGAAAACTTTATAAACTTTATCAATAAGAGCAACAACATTTTTAATTTCATCTTTAATTTGACTTGGTGTCATGAAAATATGTGCATCATCTTGTGTGAAACTTCTAACACGCAAAAGCCCGCCAAGTTCGCCTGATTTTTCATATCTATGAACAATTCCAAGTTCGCCTAAACGAAGTGGTAAATCACGATATGAATGAGGCTCACTTTTATAAACCAAAACCCCACCTGGACAGTTCATTGGCTTTATAGCATATGTTTCATCATCAATTGTTGAAAGATACATATTGTCTTTATAGTGGTCCCAGTGCCCTGAAACTTCCCAAAGATGCCTGTTGAGCATAATTGGTGTCATAATTTCTTTATAACCAGCTTCGGTGTGAATTTGACGCCAATAGTCAATAAGCAAATTTCTTATAATCATTCCCTTTGGAAGATAGAAAGGAAAACCTGGACCTTCTGGTGACATCATAAAAAGCTTAAGTTCTCTGCCAAGTTTTCTATGGTCACGCTTTTTGGCTTCTTCAATCATTTGAATATGTTCATTAAGTTGCTTTTTATCTGGATAAGCATAAGCATAAACTCTTTGAAGCATCTTGTTTTTCTCATTTCCACGCCAATAAGCACCATTTACTGCATGAATTTTGAAAGCATAATTTTGAAGATTTCTTGAACTTTCAACATGTGGTCCACGACAAAGGTCAAAGAAATCATCGCCAGTATAGTAAAGAGAAACTTCTTCGTTTTCAGGAAGTTCATTGATAATTTCAGTTTTATATGGATTATCTTTAAAAAGTTTTAACGCTTCATCTTTTGAAACAACCTTTCTTTTAAACTCTTCCCCTTTATTTAAAATTTCCTTCATTTTCTTTTCAATGGCTGGAAAGTGGTCAGGTGTTAAGTTTTCTCCTAAATCAACATCATAATAAAAGCCGTCGTCAATTGCTGGTCCAATGGTAAGTTTTGTTTCAGGATACAAACTTACAAGGGCTTTCGCCAAAATGTGTGCAAGAGAGTGTCTTGCCTTTTGAATTTCTAATTCTTTCTCCTTTTTATCCATAATATTCTCCTTTTTAAAATATTTGTTTACTTTAAGAATATAAAAAAATCCTTAAAATAAGCATAGTTATTTTAAGGACGATTAATTAAAACCGTGGTTCCACCTTAATTGCACTATTTAAAAATAATGCCACTCTTTAAAATTGCATCTTCAAACATAAAAGTGGTTTCATTTCAAAATATGTTAAAGTTTTTCACCAACCAACTTTTCTCTGAGCACAAAATTTTTGAAACTACTTGTCTTTCACTAAATGCACTTTAATTTTAATCTTTTAAAATTTTTTTGTCAAGTATTTATCGCAATATTTATTTTAATTAAAAATAAATTTTCAACATAATTGACAAAAAAACAACCAAATTCGGAAATATTCGACAAAATTGCATCTTGACATATCAAATTTTTATGATATAATATTCTCCTGTCACGTAAAATAAATATGATTAAAAGGAGATTTAAAAATGAAACAAGTAAACAAAACATATGATTCTACAATTCAAGCATTAAGAACTCTTGTAAACCAAGGGAATATAAATCTTGTTAAGCATCTTGTAAATCAACCTTCAAACAGTTCATTAATTAACTATTTAAACAGCACTGGAAGAAGTAAGTTTGCAGGATTTCTTGAAAAATTTGTAGATAAAAAACCTGTAAAAAGTTTTGAAAGAGAAATGTAAAAAAGTCTATTTAAATAGGCTTTTTTATTTTACTCCAAATTTATCAACCTTTTCAATGTTTTTATTGTAACAAACATTTATTCTTTTTTCAAAAATTTTTGAAAGAAAACTTGCCATACTTTCATTTTTTTCGCAATATAAATTGATTTTCTTCGGAGACAAATCGATAAGTGTTGAAACAAGCCCTTCATTAGATAATCTATCATAGTTGTCATCTTGTTCTCCCAATTTTATAAGGTATCCATTTTCCTTTTCAAAAACAAAGATTTCATTTTCACATATTTCCAAATTATCAATTAAAAATTTTAGCAAATCAAAAAATGCTTCATCGCCAGTCAAAAACTCACTATTATCATTGGCAAGCATGATAAGTTCTTTCCACTTATCACGAAGAGAAGAAAGTTTGAAATTATAGAATGAATCAATATACAAACTATGTTTAAGTTCAATATTTTTGCTGATGATATAAAAATCAGTTTCTTTATCAAAATTAATTAAAGCCTTTTTGAAAGCAGTTAAACTTACTTTTTCATGAAATGGCAAATGCAAATTGCTATCAAGAAATTCTTCCTTATAAAAGTTGCAAATAACCTTAATAACACACCTTTCAATAACTAATGTTAGCCTTGTTTTTTCTTCAAAAGAGCAAGCGACCATAATAAAAAAAGTGTCGAATTGGTCATAACAAGTTAAAACCATTTTAAATTCTTCGCTTTCTTTTTTCAAGGTCTGATATATAAATTTTGCAACATTTAATTTTTTGGTAGAAAGGCAAAACTCCCACATAAAAACTCCTTACCAAAATATTTTATGCAAGGGAAATAAAAATACTCTAAATTTTGGCAGGAATTTTAATATTTCTTCTTAAATATTTGACTTTAAATTGAAAATTAAGATATTATAAATATGAAATGAAATTACTAGCAAGTTAAAATTTAAGGAGTTTAAGATGAAAAACAAAAAAATATTTATGCTTGCATTAGTTTTAATACTGCCTTGTTTAATATTGTTTGGTTGCGACGAAGTTGCTACCTACAAAATAACAGTTTCTGCAAATTGTTCAAATGGCATTGTGTATGGTGCTGGAACATATCAAGAAGGAGAAACTGTAACGCTCACTGCAAATGGAATTTCAAATGGTTCCACAAAAAGCAAATTTGTTGCATGGGTATATCAAAATAAAACCATTCTTGAAAATAATGATGTATACACTATAAGCACAAGCGAAGATAACTATTCAAGCACGTTAACCTTCACTGCAACAAGTGCCACCACAGACAAATATACAGCAATCTTTCAAGATAATAAACAAATGTATTACACCCTTGATTCCTATAAATTTGCTAAAAACATTCATGCACCAGAGCCTTTGCCAGAAGATGCAACCACACTCTTTAATGGAATTTTAAGTGTTTCATTTGGCGAAAACAACACAACTTATAGAGAAGTGTTTAACGCTGAAACAGAATTTAAAGAAAATTTAACTGTAAAGGCAGATGGTGTTAAAGATGTTATGGTGTTAACAAAATTGAATCCTTACTATTTAAGATTTTCAATTGATAATGGCAATGGAAATGTAAATATTAAAACCATTCCAATTTTATATAATGAAAATAGTGTTGCTGGAGATGTTAATGCCACCTTTAACCAAGATAAAACTGTTTCTGTAACATATACATTTGAACTTGCAAATGAAGAGAGTTCTGGTGAAGATGAAGAAGAAAGTCCAACAACCTATATTACTTTATGTTTAACACTAAAACCACTTGATGTTGAATAATTTTAATTGCATACTACCACAAGATATGGTGTAGTATGCAATTATTTTTATGAAATTTTAACTATATAATTGCTTATTTGACCTTTATCTAATTTTGTCGAATTTCGTATAATTTTTTTATATTTTTGTAAAAATTGTCGAAAATGGTTGCTAAAAATTAATAATTGTGATAAACTAAAGAAGAATAAAATTACTAAGGAGAATAATATGTCAAAAAATCAAATTCTATATGAAAAATTAACCAAAGCACAAGAAGAAAGTTTAACCTTAATTCAATCACTTGGAATTTATGAATTAAGAGCCCTTGCCAGAGTTTTTGGTGATACTTCTCCAACAACTTCAAAAAGAAATGATCATATAAAAATTGTAATGGATAAAATCATTTCAGGAGAAAATATAAAACCTATTCCCCTTCGTCAAGGCAGGCCTTACAAAGAACTATCTAACATTGAAAGCATTCTTGAAGAACTTTCTGCTATTAATGGAAAAAATTACACTTTAAAAAATAATAGATTAAATCAACAAAAACCTTCTAATGTTATTTCATTTAAAGATATTTGTTTTAAACAAAACATAATGGAAGACCTAAAAAGTGTTCGCTCTTCCATCCTTGCCAAAGGAATTGTTCTTAAAAATGATGAAGGAAATTTATATATAATAAACGAAGATAACAATTTGCCAGCCTTAATTTTAAATGAAGATAAGAATAACATTGAAAAATATGATTTTATAACAGGCTCAGCAAAACTTATTGATGAAAACAAAAATGTATATGTTATGACAGAAATTGACACAATAAACTTTGAACCTAAATCTTCATATACCCCTTCCTTTATTGACGCATCGTTAATTTTGCCAAAAGAAACATTAAATATTTTTAATACTGATGTGAAACTTGGTGGAAGATATGTGCTAGAACAAAGTAAATTTGATAATATAAACGAATTAAAACTTGCAGTAAATAGATTAAAAGAAAATGATGTTATCTGCCTTGCCCTTGTTGCAAATGCTATGTTTGAAGATAAAATATTATTAAACAGCGTTGAATTTAACAATGTTTTTACAATCAATTATGATGCCACTCCTCAAAATTATGCTGATAAAGTTGATGAACTTATCAATCTTATAACAAAACTTCACGGTCAAGGTAAAAGTGTGGCAGTTTTTGTTAAAGATATTTTAACAATTGCGCATACTCTTGATGCTAACAATAAAGAGATAACTAACTATTTTAACCATTCAGACAAAACTGTTGAAACAATCAAAGAATTGGTTATGCTTGCAAAAGCATGTGAAAAGTTTAGCACCACCCTTTTTGTTACTTACGATGAAAGAGAAATTTTTGACCCGCTATACTCTTCAATTATCTATAAAGTTTCAAAGAAAATATAATATATTAAAGCAACTTAAATGGTTGCTTTTTTATTATTTAATCTGTAAATTAATTTGACTTTTTAGTTTGAAATTCTTATACTCTTTTTAAGGTGTAATATGTTAACTAATCTTTTTTCAAATAGTTTTGAACTTTTTGGTTTAACAATAAATTATTATGGACTTATAAGCGCCCTTGGTTATCTTATGGGTGTTGTTATTGTTTGCTTGGTTGCTAAAAAAAGAGGCTTTAAAACAGATGATATAATAACACTTGCCTGCTACGTTATTCCCCTTGCCATAATTGGAGCAAGAATATACTATGTTCTCTTCTCTCTTGATGAGTTCACAAATTTTTGGGATGTTTTCAAAATTTGGAATGGCGGGCTTGGTTTTTATGGTGGACTTATTGGCGGAGCCTTTGGTGTTGTTCTATATTGCCTTATCCATAAAAAGAACTTCTTAAAACTTGCAGACATTGTTGTTATTGGGCTTGTGTTTGGACAGGGAATTGGCAGATGGGGCAATTTTGTAAATCAAGAAGCCTTTGGTTTTTATGTTGACAATCCAAATTTGCAATGGTTTCCTTTTGCTGTTTATATTGAACATTGTCATCAAGCAGGATGTACCTGTGGTGGTTCTGGCTGGCATTTGGCAACATTCTTCTATGAATTTGTTAACAATATGATAATCTGCGCCATCCTTTTAACTCTTTTATATAAAGTTAATTTCAAATCAAATGGAATAATCGCCGCCTGCTATCTCATTATGTATGGTTTCTGCCGTGCTATTGTGGAAGGTCTTAGAATGGATAGCCTTTATCTTGGACCATTTCGTGTTTCACAACTTTTGAGTGTTATTTTCATTCTTTGCGGTATAACCTATATCGTTATTACCACAATATTAAACAAGAAAAAGAAATCATACTATGATATCATAATGGATGTATTGAAACACGACCTAGATAAATGATATAACCTAGAATTTGAATATTAAGTTGCATTTTGCCAAAACTAAACAACATGAGAGGTAGAATTGGAAATTTAAAAAAGTCTTTGTTTTTAAATTATCTTTTGATATTTAGCATTTTACTATTTTTCGGTGCAATTGTTTTAAACATAGTAATTTTTAAAGACTTTCCAGCACTGTGGTTTTATGCCTTTTGTTTAATTTTAGGCATTTTTGAACTTTTTAAAAGCAGATTTTTTAAACTTGACAGCATATTTTATCTTGGAAATGTCGTCACCCTTATTGGTATAAGTGGCATAATTTTTCTTTTTACCCAAACACAAGCATATTCACATATTTACATCTTATCAAGTTTTCTTCTTTCATCCTTTTTAACTTTCATAGTTTGCGGACAAAAATTTCACTTAGTAATTGCTTATTCGCTATTTTTCGTGCTTGTTTTCGCTCTCATTTACACCTTTTCCATAATTTCTTTGCCAATTTTTATTGCAATTTTATGCTCATTTTTGGTATTATTAATATTGATAATAATTGTAAATTTTATATGGAGTTGAAAATGAGTTTTTCAGAACAATTTAATGGTTATAACAAACGAGAAGTGGACGCTTACATAGAACGCCTTAAAGCAAATTATGAGTCAAAACTTATGGACGAAAGACTTAAAACTTTGGAAGCGGAAAGACGCCTTCTTGATTTAAAAAATGAACATATTGAATTAGCCCATAAAGAAAAAAGCATATTAGATGCAATTGATGTGCTTGAAAAAGCAAAAAAATTTCAAGAAGAAGGCACAAAAAGTTTCTATTCTCTTGTTTTTGACAAATTGCAACTTCTTGTTCAAGAATTGAATATAAAATTTCCGGGATTAAAGAAAAACCCTGATTTTTCTAATATTTTAAAAGAGTTTACCGATGTCATAACTGAATATAAAGATAAATTTATTGTTGAAAACAACATCACTAACCCAATAAACTCCCCTAACGACAGTATGCGTATCCTTTTAAACAAAATGCAAGAATATAAAAAAGGTCATGACGCTCCAAGAGAAGTTAAATTTAACACAACAAAATCTGAATATGGACTTGGTGAATTTGGCTACAACCTTGGTTCATCCAACCTTGATAACCCACCAAAAGAGCAAAACACTGGTAATTTTTATAAAAGAAATAGTTTTGTTTTTAAACAAAAACAACAACCTGAACAAAGTTCTCAACCTGAAAATTTAATAAATGTTAATGAAACAAATCAAAATACTTTTAAATTAAATAGTGAAAATAACATTGCAACTAAAAACAGAATCACCCCTACAAGATATGACGACTATCAAAGTGAAAGCGGATTTAGTTTTGAAGAAGCGCTAAATCCAAAAGAAGATTTAGCAGAAATTATGAAGGCTTTTGACTTTTATAACGACAACAAAAATTCTAATAATGGAAATAAATAAAAAGGAAGTTCTTTTGAGCTTCCTTTTTTATTATTATTTAGAAAAATATGGTTAAGAAAATTCCTGAAACAACACCAATTAAAAATTGAAGACCAATTATGCCCAAAGTTTTTAATGGATGTTTTCTGTTTTTGCTTACAAGAATGAAAAGCCCAACCCCAGCACCAGTGGAAAGTCCAGCCACAAGAGCAGGAAAACTTAAAACTCCACCAAGCATATATAATTCAACAAGCAAGACAGAAGAAGCACAATTAGGAATTAATCCCACTAAACTTGCAATAAGAATTTGAATATAAACATTATTTGTTAAAATTGTTTGAATTGCATCTAATGAAAAATAGTTGATTATTAAGTTAATAATGAAAGTAGCCACAAAAATGTAAATCGCAATTTCTAAGGTGTGTTTAAAAGCATCTAAAAATATATTGTCAACGCAACACCCATTTTCATGATGGCAATCTTCCTTGCACTCATCGCTGTGAATATGCCCACACTCATGACTATGATGAGAATGCATATGTTCTTCAAAACTTTCATGCTGTTCTCCACAATGTTCAACATTTGTTGTTTTATCACTTTTTTCTGACAAGTTGTCAGTTTTATCATATTGCACATTTTTAGATTTATTTTTTCTTGCTTTTTCAAAAATACTAACAACAAAATCAATTGAATAACCCCAAACAAGTGCCAAAACAATTTTAATGGCAATCAAAAGTAATAAATCAAGTATATGGCTTGGAGTTGTTATCATGATTGGCAAGGCTTCATCACTGGTTGCAACAAAAACAGCAACAAGGGTGCCAAGAGTAACTTTTTGTCTTGAATATAAATCAGCAATAACACTTGAAAACCCACATTGCGGAACACAACCCAAAAATGATGCATAAAGAACACTTGTTTTCTTTTTTTTGCTTAAAAACCCTGAAAATTTATGATTGTGGTCATGTGATAGATATGCAACCAAAAGATATGCCAAAAACAAAATTGGCACAACCTTTAAGCAATCAATTGTTGCATCTAAAATTGAATCATAAAAATTTTCCCACATACGCCCAGTATTATAACACTTTAAATTTATATTTGTAAATATATTTCAAACCTTTTTATTAAATTTTGGCTATATTAAATTTTGGTTGACTAATCAACTTAAATTATGCTACTATAATAAAAAATATGAAAAAGGAGAAATTATGTTTGATATAACACTTGATGAAGTTAATGTTTTAAAAAAAGCCCATATCAAATTTTTGAATGAGCATATAAAAAAATTCAATATTTCAAGTTCATTTGTAAATTTCTTAGAAGCCCTTTATGAGCAGGAATTTAATTCGCAAAAAGAATTATCAGTATATCTAAATTGCAACAAAGCCCACACACACAGAACCCTTCTTAAACTTGAAATATTGGGATATATTGATATAAAAAATAGAATTAATCCTAAAAAAACAACTATCGCTCTTACCGAAAAAGGTAAAACAATTGCAAAAGAGATAAAGAAAATAAATAATGATTTTATGGAAAATATTTTTAAAAATATTCCTGATTCTGATAAAGAAAAATTCAATGGCGTTTTAATGCAATTGATATCAAATGCCAAAAATTGTTGATGGAGTTTTAATATGAGTAATAAAAAAAATAAATCAAAAGAAAATTTAGTGCATAGTGAACAAGAAAAGGACAATGCTAAAAAATATCAAAATGAAAACAGTCAAGTCGTTCTTGAATTAAAGCACATAAACAAAAAATATAAAATTAACAATAAAGAATATTTTCAAGCACTTCATGATATAAATATCAGTTTTAAAAATGGAGAACTTGTTTCTATTGTTGGAGAAAGTGGAAGCGGTAAATCTACGCTTATGAATTTAATAGGCGGATTGGATTCTGACTTTACTGGCAAAATTATTGCAAGTGGCAAAAGTTTGGGTGAACTTACTGATAAACAACTTGACAGTTATCGTAAAGACAAAGTTGGCTTTGTTTTCCAATCTTTCAACCTTATCTCACATCTCTCAATCTTAGACAATGTAACGCTTGCATTAACTCTTTCAAATGTAAGTGAAAAAGAAAAAGTGGAAAGAGCAACCAATATGCTTAAAATGGTTGGCTTAGAGTCTCAATTAAAGAAAAAACCAACGCAACTTTCTGGCGTACAGAAACAAAGAGTGGCTATCGCCCGCGCACTTATAAACAATCCAGAAATTATTATTGCAGATGAACCAACAGGAGCACTTGACACAACAACCAGCATGCAAATTTTGAAGATACTTAAAGAGATTGCAGACAGCGGAAAGTTGGTCATCATGGTTACTCACTCTGAAAAAGTTGCATCAGTTTCTTCTCGTGTTGTTGAAATTTCAGATGGAAAAATTATTAGTGATAAAGTAAATGAGAACTATAAAAAACTTAAACCAAAAGAAAACAAAGTTAAGAAAAATGAAAAGGAAAAGAATGGAAACCCAATCAAGCAAAATTTGTCATATTGGTCTGCAATACGCCTATCTTTTCATAATATGTGGGCAAGCAAAACCAAAAACTTGTTGATGTCATTCGGTGTTGCAATTGGAATAGGCAGTTTAATTTTAATGCTATGTTTTAGTTCCGGCATTACAGATTATATCAGTGCAACAATGAAATCTTATTCCGATCCAACAATTGTCACCATATCTAAAAAGAGCGAAGAAATGATGTCGTTTAGCACCTTCTCAGAAGAAGAAATTGACACTTTAACACAAGAAATAAATTCTTATCTTGCAGATAACAATGTAAATTACACCATAACAGAAGATAATATTTCTTATGGCTTTAATGTGGTAACCATGTTTGGTAAACTTAGTGCAACTTTAAAATATGATAAAAATGGCGATGGTAAAATAGGAGAAGATGAGCAATTATCTATTTATTATCTTTACACCACCCCGCCATATTACACAGAACAAAATCTTGTTGAAGGTGAAATGTCAACAAGTGAAAATGGAATAATGTTGACACCTGCTGTCTATAAATTTTTTGGCGAAGAATCACCAATAGGCAAAAAAGTGGAAATATCTGTTTTTTATAATGATACTCAACTTGTTACGCCTGACAGTGAAGATGCTCAAACTTCTGCCAAAACAACAATACCAATTGACCAAGAAATTACTGCAATTGTTGACACATCAGTTATGTCTGGTTTTCCTGTTGTTTACATTGATTATGACCTTTTTGCATCTTATTATGAGCAATTCGCAGAAACACCATTATCTCCAAATTCTATTTATGTTCAAACCGACAGCAAAGCAACTTCTGACATTATAAATCGTTACCTTTCAACAAGAGAAGATGTTTCAGGCTCCATTGAAGAATCGCTTGCAAATATGTTTACAGAAATGACAAATATAATTGGCACATCTCTTACTGTAATTTCCATGATTTCTCTGCTTGTTTCTGCAATCATGATTTTGGTTGTTATGTATATGAGTGTTACTGAAAGAACAAAAGAAATTGGTGTTTTAAAATCTATTGGAGCAAGAAAAAAAGATATCAAACGCATCTTTTCATCAGAAAGTTTCCTTGTTGGACTTTTAAGCGGTATAAGTGGACTTGTCTTTGCTGGTATATTAATTTTAATCGTCTATATATGCCTTACAACCTTTGTTGGCTTTGCACCATTATCGTTTAAGTGGTATTATCCATTTATCGCCTTAGGTGTTTCCATTGTAATAAGCATTTTAAGTGGGCTTTATCCAGCAAGCAAAGCTGCAAAACTTGACACAATTGAATCATTAAGAAGAGAGTAATCTCTTCTTTTTGTTTTAATTAAAATTTTACTCAATAAGAAATTTATGCTATAATATAAAAGTCAAAGGAGAAAAAATGACAACAGAGCAATTGATTGATAACTTCATAAAAGAAAATAGCGAAGAAAACCTTGCAGTATTTCATAAAAAATTAATAGACACAAAATTCAAAATTAATGGCATCAGAACCACAACATTAAGAAATTTCGCAAAAATACTATCAAAAGAAAATTGCAAAATTGAAGATATAAAACCATTATCGCACGAACATATCTTATTAAAAGGAATGATACTTGGAAACAAAAAACTCAGCGACAAAGAGATTATCGCTGAATTTAATAAATTTATTGATTACATAGATAACTGGGCAACCTGTGATATGATTGTTGGTTGTCTTAAAAGATTAAAAACAGAAAATGGTTACAACTTCTTTACTTGTCTTTTAAGTTCGCAAAACCCTTTTAAAATTCGTGTTGGCATTGTTGGGCTTATGTCAAACTTTCTTGAAACAGATAAAAAAGATGAAATTATAAATAACCTTTTAAAAGTCACAAATGAAAATTATTATGTTAAAATGGCAATCGCTTGGCTACTTTGCACTTTAACCTGCAAAGATTTTAAATATGGTAGAAATGCTATTCAAAAATTTAACGATAAATTTGTTAGAAATAAAGCCATTTCAAAATGCCAAGATAGTTTTCGTTTGAGCGCGGAAAATAAAACTGAACTTAAAAAGTTGCGTATATAAAAAAGAAAAAAGTGCTTAAATGCACTTTTTTTATTTGTTGTCTGCAGATTTAACTTTTGCAGCCTTACCAGTAAGATTTCTAACATAATAAAGTTTTGCTCTTCTTGGTTTACCGCTTCTAACAATTTCAATGCTAGCAATTTTTGGTGAGTGAATTGGATATGTTTTTTCAACACCAACGCCATAAGAAATTTTTCTAACAGTAAAAGTTTCTCTTACGCCACCATTTTTTCTTGCGATAACAACACCTTCAAAAGCCTGAATTCTTTCCTTATCACCTTCTTTAATTCTGACATTGACTCTAACAGTGTCACCAACAGAAAATGTAGGAATAGATTCTTTCATGTTCTCTCTTTCAATTTGGTCAATAATATTAGCCATGACTTATCTCCTTTTTTCAGATTTTCGACATAATGTTCATATAGTTTTTTAAAATACCACAGCGGAGCATCAGAAGTCTTTTTAATTATAGCATAAAGAAATTTAAAATATCAAGTGTTTTCCAAAACTTTTTTGTTGATTTGTCAAACATTTTTAATTTCAGTCTATCAATAAAAAAATAAAAGTAAATTTCTTTACTTTTAATCACATAAATGCATTTTTTATATAATCAATTTTGTCGCCAACAATTTCAATAACATCAAAACGAACATCTGCATAAGGTTTCTTTTTCATAATCAAATACATTTGAGCAGTTTTTTTGATTTTTTGCTGTTTTCTGTAATCAACCGCTTCAATTGGTCTGCCAAATGCCAAAGTATCCCTTGCCTTTACTTCCACAAAAACAATCACATTTTTATCTAAAGCAATAATATCAATTTCGCCAAATTTGAGTTTAAAATTGGTTTCAAGAATTTTAAAACCCATTTTTTTCAAGTAATCAACTGCTTCAACTTCACCAATATTGCCCTTTATCTTATTATACTCTTTCATAGTTTTTCCTTAAAATTAAAAATAAACTAATCTAAGGTTATTTTTCCAATTCTACCCTTTCGAAAGTCATCAACAAAGTTATATGATGCTCTTTCATAGTCAATTTCGCCACCGCTGACAACAAACTTTCTAAGTTTTGCAATATCTTCAATATTATTACAATTCGGATAGCGTTTTTCAAGTAAACTTGGATATTTAAGTTTCAATATGTCAAAAAGTTCAGCCGACAATTCTGTAAAATCCAAAACTTCATCTCTAACACTGCCAACAAAAGCAAGTTTTTTTGCAATATCTTGATTTTCAATGTTTGGATAAAGCGTTCCAGGTGTGTCATAAATTTCAATTCCATCTCCAACATTAAGCCACTGTCCGCTTTTGGTAACTCCAGCCTTATTTCCAGTTACAGTTTTGGCTTTTTTGCAAAGGTTATTCACAAGTGAACTTTTTCCACTGTTAGGCACGCCAATAACCATAACCCTAATGGTTGCCTTAACACCTTTTTGTTTATATTTTAAAATTTTGTTTTGTGCAAGTTTTTTAATTTTGTTAATAACAAGTTCACTTTTAAATGCAGTGCTATTAAATAAAAGATAATCACGATTTTCCTTAGCAAAGCAACTTACAAGTTCTTTAACTCGTTTTTCATCCGCCATATCAATCTTATTTAAAATAAACAAAACTGGCTTATTTTCAGAAATTTTATCAAGTGAAGGATTAAGTGATGAAACTGGAATACGAGCATCCAAAACATAGATAACAACATCAACTTTTTTAAGTTGATTTTCAATATCTTTAAGTGCCTTATGCATATGTCCCGGAAACCAATTTATTTTCATATATAACACCTTTTACTTAATTTCTTAGAATAACAACCTTTACAAAATAAAGTGTAATTTATTGCATACTACAACAATATATGGTGTAATATGCAATTACTCATCCAGTAAGTCGCTTCTTGTGTTTGCAGTTTTTCGAAGGCTTTGTTCTCTTCTCCATTTATCAACTTCTTGATGATTTCCAGAAAGTAAAACATCTGGAACAGAAAGCCCCATAAACTCTGCTGGTCTTGTATATTGCGGATATTCCAAAAGTCCATTTTCAAAACTTTCACTTTCTAAACTTTCTTTGCTTATCACCCCATCAACAAACCTTGACAAGCAATCAATTATAACCATACTTGGCAATTCTCCACCAGTTAAAACATAGTCGCCAATGGAAATTTCTTCCATATCAAAAAGTTGAAAAATGCGTTCATCAACACCTTCATAGTGTCCGCAAACAAAAATGAGATGATTATACTTTGAAAGTTCTTTCGCTTTACCTTGGTTAAAAACCTTTCCCCTTGGCGAAGGGAAAACAATTTTACTATTTTCATCTTTAACGCTTTTGATAGCATCATAAAGAGGCTGAACACTCATCAGCATTCCTGCCCCACCACCAAAAGGATAGTCATCACATTTTTTATGTTTATCCAAAGAGAAATCTCTGATGTTTATAACATTAAATTCCAAAATACCATTGTCAACTGCACGCTTTAAAATGCTGGAATTTAGTGGCGAAAACATTTCTGGAAACAATGTTAAAATATCAATTTTCATAATCTAACTTTGCTCCTTCATACTCTTTTCTAATAACATAGAAATTGTCATCTTTGCGTTTAAAAATGTCTTTAACAAAAGGAAGCATAAAAAGCCTTTCCCCTTCTTTAACAATAATTAAATCGTCAAAGCCATAGTTTTCTGTTCCCATAATTTGCCCAACAAACTCGCCATTTTCATCATACAGAGTTTGCCCAACAAAATCATCAATTAAATATGTGTCAGAAGGTATTTTATAAAATTCTTCTTTAGCAATATAAACTAACGCATTTCTATATTTTTCAGCAGTGTTTCTGTCTGGAATAACATCAAACATGGCATATGCAAAACCCAGCCTATATGAACAAGACTTAGTTTTAACCGGCTTTTTATCAATAAACATTTCATGCTTACCATTAAAAATCGCAGGGATATCAATAAGTGGATAGATTTTAACTTCCCCCTTAATTCCCTGCGGTTTAACAATTTTACCAACGCATAGTAATTCCACAATTAGTCTCCAAACTTAACAAACACTTTTTTGTGTTCTTTTGCTCCAATAGACTTAATTATGGTTCTTATGCTACTTGCCATTTTGCCATTTTTGCCAATAACACGACCAATGTCTTCACTTGCAACTTTAACAAAGAAAGTGATAGACTTTTCATCTTCTTCTTTATTCACTTCAACTTCATTCTCATTTTTCACAAGTGTTTTAACAAGTAATTCAAGTAATTCTTGCATTGTTTTTCTCCTTATTTGTTTTCTTGGTTAATAACGCCACTCTTAACTAAAATAGATTTAGCAGTTTCAGTTGGAAGAGCACCATTTTTAAGCCATTTGCTTGCTTTTTCGTTGTCAATTTTAATTTCTGCTGGATTTGTGAGTGGATTATAAGTTCCGATAACATCGATAAACTTGCCATCTCTTGGACTTTTTGAATCAGCAACAACAACACGATAGAAAGGTGATTTTTTATCTCCCATTCTTGTAAGTCTAATTTTAACAGCCATTTTAATTTCTCCTTTTAATTAAATTCTTTTGTTATATAAACCAGATAAACTGGAATATACCATAATAATACTTTTCTAATTAGAACAATCCCCTAAGCCCTTTTTTGCCTTTAAGTTGTTTCATCATTTCTTTAGATTGTTCAAATTGTTTAAGAAGTTGGTTAACTTGCTGAATGCTTGTTCCACTTCCTTCTGCAATACGCTTACGCCTGCTTGCTTTAATAATATCTGTGTTGCGCCTTTCTTTTGGAGTCATACTTTGTATGATTGCTTTATTTCTTTCCAATTCTTTTTCATCA
>CALWFX010000068.1 GCA_944377765.1 uncultured Clostridia bacterium
ATGGAAACACCAATCCAATATGAAATATTAAACAGTTGCATTAAATGCATTGATAGAAAACAAATAAGCATTAACCCAGCAAAACTAATCAGTGACAACAGGCACTTTTTTTCAATCATATTGCATCTCTCTTTTATCTTATTTATTTTTATTGCTTTAATTTAGTGTTTTTTCTATTTCCCATTTGGTAATCAACACAAATTTGTGAGAAAGGGCATCCTTCACATTCTGGTCTAAGAGCTTTGCACTTATATCTTCCAAAAAGAACCATTTGAAAATGAAGTTTAGACCAAGTATCTTTTGGAAAAATCTTTTTAAGCGCTTCTTCACACTTATTTGGATCTTTTGTTTTCACCAGTCCCAGCCGGTTTGAAACCCTTAAAACATGTGTGTCAACCGCAAAGGCATCTCCGCCAAATGCTTCTGCAATCATAACATTTGCAGTTTTTCTTCCAACACCTGCAAGTGAGCATAAATCGTCAAAATTTGAAGGAACTTCACCATTAAACCTTTCCAAAATATCTTTACTTGCCTTTTTAATTGCAACCGCCTTATTATGATAAAACCCACAAGAATGAATTTCATTTTCAATAACTTCAAGTGACAAATTTGCAAAATCCTCAGGTTTATTATATCTTTTAAACATCTCGTTTGTCACTTGGTTAACTCGTTTATCTGTGCATTGGGCGGAAAGAATAACCGCAATCAAAAGTTCAAAAGGAGTTTTAAAATTAAGCTCACAATGCGGATTTGGAAACATCATGTCAAGCCCTGTTTGAATCAACTCTGCATTAATAGATTTCTTCATATTACCTCCTTTTGTGTATTGTTATTTTCTTATCATAAGTTTAAATCTAAACAAAAACTTATCACTTAATTTTATTTCATAAGTGGGAATAAAACAACATCACGAATGTTTGGACAGTCGAAAATAAATTGCATAAATCTGTCAATTCCAAAACCTAAGCCAGAGATTGGTGGCATACCATGTTCCATAGCAAGAAGGAAATCTTCATCAACGTCCATTGTTTCCTCATCGCCAAGAGCCTTTTCTTCAAGTTGTTCTTCAAGGGTTTTTCTTTGAGTAATTGGGTCAACAAGTTCGCTATAAGCCTTAACAAGTTCTGCCCCGCCTGCAACAATTTGGAAAACATCAATAATTCTGTCATCATTATCATTGCGTCTTGCAAGTGGAATTAAAACTGCTGGATAGTTATATAAAACTGTTGGGTTAACAATATCAGCACGAATTTTTCTCTTGTAAATGTAGTCAACAAGAGTTCTAACAGTTTTGCATTCTTCAAGGTCAGAATAAGTGAAAAGTTTTTTGTCAACAACAATCTTTTTAAGTTCGTTAACATCTGTTATTGCAAGAAAATCACAGCCAAGAAGTTCTCTCATTCTTGCAACATAGTCAATCTTTTCCCATTCGCAATCAAATTCAATTTCCATGCCTTGATAGTTAATTTTTGTTTTCCCAAGGCAAGATTTAAGCATATCAACAACCAACTTTTTAAAGAACTTCAAGTTATCTTCAAAATTCCAATATGAAGCATACCATTCAACTTGTGTGAACTCTTGAAGATGAGATGGGTCCATGCCTTCGTTGCGGAAATCTTTTCCAAGTTCAAAAACTCTGTCAATTCCACCGCCAATGCATTGTTTCAAATAGCACTCTGTGGCAATTCTTAAATTGCATTCAATGTCAAGTGCATTGTGATGTGTGAAGAAAGGTTTTGCACTTGCTCCAGAAACACTTGTTTGAAGGATTGGAGTTTCAACTTCAATAAAGCCATTGTCTTCCAAATATCTTCTAATGAAAGATACAATCTTGCTTCTTGTCAAGAAAATTTGTCTGCTCTCTTCATTTGTAACAAGGTCAAGATAACGTTGACGATATTTAATTTCAGTGTCCTGCACCCCATGAAATTTTTCAGGAAGCGGTCTTAATGTTTTTGATAAAAGTGTAACCTTTTCTGCCTTAACAGTGATTTCTCCTGTTTGAGTTGCGTAAACTTCTCCTTCAACCCCAATAAAGTCGCCTATATCAATCATCTTTTTATAAAAATTATATGCTTCTTCGTCAAGTTCATTTCTGCCAACTGAAATTTGAATATGAGAATATATATCTCTTATTTGACAAAAGCCAAATTTACCCATAACACGACGAAAAGTCATGCGCCCAGCAATTTTAACATGTTCGCCAAGTTTTTCTCTTGCTTCTTCAATTGTGCAAGTCCTTTCAAATTTTTCTTTATATGGAATTTCACCCATTGCCTTTAAATCTGCAATTTTTTGACGTCTTACATCAACTTCAGTATGTAAATTTTGTTCCATTTACCAATCTCCTATTAAAAAATTTCCCATATATATGCCACCAAATTGTTAAATCCAGAACTTTCAGTAACATAAAATATAACTTAAATAAGATTACCATATTCCATGCTATTTGTCAATTAAAATAATTTATTAAACTAAAGTTTTACCATTAATTTAAAGTTTTTACTTTTTTGAACTTTATGAAAATTGTTTAAAAATCATTTGGCTAAATTTTTGTAAAATGCTATTATAGGTATAGCCAAATTTTAGGCTAAAAATAAAAAATTAAACATACAATATTTTTGGAGATAATATATGATTAAAATAATAGTTGATAGCACTGCATATTTAGATAGAAAATATGCAAAAGAACATGATATAACTGTCATCCCGCTTAAAGTCCTTTACAGAGAACATGAGTTTGAAGAAGGTGCACCTGGCGAATTTGACGAATTTTTTGAAGATTTCACAAAAACAAAAATTTTTCCAAAAACAAGCCAACCTTCAGTTGAACTTTTTGTTGAAAAATTCAATAATGCAATCAAAAATGGTGATGAAGTTATTGTTTTCACAATAAGTTCTTCTCTTTCTGGAACATATAACGCAGCGTGCCTTGCAAAAGAAAGTTGCATTGACCCAAGTCGTGTAACAGTTTATGACAGCAAAAATGCCTGCCAAACAATTGCTGGATATGTTATGGATACAGTTGAAATGATTGATGAAGGCAAAAGCATTAAAGAAATTATTGACCATATTGAAAAAATTCAAAACACAAGCAAAGTTGCCTTTATTCCAGATAGTCTTGAATATCTTGCAAAAGGTGGAAGAATTGGAAAAGTAACCGCCACCCTTGGCACAATTTTACAACTTAAACCAATTTTAGGTTTTAAAAATGGAACTCTTGGTTGTGAAAAGAAAAGTTTAGGAATGCAAAGAGCAATCAATGATTTGATTGGTTCAATACCAGAAAAAATCAAAAGACTTTTTATTATTCATGTTGCTAACACAAAATTTTTTGAACTTTTAAAGCAAAAAGTTAATGAATTTTTAAATAAAAGAAATCAAAAAGTGGAAATTTTGGAAAGTGAAGTTGGACCAGTTGTAGCCTCCCATGTGGGCCCTGCTGTTGGACTTAGTTGGACTGGTCTTGAAGCATAATTTAAACAAAGGAGATAAATTTATGATTAAAAAAACTGTAATAATTACCGGAGCATCTGGCGATATTGGAAAAGAAATTGCATATAAATTTGCAAAAGAAAACTATAACCTTGCACTTTGTTCCAATGTTCACAATGTTGAATATGACGACGACTTAAAAGAAAAATATGACATTGAAATAAAAAATTATAAAATGGACATAAGTGATTATGCCCAAGTTGAAAATGTATTCAACAAAATTTTTGCAGATTTCAAAAGTGTTGATGTGCTTATTTGCAATGCTGGAAAAAGCGAAAAAAGAAAACTTATCATGGATGTTAGAAACGAAGAGATTGACGATATAATTGACACTAACCTTAAAGGCACAATTGCCTGCACCCGCGAATTTGTTAAACATGTTATGGGAAAACCTGCAAAAATTATTTTAATGAGTTCGTTTGTAGCAAACTATGGATGTGCCTGTGAAAGTGTTTACAGCGCAAGCAAAAGTGGACTTATTGGCTTTATGAAATCACTTGCAAACGAACTTGGAAATTTTGAAATTACAGTTAATGCTGTTTGCCCTGGCTTTATTGATACCAAAATGAATAACAACTTAACAAGTGCCGAAAAGGAAGATATTGAAAGTATGACCCCACTTCAACGCCTTGGCACAACAACTGATGTGGCAGAAAGTGTTTATTTTCTTGCAAGTGATGGCGGGAACTTCATCACAGGTCAAAGCATCAATGTTGATGGCGGATACATTCCACTTTAATTTTAAATATTTTCAATTTGGTTAATAAAATATACGAACACAATATATGGTGTATTATGTTATGCGTAATACACTATATTTTATTATTTAATCAAATAAAATAACTCTCTTTTAATGTTAACTAAAATAAAAAAAATACGCATTAAATAGCGTATTTTTTGAAACACAAAATTTTAATTAAGTTTAAATATTCTTAAATTACTGTAATTCAACAACAGCGCCAGCTTCTTTAAATTTAGCTTCCATTTCTTTTGCTTCATTTGTAGAAACATTTTCTTTAACCATTTTTGGAGCACCATCAACAAGAGCTTTTGCTTCAGAAAGTCCAAGACCTGTGATTTCTCTAACAACTTTGATAACTGCAATTTTGTTTGCACCAACTTCTTTCAAGAATACATTAAATTCTGTCTTTTCTTCAGCAGCTGGAGCAGCAGCGCCTGCAGCTGGAGCAGCAGCAACTGCAACAGGAGCAGCAGCAGAAACTCCAAATTCTTCTTCTAATGCTTTAACAAGGTCAGCAACTTCAACAATAGTTAATTTTTTAACTTCTTCAACAAGATTTTTAATATCAGCCATTTTATTAATCTCCTTTTTAAAATAATTTGTTATGCGACTTTATTTATTTGGTTGCAATCGCATTTAAAGCAACCACAAGCCCACGAGTTGGAGCCTGAAGAACTCTGCACAAACTTGTAATTGGATTGTTCAAAGTTCCAAGTAACTTTGCAATAAGTTCTTCCTTTGATGGAAGTTTTGCAAGTGCTTCGATGTCTTGTGCGGAAACGCAAACACCATTTAAAATTCCAAATTTGATAGCCATTTTTTTGGTATTTGAAATTGTATCGCAAACAATTTTTGCTGGTGCAACTTCATCTTCATAACCAATTGCAACGGCAGTGGTGCCTTCAAAGTAATTTGCAGAACACTCAATACCAAGGTCAGAAAGTGCTTTCAACATCAAGCGGTTTTTGTATACTTTATATTCACAACCGTTCTCACGAAATTTGCGACGCATTGCTGTGTCTTCTTCAACAGTGAGACCACGATAGTCAACAAAAGCGAGAGTTTTTGCCTTAGAAAATTTTTCTTTAATTTCTTCAACAAGTTGTTTTTTTGCCTCAAAATTAGCACTCATGTTCTTTAACATCCTTTTAATCTAAATTTTGTGTTTCTATATAAAAAATCTCTGTAACCACGGAAAAGGCACAGAGAAAAATAATTCATCTATTCGTCTTTTCCTCGGCAAGCACGACAAAATCGTTTACGCATAAAGCACTTGCGGTCTATGGAAGATTTTTTACATTGGCTATTTTATCATAAAACTTACCCTATGTCAACAATTTTTGCAAAGTTTTTCAAAAATATTCATAAATGCAAAGTTATTAATTAATCAATGAAAAATACCCGCTGAAACAATTATTAATCATATACAACATTTTTTAAATATAGTCCATTTGGTGGCATGGTCTTTCCAAGTAAACTTCTGTTGCCTGTTTCAAGTGCCTTAACAATGTTTTCTTCTTTAATTTTATCAATTTGAAGAAGAGTTCCAACAATAATTCGAACCATATTATATAAAAATCCATTCCCTGTTAATTCAAAATATATTTTACTGCCTTTTTTGCTAATCTTAATGTCATATATCTCTCTTTCAAAATCTGTAACATTTGTGTTGCTGGAACAAAATGCCTTGAAATTATGTTTTCCAATAAGTAACTTGCTTGCCTTCTTCATTCTCTCAATATCAACATCAAAATTTATATAAGTGACAAGGTTATAATCAATTGCCTTTCTCGTTTTGCTTGTGCAACAAACATATTGATATATCTTTCTTTTGGCATTGAAGCGTGGATGAAAATCAAGGTCGACTTCCTTAACTTTTTTCACAACAACATCATCATTCAAAAGTTTATTTAAGGCAACTCTAAAATTTTCAAGTGGTATTGGCGAATTAATTTTCACAGTGGCAACTTGATTTAAAGCATGCACACCCTTGTCAGTTCTTCCACTGCCTTCCACCTTGCATGGCATATTAACAATTTTTGAAATCTTTTCTTCAAGTTCCCCTTGCACTGTTCTTTTGCCTGCTTGCTTTTGCCAACCAAAAAAATTGGTTCCGCAATATTCAATTACCATTAAAATATTTCTTTCCATAATTTTATTATACAATAAAAATTTAAAAATTTAAAGTTATAATTATATATTATCATTAATTTTAAGATTTGCGTATGGTTCACCCATCAACATATGGCGATATTTATCATCTTTATCTTTTTGAATTAATGGTTCAACAATAATATGTTTTTGAAAAATCATTATTACATCGCTTCCGCCAAAAAGAAAATATCCCATTGGATCGCCCTTCTTTACAAGTTTTCCAACTTTTAAGTCTTTTTCCCAATTACATGAACACACTTGCGACATTCCCACAGGCAAAATGGCAATAAGCCCAAATTTATCATTTTCTAATATTACACAATCCCTTGTTTCAATCATTTGAAAGCCCATTTCATTGAAATAGACATATTTATTTAACTTTTCACTCCACTCTGTAACTCCACCGCCAGCATTAGCCCCCGGTATTTTCCTAATTTCCAAAATTTTGCCACCGATTGGAAAATGATAATGATGATAATCACTAACATTTAAATATGTATGAGTAAGAGTTCCGCCCTTAAAAGCATCATAAAACTTGCTATCTTTACCAATCAACTCTTCAATTGAACTTAAATTTGCAGATTTAATGTTAACTTCATTTATTAATTGATTGTTATAATCTATCTTAAAAAATCCTTTTGGTTCAGCATCTGCTGGCGAAACAACATCGGCAGAATAAATTGGTCTTTGGTTTTTATCTATCAAACTTCTACTAAAAAACTGGTTATATGTTTTCCATATATTTTTATCTCCATACCATCCATAGGTAAGCCCATATTTTTCATCTTTCAGTGCCATTTCATAGTATTCTTTCTTCCAGCTTTTTCTTTTTGATAAAAATTTCCCCCATTCCTTTGAATATTCTTTTATCCAACTTGAAATTGGTTCAAGATATTGCAATGATGGATAATAAAAGCCTTTATCTTTTAATTCATCAAGTGGTTGGTCAAATAGATACCAAAAATATCCTGTTGCTTGGTCAACAGCGGTGAATAAAGAATCATATTTTAAACCTTTAATACAATCCCATGGCATACATTTAACAGACCAATCCAAAAAATCATAAAGTTCTTCAAGTGATTGGACTGGATTTGTTTTTTTACTTGGATTATTCTTTTTAGCAATAGAAATGTTTTTCTCTACCAATCTTTTTAAATTTATATCTCTATCTAAAAATGATATAAATTTTTTTGTTAATTTTTCATGTTTCATATCTTTTATCCTGTTTTATATTTTAGCATAAATTATGCTTTATAACAAATAATTATCAACTTTTTAACACTGATTTGTTTGACAAATTTTTAGTTAACCATTAAAATTAATTTATAAGGAGTTAATATGAAAAAGACTATTGACGGAAACACCGCAGTCGGTATGATTGCTTATAAATTATCGGAAGTCATTCCAATTTACCCAATAACACCTTCTTCTCCTATGGCAGAATATTGCGATGGAGAACTTGCAAAAGGACAAAAAAATATTTTTGGCGAAATCCCAACTCTTGTTGAAATGCAGTCAGAAGGTGGAGCATCTGGAACTATGCATGGCAGTTTGTCCACTGGTGCACTCTCCACCACCTTCACTTCAAGCCAAGGGCTACTGCTTATGATACCAAATCTATATAAAATGGCTGGCGAACATCTGCCAGCAGTTTTGCATGTTGCTGCAAGAACTGTGGCAACACATGCCCTTTCCATTTTTGGCGACCACAGTGATATTATGGCAATTCGTCAAACAGGCGCAATTCTTCTTTGTTCAAACAGTGTTCAAGAAGCTCACGATTTTGCTCTCATTGCTCATCTTCTCGCAATTAAAACATCCTTGCCTGTTGTTCATTTTTTTGATGGTTTCAGAACATCTCACGAAATACAAAAAATCGAAACAATAAATGACGAGCAAATTAAAATGCTTTTACCGCAAAAAGAGATTAAGGAATTTAAAAATGCTTGTTTAAATTCAAATTCTCCATATCAAAAAGGTTCTTCACAAAATCCTGATGTCTTTTTCCAAAACAGAGAAGCATCTGCCCCATCCTATGAAAAAATATATGACACTTTAATTTCAATATTAAAAGATTTTAAAAAAGTTGTTGGAAGAGATTATACCCCATTTGAATATGTAGGCAATAAGAATGCTGAAAATATAATTATCAGCATGGGCTCCTCATGCGAATGTATTGAAGAAACATTAAAAGATAAAAATTTCCATAATGTTGGACTTTTGAAAGTGCATTTATACCGCCCATTTAATTATAATGCGTTTAAACTTAGTTTGCCTAAAAATACAAAAAAGGTTATAACTCTTGACAGAACAAGGGAATTTGGTTCACACGACCCACTTTACCTTGATGTTGTGTCCGCTTTAAGTGACTCTAACATTCAAGTTGTTGGTGGAAGATATGGTCTTGGCGGAAAAGACTTCACACCTGACATGGTGGCTTCAATTATAGATAATTTTGAAACCATGAAGAACAATTTCACTGTTGGCATAATTGACGATGTTTCAAACTCTTCCTTACCTATAAAGGAATACCACGCAAAAACAAAGGCTTTTGAAATGAAATTTTTCGGGCTTGGCTCAGATGGAACAGTTTCAGCAAGCAAAAGCACAATAAAAATTTTAGGCGAAGAATTGGATAAATATGTTCAAGGCTATTTTGAATATGACAGCAAAAAAAGTGGAAGTTTAACAAAGTCGCATATTCGTGTAAGCGACACGCCAATTCTAAGCACCTACCTTGTTAAAGAAGCAAACATCATAACCATCAACAATTTTTCCTTTGTGCACAGATATAACTGCTTGGAAGGCTTGAAAGAAAAAGGAATTGTTTTAATAAATTCCATTTTCTCTGCTAATGAAGTTGATAAAGTTTTACCAAATTCTTACAAAAAAATATTGCAAGAGAAAAAAGCAAAACTGTTTGTAATAAATGCACAAAAACTTGCTGAAAAAGTTGGACTTGGCAACAAAATCAACATCATCATTCAAACTGCACTTTTTAAAGTGACAAATATAATAAATTTTGAAACCGCATTGAATGAAATTCAAAAATATATTAAGTTAACTTATGGCAAAAAAGGTCAAAAAGTTGTCAATAAAAACATAAACGCAATGAACGAAACAGTTAAGCATATTGAAGAAGTTGATATTTCAAAATTCACCTTTAAGGAAGAAAAACCAAACAGCAAAAACTTTGATGATAAGTTTTATCAAACAATCATGAAAAAAATTGAACGCTTGGAAGGAGACCAAATTCCTGTTTCTGCATTTAATAAGGAAGGAAAAGTTCCACAAGGCACCGCCGATTTTGAAAAACGCGGAATTGCCGCACATCTTCCAAAATACCTTCCTGCAAACTGCATTCAATGTGGTCAATGCATACTCTCTTGTCCACACAATGCAATTAAAGTTGTTTTGGTTAAAGCGGAAACCATGGAAGAAGTTGAATTTGCAAAAGCATTTGGCATGAATGGCTATTTATATCGTGTTCAAGTGTCGCCTGAAGATTGCACAGGATGTGGCGTTTGTGCAAATGTTTGTCCTGCTCCTAAAAAAGCCTTGGAAATGAAAATGGCTGACGAATTACTTGAAACTGAAAAGAAAAATTATGCTTTTTGCAAAACCCTTAAAATGGAAAAAGAAACACCATTTTCAACAGACCTTCCAAAAGGTTTGCAATTTAAAGATAGTTATTTCAGTTTTTCTGGTGCTTGTGGCGGATGTGGAGAAAC
>CALWFX010000069.1 GCA_944377765.1 uncultured Clostridia bacterium
AGTGTTGTCAAATGTAAACTGCACTTCTTCTCTTATTGAAGCAGGTTTCATGACAAACTTGCGAGAAGCAAAACTGATGATAAATCCACTTTTTCAAACAGAAGTTGGTGAAGAAGCCTGCCATGGTGTTTGCAATTTTCTTGGCGTCAATTACATACCCCGCAACAACTTAAACTATTATCCGCTTTTAAGGAATGGTGATAGAGGCAATTTTGTTTACTTACTGCAATTTATTTTAAATGAGTATGGCTATAATTTATCGGTTGATGGAATATTTGGCTCACGCACTCTCAATGCGGTTAGAGATTTTCAAAGAAACAATTCATTAAGTGTGGATGGCATCGTTGGAAACAACACTTGGAAAACTCTTCTCACTCTTCCGCCTTATCCATTACTAAAAGAAAATTATCGTGGAGCGTATGTCAAATTTTTACAACAACTTTTGGAAAGCAATCTTTATCCTGTTGGCAACATTGACGGAATATTTGGTTCTCGAACTCTTAATGCAGTCAGAGCCTTCCAACAAGCAAATGGCTTAACTGTGGATGGCATAGTTGGAAACAACACTTGGAACGCCTTAACAAACCTTGAAACCCTTTAAAACCTTGCAAGAAATAATCCATATTTCTTGCTTTTTTATTTTTTTTAAGCTATCCTTTTACCAAGGAGAAAATACTATGGGAAAAATAAAGATTTTTTTTAAAGACTTCAAAAAATTTATCAGTCGCGGAAATGTTGTTGATATGGCAATTGGTGTTATTGTTGCAACTGCTTTCACTGCAATTGTAACCGCCTTGACAAACAAAATAATAATGCCTTGCATCAATTGGCTTCTCGCTCTTGGCGGAGCAGGACTTGATTCTGCATACACCTTCTTGAAAATCGCCTATCTTGAAGATGGCGTAACAATTGACCTTGCAAACAGCATCTATATCGATTGGGGTGCATTTATAACTGCAATTTTAAACTTTATTTTAATTGCTCTTGTGCTTTTTATTGTGCTTCGTGTTATGATGAACGCACAAGGCTTTTGGAAAAAGAGTGTTAGCGAAAGACCAACAAAAGAAGAAAAGAAAATACTTAAAAGCCAAGGTGTTAATATGAAAGATCACAAGGCAGTCATCAGTGCAACAAAGGAACTTCGTGAAAAAAATAAACCTGCTCCTGTTCCACCAAAACCAACACAAGAAGAACTTTTGACAAATATTTTGGAAGAACTTAAAAAACAAAATGAAGATAAAACCAAAATTGAAGAATAATACATATAAAAAAGATGATGTTATTGCATCATCTTTTATATTTTTAAAAATAATTGATAAACTTAGTTTTATATACATAATTTACTTTCATAAATTTATTAATTTTGTTATAATAATTTCTATAACAAAAGGAAAAAGTGAAAATGAAAAACATAATTATCGACAGCGATGTCATGAACGAAGTTGACGACCAATTTGCAATTGCCTACGCTTTAAACATCAAAGATTTTAATGTCCAAGCCATCACAATCTGCCCTTTTAATATCGACTATAAAAGAATTTCCATTTTTGATGGAACAGTCGACAGTTATTTTGAAGCAAAGCGCCTTTGTCGTTTGTGCGACAAAAATCCAAACATTGTATACAAAGGTTCAATAAACTATGTGACCAATGGTTATGATTCTTTAACCGAAGGCACAAAAAAAATTATTGAAATTGCTTTGAAAAACAAAAAAACTTATGTGCTTGCTCTTGGCACATTGACCAATCTTGCAATTGCGCTGAAACATGAGCCAAAAATTGCTTCAAAAATTGAAATAATTTGGCTGGGAACAAAAACATTATTGGCAGATAAATTTGATGACTCTAACTATAAAAAAGACAAAAAGGCCTTTGAATATGTCATTAAAAGCAAAGTTAAAATGCATATTGTGCCTTGTTATGTTGGAAAATATAATGCCACAAGCATATATGAAATTAAAGAGCATATTGCAAACACTCCTGTTGGCAGGCATTTATACTCTCTTGTTTTAAATTGGGAAAATACAATTGAAAATCATGGCTTAAAATACATTTACGATGTCATGCCTGTTGCATATTTAAAAAACAAAAAGATGTTTAACTTTAAAGAAATAGACAAAAATCTTCTTTTAAAAGAAGAGAAAAAATTGCCATACACCGAAACTGTAACCTATGTTTATGATGGTTCGAAAAACTCATGCGTATGGAGAGATTTTATTGAAACAATAAAAAATGCACCAACTGATATTTTTTCAACAAACATTTTCTTCACGTCCGACACCCACTTTTCACAAAAATATAAAACCCGCACAAAAAATTTTAAATTCAAATCTGTTGAACAAACTGACCATGAATACATAAAACGATGGAACAGTGTTGTTGGCAAAAAAGATATTGTTTATCATCTTGGCGATTTTGGTAATTATGAAATTGTGAAAAAACTGAATGGTAAAATAATTCTCATCATGGGCAACTATGAAGAAAGAGAAGCGGGTAATAATTTTGAAGAATTTAGAAAAAAACTTTTAAAATATGGTTTTAAGGATGTCATTAAAGGTGGTCTTGTTTTGGATAAAAAAATATTAGGACAAGAAGTCTATTTAACCCACAAGCCAACAAACACAAGAAAAGATATGTTTAACCTTTATGGGCATGTTCATTCGCTTAAACCAATAATGCCAAACGGCTTTAATGTTTGTTTGGAATATCATGACTATAAACCGCTAAGTGCACACTATGTTAAAGATTACATAAATTTTGTTTTACATGATGCAGACCAAGATGTCTTTACAAATTAAAAAATAATAGCATTTGCTATTATTTTATTTTAAAGTTTTTATCCAATTTTCAAAGGTTTGTAAAAGGATAGAAAGTCTTTCTTTTTCATAAGGAACATTGGTTATTCGGCTGTTTATTTCCACTTGAATTGCCCAAATTTTCTTTCCAAAAGTTCCAGCAATGGTTTGTATGTTTGCACAATATGGTGTGTCAACAGTAACTTCAAAATTCTCTTCTTCCAACTTTCTTTTAAGGTCATAAAAAACATTTGGATTTTTATGAATATTTTCTCCAAAATTGATACCCAAATTTATGTCCATTTCTTGTTTTTTTGCAAGCCCATGGAAATCAATTATATATTTAATTTTGCCTTTTTCAATTTCACGCTTAATTTGGGTTTTGTATGGGCTGTGTGCATCAAAATTGACATCGTCAAAATTATTAGATGTTTTGGCAATAAAATTCGTTTGTGTTCTGTTTTTAAGTTCAATTGCAAAACTTAATGAACCCGGCTCTTCATGTTTAGCCTTTCCAAGTCTTGTTTGTGGCACTCCATGTGGTGCAGAAATTAAGATGTTACTGTTGTTGTCTTCATAGACAAAATCGATGTCTTTGTTCTCTTTCAAAAAGCGTTGTCTTTGTTTTATAAACTTACTATAATTTAACATAAAAATTCTTCCTTTCAACAGGAAGAATTTTATCATAATATTTAAATATAACCAAACAAAAATCACTCTGCAACAGGAACTTTTTGTTTAAACTTAATTCCTTCTTTTTCTGGATAATAATTTTTCACATCAAAACTACCTTTTTCATTTGGCACAAACTTGCCATTTTCATCCTTTTTAAGTGGTGAAACAAATTGATATAAATCTTCAACCTTTTTATCAAGTTCAAGTTGTGGTTTTGAATAGCCTAAAATTTCATCAAACTCAGGATTATCCGCCATATAGTTTATAATTTTTTTTGCAACACGGAATTTTTTTGTATCCACAATTTTTTTGCAATAATCTTCATATGCTTGTGCGTTTTTAAGACTATTTTCTTCCAAATTTTTTGCCTCGCCTATTATTGGTTCAAAATCAACATAGTATCTTGAAATTTCTTCTTTAAATTCTTCAAACTTCTCTTTAACAGCAGGGTCAAGCATCATCTTTTCAATTTCAACAAACTTAAACTCTTCAAGCTTCTTCTGAATTTGAATTGCTCTTGAAAATGTCATGTCAACAATAAAAGGAATATGCCTATCGTATATATGAGCATTAACAACTTCATGTGTTACCTGTCCCGGTTCAAGTCCGCACACCTGTGCAAGCATATACACCAGAGCAGAATATTGCACAACATTCCAATTCCCTGCAGCCAATGTGTCGTTTGACCTTTGATTGATAAACAAATTTATCTTGCCATTTGAAACATCAAAATTAAGCCCATGCACACAAGGATAGAGTCCCATTTTATGTAAATCTTGATGAACAAAAAGTTCTGCAACCATGCTTCTAAATGCTGGTTGGTTTTTAAGATAATAAATTATCATATCCATTTGGTCAAGTTCACCAACTGGATACTTTGCCACTTTTCTTACCTGTGCTCCATAGGCTTCGCCGATACTACCATTATCATCTGCCCATTGATCCCAAACATGGCTGTTTAAATCATTGATATTGTTGCTTTTCTTCACCCAAATCCACATCATTTCATCAATGGCAGCACGCCAATTTGTCTTTCTTAAACTGACAAGCGGAAATTCATCAGCAAGTTTATATACATTATGAGAATCAAAAATTTTTGCAGTGTGAGCAGGTGTTCCATCTTCCCATTTAGGACGCACTTTCATATTTGTGTCCCAAACTCCTTCTTCCAAAATTTTATTGGTGGTTTTTAAGTATATGTAATCTGCTTTACTCATTTTTGCTCCCCCTTTGTTTTTTCAAGTGCCTTTTTGCATGCTTCGTCCAACTTAAAATAATTCTCATTAGCCATAATATATCTAACACAAATTTTGAGTGGCAATTTTTTATACACTTCTTTATTAAAAGTTTCAACACGCTTTGCTTTTAAGGCATTTTCAACCGCCCGGCTGTTACCCTCGCCTCGCTTGCATTGTCCATTTGTTATATAGTAAACAATACCATTATTTCTTTTAAACTCACTTGCATTTTCTTTTTCTTCAATAAGTTGACAGATTAATTCATTCAAAGAATTTCCTTCTTTAACATAATCATACATGCTCTGAGTAATTTCATAAAAATATCCAAAACCAAAGCGATAACCATATTTATCTTTAATGCAGCAGACGTCACTTAAATAATATTGTTCACTGCTACTAACTTTAAAAAATCCGCCTTCAATACCAATTCCAAGGTCATTGTCTTTTAAATGTAAACTGTTAGCCCTATTGTATGCACCTTCCAAAACTGAATAGTTGAGTGGTTTGGAAGAAACACCACTACCTGCTCTTTTTTTTACAACACTTGTTTTAGGAAAGAATTTTTTTACTGCTCTATATTTAGCTTCGTTTTCGCTTCCAATAACAACTCTCATTCTAAATTCCTTTATATTTTAAGTATAACACTTTATAACATGATATTCAAGACAAAACAACAAAAAATCCTTGGTTTCCCAAGGATTTTTTTAATTATTTAATTTCAATACGATTTGATTTTGTTTTCTTTTCTTCTTCTTTTGGAAGTTTGATTGTCAATGTGCCATTTTCAAGATGCGCTTCAATTTCATCTTGGGAAATATCTCCAACATAGAAAGAACGACTGAATTGCCCATAACTTCTTTCGCGTCTAACAAAATTTTCTTTTTTGTCTTCATTGTCAACTTTGTGTTCACGCTTTGCTGAAATTGTAAGATAGCCATTTTCTAAGTCAAGATTTACATCTTCCTTTTTAAAGCCTGGCAAGTCTATATCAAGAATATAATTCTTTTCAGTTTCCTTAACATCAGTTTTCATAATAGAATTAAACTCTTTCATTTCTCTTCTTGAAAACATTGGCATAAAGTCATCAAACCAATCATCAAAAAATCTAAGTGGTTCTCTGTTATTCTCCCTTTTAATCATATCAAAATTATTATTGTGTTTCATAAATTTACCTCCTTAAGTATTAGTTTTTCCCAATACATTGTTAATTATACACCTTGTTTGCTAGCAATGTCAACAAAAGAGTGCTAATGTTTTAAAAATTTTTTAAAATTTTTTTATACATATTAACCTATCATCTAATTTTGTTGGAAATTGTCATATAAATTGCTATAATTATAATAAGATTTCATTAAAAGGAGAAGGATATGAAATTAACTAAGGAAGAAAAAGCAATATTAGATGGGCAAGAAGGTGAAACCAAAGCCAAAATCATGCAGACGGTTGTGGAATTTGGTGAACTTTTTGGCGCAACCGAACTCGTTCCTGTAACAACCTCTGGCCACCTTGTCACTTCGTTTGGTATTGGACTTTTAAAACCAGTTTATCGCATTATGGACGAAATCATTGACGCTGGGCTTAAAACTCCTTATCCATTCACAGTTGACCCAAGGCCGATAGACTATGAAAATGTCAAGTGTGGTTTATTAAACAAACTCATTTTCAGCAAGGTCATGTATTCACAACAAAAACACTATGAAGAACAACTGAGCAAAATCGGCCTTAAAAACAAAAATGCTTTCACTTGCACTTGCTATCTAAATGAAGTTGGCAACACTCCAAAATATGGCGATGTGCTTTCGTGGGCTGAAAGCAGTGCTGTTGTTTTTGCAAACTCGGTGCTTGGCGCAAGATGTAACAGAAACAGTGGTATGCTCGACATTTTTGGCGCAATTCTTGGAAAAGTTCCAAAGTTTGGACTTTTGACAGATGAGGGCAGAAAGGCAAACTGGGTAATTGAAATTAAAACATCTCATCTTCCTGAAGCACAAATTTTGGGAAGTGCCATTGGAATGAAGGTTATGGAAGATGTTCCATATGTTGTTGGACTTGACAAATTTCTTGGAAATGAACTTACAGATGATGTCATTTCGTATTTAAAAGATTTTGGCGCTGCCACTGCTTCAAATGGTGCTGTTGGTCTCTATCACATTGAAAACTTAACACCAGAAGCAAAGAATTTTGGCAAAAAACTTTTAAACAAAGATGTTAAAACCTATGTTATCGACGATGCAGAACTTGAAAGAGTATACAAAAGTTATCCTGTGATGTGGAAGGACAAAAATGCAAAGCCAACTCTTTGCTTTATCGGTTGCCCACATCTATCATATAATCAACTTGTTTCTTGGACAAATAAAATTGAACAAGCTTTAAAAGAAACTAAGAAAAGAAAAATTGCAGTGAGAACAATCATGACAACTGCACCTGATGTTAAAGAAAAATTTTCTAAAACTGAAGAATATAAAAAACTTATCGCATTCGGCGTGAAAATTTCTTCAATCTGCCCACTCATGTATACCAACAACCCAATTGCAGGAAGCAAGCCAATCATCACAAACAGCAACAAACTTAGAACATACTCAAAATCAAGATACTATAAAGACGAAGATATTTTAAAAATTATCTGTGGGGTGAAATATGGAAAACAAAGTTTTTAAAGGAAGAGTTATTTGTAAAGGAAATTATGAAGGAGAATGTGTTGTTTCAAAACAAGGACTTAACACTCTTGCCACCTTTCAAAAATCAGCACTCATGAACAAGAAAAAAGTTATTGGCTCAGACCAAAACAACCCAGATGTATATGGAAAAAATTTAACAGGCGTTGCTTTAATTTTGCCACAAACAATTGGCTCAACAACTGGCGGACTTGTCATTCAAACAATATGCCAAATGGGCATTAACCCTTCTGTACTTCTGTTCAGCGAAGAAATTGACTCTCTTGCTGCAAGCGGAGTGATTTTAGCAAAAAATTGGGAGAATTCAAACATTATTGCCATCGATAAACTTGGAAGCGACATCTTAACTGCAATTAAAACTGGCGACAAAATTAAAGTAACCGAAGATGGCACAGTTACAGTAATTGAATAAAAT
>CALWFX010000070.1 GCA_944377765.1 uncultured Clostridia bacterium
TGAAGCGGGCGAAGAAGGAATTGTTTTAGGGTTAGACTATAATGGCAATAGTTATGACAAGGTGGAAATTTTGGTAAGCAATGAAGGATATACCCTTGTGCTTTCAAATAGCCAAGATTCAACTCAAAAAGTAAGTTATAAACTTAACTTATATTCTTATGACTCAGCAAGTGGAATTTACACTTTAACTGATGTTCAAGACACATCAATTGTTGCAAGTGCATATATAGACACCTTAAAACCAATAATTCAAAACGTTGGAGACTACTCAATTTACAGCGGGGAAGTGACAAGTGAAAACTTCACTATAAGGCTTGGCAAGGCAAATAATCTTTCCGCCTTTGTTGTTAGAGTTGCTCCAAGAAAGTTATATTTCCAAGAAAGCACAATAAGCAAAGTTTTTGATAACAGTCAGGCAATATTTAACTATGACTCTTCAAAAGATATTTTAACTAATTTTGTTGGCAATGATGATGTTGCATTAAGAGTTGTCTTCTATGACGCTGATGTAGAAATTGCTGTGTATGCTGGAAGTGGATATAGAATTCTTGCCACAATAAGCGGTAATGATAATTATGAAATTGTTAATACAATGCAAGACGGAACAGAAGTTACTGGAACTATCAGCAAGGCTCCACTTATTATAACTGTGGGGAATATATCCGCAATTTATGGAAATAAATATTCATTCACATATGATTTTAGAAGTGAAACACTTGATTTAAGCACTTATGATACTTCAAAAATTCAATTCTCACTTAGTGTTTTAAATCCTTTATATTCTTCTTCAAACAACTTAAAAGTTGGAGAATATAGACTAGATTATGAATTCAATTCAAATGACTTTGCAATTTATATGTTTGAATGTGATGGTATTTTGCAAGAAAATTTAATTTCAACTTTAACGATAACTCAAAGAGAACTTAATCTTGCAGAAAAGGATATTCCTTTTGAAGAAATATTCACAAAGAAATTTGATGATAATGATACCGCTGACATTTTCAACGAAGATGGAACTTTGAAATTTGACTTGACAAACATGATTGAAAGCGATGATGTTAAAGTTTTAAGTGGAACTTATGCACAAAAAGAAGTTGGCAGTTTAATTAAAGTAAGTTTTGTCTTGGATGGCGTGGATAGTGAAAACTACGTAGTTAAAACTTATGACTTTGGCGAGATTACTCCAGTTATTATTAATCTTGAATTTGACTATATGGCAGGAAGCGACAAAGTAACTTCAAATGTTGACGAAGCAGGCTTAAAAACAATTTCAACGCTCAGTTATCCATTTGTTTCAAATAACTATATAACTGAAAACTCTGCTGATGCAGACACCAATAAAACAAGGAACTTCCCAACATTCTTGCAAGGCAAAACTGGTGCAACATTCAGCAATTGGAGTTTGGAACTTAGTGCAGATGTTGACACTGATGAATATAATTTCCTTGAAAACTTGCTTACAAGAACAGGAAATGATTATGAATATGAAAATGGCATCTTTACTATTGTTGTTGGCAACAACGCAATGACTGTAAGTTTACTGGAAGGGCTTGTCAACGATGAAAACGATTATTTTGGCTTTGGCTATCGAACAAATGATGAAATTAAATTTACTTTCAAAGCGGTTTGGCTTGGCGATGTTTACAGTTTGAATGTTAAAACGCAAGATGCTAATGGCGAAGGCTCAACAGAGTTTGCACAAGTGCTTGTTAATGATAAACTTATGACCACTGACACAGAAGTTCAAACTGTAGAGTATGGAAAACAAGTTAAAATTGAAGTTACAAATAATGCTTTTGTTAAACTTTTAGGCTTCTATAATGAAAGAACAGGCGAAGAATTTGTTAATGGAGAAGGTTGCACAATTGTTAGCGAAGGAGATAAAACTACCATTACAATTGACAGTTTATCTTCAAGCATATTCATTGTTATTAAGTTTAGTTATGCAGATGTTACAATAACAATGGATTTGTCAAGTTTTTCTGACTCAGTAACTTTTGCAGATGCTAATTTTGAAGAAATTGCAAACAACATTCATGTTTGGTCAACAAATTATGAAGATATTAGAAGTTTGTATGTTTCCAATTTACCAATTTTAAGTAGGGTTGGATATTCAGTTGAAAGTTATATTTTCAATGGCGAAACAACAATTGAAAGTGATAAGTTTAATAACACACTTTTGTCTTCTGTAATGAAGAAAACAAGTTCGGGAGATTATGAAATATCTTACATCCCAACCTTTGTTGGTAAAAATGTTGAAGTAACTCTTGATTATGGTTATGATGGAATTACAAAAGTCATTGAAGTGCCTTATCAAGACAAGTTCTCTTCTTCTGAAGATTGGGAAGAAACTTTGTCAAGAACAGGATATACTTTTCTTGGCTGGTATTATAACGATGAACAAATTACTGGCGAAAGCGTTTTGACCGAAGATGACAGCATAACATTACTTGCAAAATGGCAGGCTTTAGATAATGTTGTTGACCTTTCAATTGAAAATGGTGTGTTACAATCTGCAACAAGTGAATATGTTGAAAATAATGGAATTTACACATTCAGTAACCTTAAGTTTGATGATGTTTTAGATATCACAATAACTATAAATGAAGGTTATGAAATTGACAAAGTTTATTACACACATGGTGATGACATTTCTCAAAACGATATAACATTCAGTGTAAATACAGAAGGTAATGTTGAAATTTCCTTCAAAGTGATTGAACCACCAACTGTTCACATAAAAGTTATAGGCAAACAAAAAACAAACACTGTAACTGTAACTGGTGACCATGTTGAAGATTTTACTGCTTTTGTGAATGACGCCGAAGTTCCTGCAACTGGAAACACTTTTGAAGTTTTAACAGACACACAAGTTAAACTTGTTATAACAATGGAAGAAGGCTATGATTTTACTGATTATACAATTAGTGATAACGAAGTTAAATCAACATATTCATATGCCGATAACATTTTAACGATAATGCTCTCCAGTATTAAAACTTCTTTTGAAATTCAAGTAAACGCTGTTGAAAGAACAAACAAAATTCACTTTGCTTTTGATGATGAAGAACTTGTTGAAAGTGTTAATTTAAATGGAACAAAAGTTGAAACCTATGATTTTGATGTTTTAACTGGGCAAGATTTAACTGTTTATGTTAAATTTGTAACAGGTTACAGTTTAAATACTGCCACATCAAGCGAATTTACAGTTCAGGCGAATGAAATAATTGATGCTGGAAACACTTATTATGGCTATTATGAAATTAAAGTTAGTGATATCAGAAAAGATGGAAATGTTAATATAACAACAAAACGCACAACTTACACACTTAAAGTTGAAACAATTGTGTATGGCGATAATCAGGAAATTGTAGCAGGTAGCAATAATATTGCTTTGGTTAATGGCCAAAGTGAAGTAAGTGAACTATATTTAACAAAAGTCACATTAACTGCTCAAGTGGAAACCTTATATAGTTTTGCTGGTTGGAGTAAAGATGGACAAGAAATCTTTTCAACAGAAAATCCATTAACTTATGAAATCACAACCAATGAAACAATTTATGCTATATTCTCAAAACTTGAATTTACAATAAATCTTAAATCGTTTGACCATTTCAATCTTTACACTGAATATAATGATCCAGAAAAAGCCCAAGAAATTTACGAAGAAATTTTCACAGCTAATTTCTTTGAAGAAGATAAAGAAACAGAAATTACAAAACTTAAACTATACTATGGTGCTTCAAAAACAATTTATTTGGAAGTTCCAACAGGGTATATGTATGAAGGCTTTGGTTATATAACTGCAAGCGGAGATTATCAATATATTGTTAAAGAAAATTCCAGTGAAAGATTTATTGAAATTTTCATATCATCCTTTGATTTTGATGTGGAAAATTCAGAAGTGAACCTTTTTGTTGCACTTTCTGCTTATGAAGCAAAAATTAATGTTTCTTCTTGGATAGATTATGATGGTATACATGAAGAAGACGAAAGAGTGGGAAATATCGCTTTGGTTGGAAGCATGGGTGAAAGTGTAAATCGTTATGGATATGTTGAAGGAACAAGAAATCACTATCATGCAGATTCCTTTGTTGTTGGAAGCGGACTTGTTAATAATAGAGATATGACAATTTTAAGTTATACAAACAACACATTGTATCTTAAAATTCAAGCAACAAGAGTGGGATACTTTTTCTCAAATATAACTGCTGATACTGCTGGCGTTACAATTCAGGTCAAAGATGTTAATGAAGATGAAAATGGACAATATTATATCTATCAAATTTCCAACATTGTTGGTGGAACAAATGACATTAACATTCAAGTATTCTTTAAGCCACAGAAAAATGTCACAACCATCAATTTTGTTAACGAAAATAATGATGTTGTTGATGGCGGAAACTTGCATATTGAAGTTGCAAGCGAATATTCAAATAAGGTTTGGGCTGATGGAACAAACTTCTCGTCCATGAAAGTTACAGGTTTTACTGACACAAAATTCTCTGTTGTAGCATACATTCGTTTGGGCTTTATGATTGATGAAGAAAATTTAAAACTCACTTTTGACGATGCACTTGTTAAAGTTGATAATATAAGAACAGAAAAACTTATGTTTGAAAAAACAAACTATAACTATGCAATATATTTTGATGTTTATGATTATGCTGATGACAACACAATTTCCATCAACTTAATACCACAAACTTACACAGTGCTTCTTAAAGACCAATCTCTTGAAGAGCCACTTCTTGTTATGATTGAAAATGTTAAATATCATGAAACATTAGATTTAAGTATTGAAAATCAGGAAAATATTAAAATTTATGGAGAAGGTATAGAGTATAATGATATGATGCTCAACCTTGTTCAAACAAGAAAAGACTATTCATTTGGTGGGTATTTCACATATGAAGGTGGAAAGGGTGTTCAGTATATCAATTCAAGCGGACAATCTTTAATCAATTTCATGGAAACAGGTTATATTTTTGATGAGGTTGAAAAGGTTTACAGATTAAGTGAAAATGCTTATATTGATGACAATAACAATATTGTAATTACACTTTACTTATATTGGTCATATCTTAAAACTCAAATTAATTTTGAAATTGTTCCAGATATAAGAATAAATCAAACTGCACAAGATATAGTTCAAGGTGTTAATTTAACAAACTCTTGGTTTAACGAAGTTTCTCCACTTTACATTGAAGTTGCTTTTAACACAAACATAACTTTTGTTGCACCAGAAATTGCAGGCTACAAATTCTATAAATTTGTTATCAAGCAAAAAGATATCAACAATAACTGGTTGACAGATGTTGTAAGTTATTCTTCATCTGTGCCTTGGTCAACAAATGAATATGACAGAATTGTGGAAGTTAATGTTCAACTGGTATACTTTGCCAAAGTGGATGTTCAACTTTATGGTGGCACACTTGAATATGAAATAACTCAGGATGCGGAAGATAACACTGCGCGTGGTTTAATTAGAGAAGGCTATGTTGACACAACCAAAGACTTTACTTTAACAGCATTACCTTCAGAAGGCTATAATTTTGAATATTGGCAAAATATTTCAACAGGCAGAAGATACACAACAACTTCCTTTACAACAAGAATAAATGAAAGAACAATTTTCTTACTATATTCTGAAGGAAAGAGTGTTAACTTGTTGTTTGACCAATACGACAAAACAAATGGTCAAATTGTCATGCTTCAAGTGAAAGATATTTTTGGAAGCATAAAAACACATATACTTGGTTCACTTGTGAATAATCAATTTATTGAAGCATTAAATAAAGTTGAAGTTAAAGTTGGCGACACTGTAACCTTTATAACTAACATTGGCTTTGGTTATGGTGTGGAATTTAATCTTGATGAAATTAAACTCTCACAAATAACACCGCAATATTATTATTTCACCATGGAAATAAGTGAAAAATATGCTAACTCTTCCTTGCAAATCATTCCAACATTTGTTGGAGAAAGTGTTGCCTTCTATATCAATCAACAATTTGCAGAAGATGAAATCATAAGTGATGCTCTTGATGGCAACAATGCAAATAATGCTGGTTCAATATACTATAAAGACCAAATGACAACAGTTGTATCCGACAGCATTAACATAGATATTTCAATTAAGGTTCAACTTAATGCAAGATATAAAGTTGTTGGTGTTAGCGTTGTTTTGAACTCTGGGGTTATATATGATGCTTTTGATTGTTATAATGGAATTGACCACACGATAACTTTCTCTTCTGCATATATGCATGAAAATAGCATTGCTGGCACTTTGATACTTAGAATAAGTTATGCAAGACTTTACTATGGCGATGAAGTGATTTCTGAAAATGGCTCTGGAACAGAAGATGACCCATACAAGATTTACTCTGCTGATGACCTTGCGTATTACATGAATAAAATCAATAGTGGCATGGTAAACAATCTTGGAATTCGTTATCAAGATGCAAACTATATTGTTATGGAAAACATTGAACTTGGTGAAAAATTCTGGACGCCAATAGGAACAGTTATTAATCCATTCAATGGAACATTCAACTTTAATAATCACAGAATAAGTTCAATTGGACTTGCAGTTGTTTATGATGTAACAAGTCATGGTGGACTTTTTGGTGTGATTGGAGAAAATGCAAACATAATTTTAACTGTAACAAATTATTGGTATATCTATATCATTATTGGCATTGTTCTTCTTATGCTCTTAATTTTGATAATACTTCTTGTTGTTAACAGAAAGAGAAAGAAGAGAAGAGAAGAGTTAAACACTAAGTAATAATTGCATAATAAAAAGCCATATTAAATATAATAAAACAAGGAGATAGTATGTCCATTTTCCTTGTTTTATTTTTAATGGGTTTGGTGCAAGGCTTAACTGAATTTTTGCCAGTAAGTTCAAGCGGACATCTTGTTTTACTTTCAAAATTATTTGACATTGAAGAAAGTTTGTTTATCAGCATACTTTTGCATATTGCAACTCTTTTTTCCATTATGGTTATGTTTTGGAGAGATATTTGGGAATTAATTAAACATCCATTTTCTAAAAAAACAATGCTTTTGATTGTTGCAACAATTCCAACTTGCATAATTGTGTTAATTTTATTACCTATCATTAAATCGTCTTTTGGTGGAACAATTTTGCCATACTGCTTTTTAATTTCAAGTTTACTTCTTTTTATAACAGAAATTTTTATAAAGAAAAAAGAAACCAAGGAGTTAGATTATAAACAAGCGGTAATCATGGGTATTGCACAAGGGTTTGCAGTTTTTCCGGGAATTTCTCGCTCTGGAACAACAATTTGTGCCGGACTTATGGCTGGCGGAGATAAAAAGGAAACGGCAAAGTTCTCTTTTATAATGAGTATTCCCATAATTTTTTTGTCAATGATAATGGAGATTGTGGAGTTAGTGCAAGGGGAAATTAGTTTTTCCTTTCCACCTTTGGCAATAGTCATTTCTTTTATAGTTGCATTTATAAGTGGAATTTTTGCCATAAAATTTATGATGAAACTGACAGAAAGGGGCAATTTTAAGTGGTTTAGCATATACTTACTTTTAATTGGAATTTTAACATTTTTTATAATTTAAAATTTTATAGTCATATTTACTTTTTATCTTTTGTATATTAAGGTAGAAGGAGTGATATGGACTACTATAAACTTTCCATTCCAAAATGTTTAGAAGAACTTGGCAGTTGTTCAAGCGGGCTTAGTGAAGGCGAAGTTACAGCAAGAAGTTCAAAAACGAAAGCCTTACAAATAGGGTCTGCGAAAAAAAGTAATATTTTAATTAAATTTTTTGAGCAATTAAAAGACTTGATGATTTTAATTCTTTTAATTTCCTCTGTTGTTTCCATTATTATTGGAGCCATTGAAAATTCTCCTAGTGAAATTGTGGATGGACTTATTATTCTTGGTATTGTCATTATGAATGCCATGTTTGGTGTTTTGCAGGAACATAAAACTGAAAAGGCAATTGAAAGTTTAAAAAAGATGACAGAATCGGAAACCTATGTTTTAAGAAATGGCAAGGTGGAAAAGATAAAAAGTCATAGTTTGGTGCATGGCGATATTGTTGTTTTGGAAGCAGGAGCAATTGTGCCTGCAGATTTAAGACTTATTGAATGTGTCAATTTTAAGGTGGACGAGTCCATGCTCACTGGCGAAAGTCGGGCAGTCTACAAAAGTTGTGATGTGATTTATGATAAAAGTGTGGCAATTGCAGACAGAAAAAATATGGCATATTCAGGTAGCATTGTCGAAAATGGTCATGCCAAAGGTGTTGTTACTGCAATTGGAGTGGAAACAGAATTTGGAAAGATTGCAGAAAGCATTAAGGATACTAAAAAAGAATTGACTCCACTTCAAAAAAATATTCAATCGGTAGGAAAAGTTTTAACTTATTTGATTTTGCTTATTGCATCTGTTACATTTATTTTGGAAGTTATCGCAAAACCAAATGAAATTTTAAATGCCTTTTTAACAAGTGTTGCAATATCTGTTGCGGCAATACCAGAAAGTATGCCGGCAGTGATTACAATTATTATGAGTTTGGGAATTGCAGAACTATCTAAAAAGAAAGCAATTGTAAAAAAAATGCACGCAGTTGAAACCCTTGGTTGTTGTGATGTTGTTTGTTCTGATAAAACAGGCACAATAACACAAAATAAAATGACAGTGCAAGATGTTTATGCTATGTTTGATTTGAAAAGTGAATATTTTCAGTTATTATTAAAAGACATGGTGCTTTGCAATGATGCTTTTTTAGGAAAGGATGGTTATGTTGGAGATTCCACAGAAGTCGCACTTCTCAACTATGCAAAAAAACATGGCGTTTCAAAAGAAAATATAAATTTTCCTCGCTTATCTGAAAATTCTTTCAATTCAGACAGAAAAATGATGTCAACCTATAACTTGTGTGAAGAAAAAAAGATATTGTTTGTTAAAGGTGCACTTGACAGAATTTTGGCAAAATGTTGTTATATTGTTAAAGAAAATAGCATTGTTAAACTTGACAAAAAAATAGAAAGAGAAATTCAAGAAGTAAATTCAAAAATGTGCCAAGATGCACTGAGAGTTTTGGCTTTTGCTTATAAAGAAGAAGATAGTGAAGAAGACAATTTGATATTTTTGGGGCTTTGTGGAATTATCGACCCGCCAAGACCAGAAATTTATGACGCGGTATCTAAATGTAAAGAAGCGGGCATGAGAGCGGTTATGATAACTGGCGACTACAAAGACACTGCTTTTGCAATTGCAAAAAAGATTGGTATTGTGAAAAGTGAAAAAGAAGTTTTGTCTGGGGAAGATATAGACAAGTTTTCGGATGAAGAGTTTGCAAAAATTGTGGAAAAAGTCAGTGTTTTTGCAAGGGTCAGCCCTTCTCACAAAGTGAGAATTGTGGAAACATTAAAGAAAAATGGGCACAATGTTGCCATGACTGGCGATGGGGTTAACGACGCACCGAGCATGAAAAAAGCAAGCATAGGCATTGGCATGGGAAAAAGTGGAACTGATGTTACAAAGGAAATTGCAGATATAATTATAACTGACGACAACTTTGCCACAATTGTTGTTGCAGTTGAACAAGGAAGGAAGATATATAGCAACATTCAAAAAACAATCAAATTTCTTTTTTCTGCGAATATGGCAGAAATTTTAGCATTGTTTTTTGTTACAATAATTTTTCCAAATAAAACTTTCCTTTTGCCTGTGCAAATTTTGTTCATAAATCTTATCACAGATTCTCTTCCTGCTATTGCCCTTGGTGTGGAAAAAGTGGAAAGTGGCATCATGCATGAAAAACCGCGAAGTCAAAAAAGCGGACTATTTTCAAATGGTGTTGGAGTGAGCATAATTGTGCTTGGCATTGTGCAAACAATTTTAACTTTATCAGCATATATTTTTGGACTTTTCATGTATAACGAAAATGTGGCAATGACAATGGCTTTCTATACGCTAAACTTAATTCAACTTTTCTATATGTTTACTGCAAGATGCAAAGAAAGTTGCTTTAAGAGTAATCCATTCAAAAACAAGTTTTTCACTTTATCAATGGTATTCGGGCTTGGACTTTTGCTTTTAATTGCCACAACATCTTTTAAAGATATATTAAAATTGACATCATTAAATTATTCTTGTTGGCTTATTGTTTTCGCACTATCGTTATCAATAATATTTATAGGCGAAATATATAAAGTTATTGAAAGAAAAGTAATGAAAAAGAGAAAACATTGATTAATAAAAGAAGCAGTAACTTATACTGCTTTTTTATTTTATAAAATACTTTTCATTTTTTTTGTTTTATGTTAAAATATTAACATGAGCATTGTTGAAGTTATCAAAAATCAAAACTTTTTTAAAAAATTGGAAGAAAAATTTCACAACAACAAATTTTCTAATTCTGTTATGTTTTTTTGTGAAGATGAAAATACAAGTGAAGTAGTTTTGTTGCTTGTAGCCTTAATGCTTAATTATCCAACTTATCAACTTTTTGATGAGAAAAGTGCGCAATATCAAAAGATTTTAAAAGATGCAGACTTAGATGTTAAAGTTTATCCCAAAAATAAAGAAAAGTTGTTAGTTTCAGACTCAAATGAAATTGTGGAAGAAACTTTTGTTAAGCCAGTGAACAGAGAAAATAAAATTTTTATCATTAAAAATATTGATAAGTCCACAGAGCAGGCTCAAAACAAACTTTTAAAGGTTTTGGAAGAACCACCTAAAAATGTTTATTTTTTGATTAGTTGTTCGCAAAGCGATAAAGTTTTGCCAACAATAAAGTCGCGTTGTGATAAAATTAATGTGGAAAAATTGAGTCAGGAAGAGTTGTCAAAAATTTGCCCAAACAGGCTTGCTTGCATGCTAAGTGAAGGCTATGCTGGGCTTGCCAATGAGCTTATGAAAAATAAGGAGCTTGAAGATATTGTTGACTTTTCCATCGATTTAATTTGCGGTCTTAAAAATAGTTCGCAAGTATTGAAATATTCAAAAGAGTTTCAAGATAGAAAAAATAATTTAGATTTAATTTTAAAAACCTATGCTCTTGGACTTGAAGATTTAATTAAAATTAAAACTGATAAGGCGGAGTTATGTGTTTTAAAACCATATTTGCCAATGCTTAATAGTGTTGAAAATGAGTTTTCAGTTTCTGCAATTTGTGAAATTAACAATTTAATTACACATTTCTTAGAAAAATTGCAGTTTAATGCGAATTTATCTATGGCAATTGATAATTTTTTGCTTAAAATTTTGGAGGTTAAATATTTATGCAAATAAATGTTGTTGGAGTTAAGTTTAAAAATAGTAACCATATATACAGTTTTTCACCAAATGGCTTAAATGTAAAAAAGGGCGACTATGTGATTGTGGAAACAGAAAGGGGTGAAGACTTAGGCGTTGTTGTTAAAGAGCAGTATGAAACAACTCCTGAAGAACTTGTTTCTGCACTTAAAAACATTGTAAAAATTGCCACTCCTGAAATGGTCAAAAAAGCTGAAGAATATGATAAAAAAGCAAGTGAACATACTGAACAAATAAAACAAATTGTTAAAAGTTTTAACCTAGATATGAAAATTGTTAAAGTGGAAGCCAATTTTGACAATAGTAAACTTGTTATTAATTTCACATCAGATAACAGAGTCGATTTCAGAGAACTTGTTAAAAAACTTGCTGAAACTTTTAAAACCAGAGTGGAATTAAGGCAAATTGGCAGTCGTGATGAAGTTAGAATGCTGGGCGGTTTTGGACCTTGCGGAAAGATATGCTGTTGTGTTCAAAATTTTGGCGAGTTTGACCATGTGTCTATGAAAATGGCAAAAAATCAAAATTTATCTTTAAATCCGAACAGCATCAGTGGGCTTTGCGGAAAACTGATGTGCTGTTTGGCTTATGAAAATCAAACATATCAAGAGTCAATAAGGCTTATGCCAAAAATAAATTGTGAAGTTAAAACAAAGGATGGTGTTGGCGTTGTTGTGTATAACAATTTGCTTGACCGAAAAGTTGATGTTAAATTTACAAAAGGTGACGACAGCGAAATAAAAACTTATGACCTTGAAGAAATTAAATTTAATAAAGATAACAATATAAAAAATGAAAACTAAATTTGGTTGTTTATGGAAAATTTAAAGTTAGAAGGAAATGAGAGAATTGAAGATTTAGAATGTAATAATCTTAAAATTATTCAAAACAAAGATTATTATACTTTCACATCTGATTCTGTGATCCTTGCAAATTTTCTTAAAATAAAACCAAAAGAAATTGCAGTTGAAATTGGTGGTGGTTCTGGTGTTGTTTCCATTTTGGCAAGCGCGAAAAATAATTTCAAAAAAATAAAAATATTTGAAATTCAAGAAAAATTGCAAAAAATTTGCGAAAAAAACATAATTTTAAATAATTTATCGGAAAAAATTGAATTAATTAAGGATGATATTAAAAATTATAAAAAATATTTTCCTATCGGAAGCATTGATGTTGTTTTTTCAAATCCACCATATTTTGAAATTGATAAAGAAAACAAAAATGAAGTAAGAAAAATTGCCAGACAAGAAGTTTGTTTAAATTTAAAAGACTTGATTTTTTTAACAAACGAAATGTTAAAATTTGGCGGACGAGCATATTTTGTTTATTCAGCAGAAAGAAGTTGCGAATTGATTTTTGAATGCATGAAAAATTCTCTTGCAGTCAAAAAGATGTTTTTCACAGATAATGGCAAAGGGAAAACAACTTTAATTGTTTTGGAAGTTGTTAAGGGTGGAAAAAACAAGGTTAAAGTTTTGCCAACACTTAAAACTAATTCTGAAAATGGTGAATTTTTGGAAGATTTAAAAACAAGAAAATTTATGAAATAAAAAAATGCATAAGTTGATATTATGCATTTTTTATATTATTTAATTAATATTATTTTTAATTTTATTTTCTTCACCACAGTTATGACAAAATTTTTCATTTATTTTAATTTTGCTTCCACATTTTTTGCAAATAGTAGTGGTTAATTTTTCTTCCATATCATCAATTGTTTTAAATTTTCTTCTTAATACATATGAGTCATAAATGCTATATCCAGTTAAGGCAATTCCAATTAAAGAACCAATACCAAAGCAAAAATATAAAATTGCCTGAAAAACTAAGGATGTCATCATTGATGGAACATAAACATCTGTTGCTCTGTATTCATTTATTGTTTCTACATTTTTTGCAAAGATGTAGAATGCTGTAATAACCATAAAAGCAAAACATAGTATTAGTAAATATTTTAAAATTTCATTTATCATATCTTTTATTTTCATATTTTTCTCCTTGACAATATCATATCATGGGGGGGGGATTTGTCAAGCATTTTAAAAAAATTTTTTTAAATTATTTTTAAAATAAAATTTCAATAAAATAAATAATTAAAAAATATTTATAAAATATAAAAAATTATTAAAAATACATAAAATTTATTAAAAAATTAAAAAAATATTTATTTTTTTATAATATAATGATTATTTTTATTAATTACATTATTTTGCAAAGTAGACAAGCAAGAATTGTGCCAACAATTGAACAGAGAAGTGCAACTGGAATTGCGTATAAAAGTTTTCTTACTTTGGTTTGTGAGAAGTATACAGTTGCAACATAAAATATAGTTTCGCTGCAACCCATTATAACGCAGGCACATCTTGCAATATAACTGTCTGCACCATAGGTCGCCAAAACATTTTCTAACAGTGCATAACTGCCACTGCCTGTGAAAGGACGCAGAAGAACAAGTTCGCATAATTCTGGCGGTATGCCTAAGAAATTAAAAATTGGTGATAAAATTTGTGTTAGCCATGTTGTTATTCCGCTCACTCTTAATAGTGCCACAGCAATCATTATGGAAGCAATAAATGGAAATATATCCACCACAAGTTTAATTGCACCTTTTGCACCTTTAACAAAATGGTCATAAGTGTTAATTCGCTTATATATGCAATATAAAATCAACAATATAAAAAGGATGGGAAGAATATATGCACTCATTTTTTCTTTCTCCCTTTTATTTTGAGCCTAATTTTTTCAATTGAGTGGACAAGAATAATTCCAAGTATGGTGGTGGTTATTGTAACAATTAAAGTTGGCAAAATGATGTCGGCGGGATTTGCACTGCCTGCACTTGCTCTTAAACCGATAACTGTTGTTGGTAAAAGTTGAATGGAAGTGGCATTTATAACAACAAGCATAATCATGGCAAAATTCGCTTTTCCACTTTTATCGTCAAGAGCCTGCATTGCTTTAATTCCCATGGGAGTTGCAGCATTGCCCACGCCAAGCATGTTTGCTGAAACATTAAGTGCAATGATTTTTTGAATTTCCTCGTTGTCAACTTTAAAGATTTTTTTAATAAGTGGTCGTAAAAGTTTGGCAAGTTTATTAGATAATCCACTTGCATCAATAAGTTCAATAAAGCCAAGCCAAACCACATACACAGCACATAGTTCTAAGCATAGTTCAAGGGCTTCTGTGGAAGCACCTATCATTTCAGACAGAACTTCTGATGGGTTGACTATTAAAAGAACGAGCATAGATGAAAGCATCATTAAAAGCCAAAAAATATTCATGTTTATATTTATGCTAAAACTAGCCGAAAAAGACATTGAATGAAAATTATGTTAGTTTTAAAATTGACAATAAAAATTATTTTTGTTAAACTTAATAAAAGGTTTTAAGGAGAAAGTATGTTTGTTGATGTTCACGCACATTTGAATGACGAAAAATTTGAAGATATTGAAAAGGTTGTTGAACGTGCTAAGAATGCAAATGTTGAAAAAATCATAACTGCTGGATTTGATATTGAATCATCTTTAAAAAATATTGAAATTGCAAAAAAATATGAAGATGTGTTTGTAACGGTTGGGGTTCATCCAGAAATGGTGGATGAAGTTGAAGAAAATTATCTTGAAAAATTGAAAGAAATGTGTAAATTTGAAAAAGTTGTTGCAATTGGGGAAATTGGGCTTGATTATCATTTTAAGGATGACAACAAGGAACTTCAAAAGAAAGTTTTTATTGAGCAGATAGAACTAGCCAATCTTTTAAATTTGCCAATTGTTGTGCATAGTCGTGATGCAATGGGTGATACGCTTGAAATTTTAAAAGAGCACACTCCAGTTTGTCCAAGTCTTCTTCATTGTTATAGTGGTAGCATTGAAAGTGCAAATGAGTTTATAAAACTTGGCTTTTCTTTTTCTTTTGGCGGAGTTGTTACATTTAATAATGCCAAAAATGTGGTTAAGGTTGTGGAGAATTTGCCAATTGAAAAAATTATGCTTGAAACTGATTGCCCATACATGGCGCCAGTGCCATATCGTGGAAAAATCAATGAACCATGTTTTGTTCCACTTGTTGCAAAGAAAATTGCAGAAATAAAAAATATTGAAATTGAAAAAATTGAAGAAAAAACCACAAAAAATGCAAAAAAAATGTTTAAAATATAGAAAAAATTAATTTTTTAATAATATTTTTAAATAAAAGGATGAAAAATGTTTAATTTTAAAAAGAAATTTGGTCAGAATTTTTTAAGTGATAAAAACCTGTTAAAAGCAATTGTTTCTGATGCAGAAATAACTGCAAATGATGTTGTTTTGGAAATTGGAGCAGGTGCTGGTGCTTTGACGAAAGAGATATCGCTTGTTGCAAAAAAAGTGATAGCATATGAAATAGACACCGACCTTAAAGATATTTTGGAAAGTTTAGATTTAAAAAATGTTGAATTTGTTTTTTCAGATTTTATGAATGTCAACTTGAAAGATTTTGAAAAAGAGATTGATTCCTTTAAAGTTGTTGCCAATTTGCCATATTATATTACAACTCCAATTATTTTTAAACTTTTGGAAGAAAGTGAAAAATTGGAGTCCTTGACGATTATGGTGCAAAAGGAAGTTGCAGAGAGAATTGTTGCAAAAGAAGGCGGAAAAGATTATGGCATTTTAACTTTAATGATAAATTTTTTCGGAGAAGCCAAGATTGACAGAATTGTTAAACGACAAATGTTCAATCCTATGCCAAATGTTGACTCCGCTGTGGTTACCATAAAAATTGACAGAAAAAAGTATAAAGAAATTGATAAAGAAAAATTTTCAAAATTTATCAGGGCATCCTTTTCTATGAGAAGAAAAACTTTACTTAACAATCTTTCATCAATTTTACCTAAAACAGAACTTAAAGAAAAACTTACTGAAAATATTTTATCAAGACGAGCAGAAACTTTTTCCATTGATGAATTTATTGGTATATATAAAATGCTCTTTTAATAAAATTTTGTCAGAAATTTGAAAAAATAAATATAAATAAATATGGAAAAGGAAGATTTAATCACTTTTGCAACTTTTATTGCCATGGAACTTGCAAAGGGAAGGTCTGTTGAAGAAATTAGAGAACTTAGAGATCTAGTTAATCAAGTTGCTTGTTCTTTGAACACACTTTTAAGTTGCAGACCATATAGAAAATAAAAAAGGTTAGTGCATATGCATTAACCTTTAAATTTTTATTAGTCAGCAAGTGGAATGACATTTACAGTGAATTTTGCAGGAATTTCAGGATAAACTTTTGCTGTCAATTTGTAGGAACCTGAAAGTTTGATTGGCTCTTTAAGGTCAATCTTTTTCTTGTCAATAGAGATACCCATTTTTTCAAACTCTTCTGCAATTTCCTTGCTGGTTATTGAGCCAAACATTTTTCCATTTGCACCACATTTAATTTTTAAGTTTATATCTTTTCCTTCAATTTTGCTTGCAAGTGCTTTTGCTTCATTGATTTCTTCTTGCTTGTGAAAAGCCTGTGCACTTTTTTGAATTTTATTTTCACTTATTGCACTGTTGTCAGCAATTTTTGCAAGTTTTTGTTTAAATAAAAAATTGTTTGCAAAGCCATCTGCAACTTCTTTAATTTCTCCCTTTTTACCTGTGCCTTTAACATCTTTTAAAAGAACTACCTTCATTTTTTTCTCCTTTGTTTCATTTTAATATAAAAAAGTTTTATTTGTCAAGAAAAGGGGAATAATAGTTTGAAATAGGAGAGAATTATGGATATTCGTTGCAGAAAAACAAGTTGCATATTTAATGATAGATACACTTGCAAAGCAAAAGAAATTGACATATCAAAAAATTGTGTTTGCAGGAAATATCAAAAGGGCACTGATAAGGTTGTGGATAAGTCGAAAGATATGTTTTCAAGAACTCCAAGTTATGCACCACAGCGCGATAGCAAAACAATTAAAATTGATTGTTGTGCTCATTGTCTTTTTAACAATCATGGCGACTGCCAAGCAAATGGTATAACCTTAAATGACCTTAAATCTAAACCCTATTGTGTTACTTTTTTAAGGAAATAAAAAAATATATTGCTTTTATTTTCCATCTTATAGTATAATACTATCATAAGGAAGGTAGTTATGGAAATTTCTACAGATGAAAAAATGAATTTTGCAAGTTTCATTCAACAAGCAAACGATAAACTTGAAAAAGAAGTCAACAGACTTCTTGGGGAAAATGTGGAAAACTCTGCTTCTGAAAATATTTTACAAGCGGAAGAAGAAAATGAGCCTTTTGAAAAAATAATGACCAATTTTCAAAATTACAGCCAAATGGAAACAATGCTTCGCAGTGGGCTTATTGGTTTTTATGTCAATGACAAATATGATATTTCCGCTGATGTGAAAAAAGATTTATTGGCACTTAAAAAAGTGGCTGACGATGAAAGTGATAATGTTATAAAGTGCCATTCATTTTATAGCGACCATGTTTTTAATTTTGTTGTTGAATATGACAATTTTACAACTTATTCTGTGGCAAAAATTTTTCTTTTGGAAGAAAAAGATGATATCGATAATGTGGAAAAGTTGAAAACTTTGATTGCAGAAGAAGTTATGCCAGGCGGAGAAAATATTGCGGACAGCATTTCAAAAATATGGAATATAAGAAAACCAACAGACGAGGAAGGGGAAACTCAAACTGTAACATTAACTGCTCTTGATGCAGTTTTAACTGGTGCAAAAACTGATTATGCATTCAGCAGAGAACTTATGGAAATCTTATCTCAAATTTACATTTTAAGGATGACTGCTCTTCTTGGAAAAGTTGGAGAAGAAGGACAAAAAATTTTAAATGAATATAATAATATTGTTAAGGGATTGGCAATCAATCGTCCTTCAGTCCTTCAAAGTTACAGCAAACTTAAAAATATATTTGACAAGGTTGTAAGCAAAAACAATGGCATTGAACTGGTTAGAAAGATGGATGAAAATTCTGTTAGCGAAGTGATGTCAAGCTACTATAAACCACTTGAAAGATTAAACATTAAAGTTTCAAAAGTTGACGAAATTATTGCAGTTGACAAAGAAGAAAAGAAAGTAAAACAATTTGAAAAAATTGAGAAAAAAGAAGAAAAAGCAAAAAAGGTGGAAAAAAGTGGGGGTTCAAAAAAATCAGGCGGAAAATCAAGTGATGTTAAAGGCCCAACTGTTAAACCTTGGGGAAGTTATAAATATAATGATACTGTTGGAAAAATTAAAATTCCAGTTTTTCCAGTTTTAAAACCAAAAGCAGTTGAACCGAAAGGTGCAGAAAAGAAAAATGACAAACCAAAAGAAGAAAGAATAGAGTTGCCAAAAGAGCCTGCAAAAAAGGATGGTTTAGAGCCAGTATTAAAATCAAATGATTTATTTAATTTAACTGCAGGGCTTGGCGATAGCTCAGTTGTTGCAGTTGTGGAGAATGATAGTCGACAAGTTACAGCAGGAGCAACTCAATCAGCAGAAGTTAATTCTGCAAGAGCAGCGACTCAATCAGCAACCAGATCTGCTGTTGATCTAACAAATATTTTATAAAAAGATGAAATAAGGTTAATAAACTTTGAAAAAATAAAAAAGGAACTTCAAAAAATGTAAGTTCCTTTTTATGTTTATTATAATGCCAAACCTTTTGATTTTTTATATGCTTCAATTTTTGGTATATTTCTTTCATTACAAGCTTTCATTGAGTTAAGAAAATCCATTGCGAATTGTTCAAATTCCAAACCTGTTTTATTTGTGATTCTTTCATAAGCTTTTTCAAATTCTTCAATATTAATAGTTGCAACCATTTTTGCTGTGGTTGGGTTATCAACTAAAAATTTTTGGCTTTGCATAAAATCTGCATAAGTGTTTGTGAATTCTCTATCTAATCCACGGTCAGTTAAAACCTTGAATATTTCATTATATTCTTTTGACATAGTATTATTTTTTCTGTCTATCAAAAATGCAGATAATTTTAAAGTTTTATATTTTAAATCAGATGCTTCTAAGTTTATAGCGTAATTCTTAGCCATATTTTTCTCCTTCCTTTTGAATATTTTCATGCCTATATTATAGCATAACTTTTTTCATTTGTAAATAGTGTTTTCAAAAATTTTTGAATAAAACTTAAATTTTGACTCATTCTACTTTAAAAATTTTTATTTTTCACTCTTCTTGGCAATATTAAAAGTAGGTGTTTATGAAATTTAAAGCATTAAATAAAATTGGCAGTGGGGCATTGGTGCTACTTATAAGTGGCGTAATTTGCAAATGCCTTGGTGCGTTTTTCCGCTTGCCACTAACAAACATGATTGGCATTGAAGGTATTGGCATTTTTCAACTTGTTATGTCGTTATATTCCTTTGCACTTGTTGTAACTTCGGGCGGAATAAGTTCAACACTGTCTAAACTTATAAGTTCAGCAAGAGCAAGTGAAAGAGCGGAAAAGATTAAAATATATTTAAGAAATGCCATTGTTTTTTCAGTTGGCTTAGGACTTTTTATTGGCATACTTTTTTTGATACTTGGAAAATTTATTGCTCTTTTTCAAAACATGGAAAATCCATTATCCTATTATCTTTTTGTTCTTATGCTTCCGCTTGGTGCTGGACTTGCCACACTGCGTGGATTTTTTCAAGGCTATGAAAATATGTTGCCGACAGCGATTAGTCAAATTTTGGAGCAAGTAATCAAGTTTATATTTGGACTTTTGTTTGCCTTTTATTTTTCAAAGTTTGGGGCTGTTTATGGTGTTTTTGGTGCATTTTTAGGTGTAACACTCAGCGAACTTGTTTCACTTATCTTTCTTTTCATATATTTTAAGGTTAAACGCCACAGTGTTAAAGAAATATATAGCAAAGAATTTTTGAAACTGACAAGACGAGAATTTTTTGATGCAAACTTGCCTTTAACTTTCAGTGCTTCAATTTTGCCTCTTGTAAGCGCATTTGAAGGGCTTGTTATCATTCCAAGGCTTGTGCGTTCTGGGCTTACTTCCTCTTTTGCCACTGAACTTTTTGGTTTGCAAGCAGGGGTGGTTGGGGCAATTCTCAATTTTCCGCTTATTATTTCCATTGCAGTTACAACTGCGCTACTTCCAAATATTTCTTATCATATCTCAAAAGGAAGCGGTGGAAAAGTGATTATTGAAAAGGGGCTTAAAACACTTTTATATTTAATTTTACCAACCACTTTTGGTATGGTGGCAATTTCAAAAGAAGTGTTAGATTTAGTGTATAACGATATGACGCCAACTCTTATATCAATTGCCTTTAATCTCATGTTTTATGGCGGATTTTCAATAATATTCACAGCACTTATGCAATATATCACCATGCTGTTGCAGGCGAATGGGCAGTTTAATTACATCCTTTTAATCACTCTTATTGGTGGAATCATCAAAGCGGTTATATCCTTCACACTTTCTGCAATACCAAGCATTAATATTTATGCAATACTACTTGGAAATATTGCCATGACAACCATTGTAAGTTTATTGGGGCTTATAAAACTTAAAACAATAGTTTCTTTTGCTTTGCCAGTTAAAGATGTTTTAATTCTTTTTTTAGGCACTGCCTTTATGTATCTTGCAGTTTATACCTTTATTGAAAGTTCCTATTTTTCGCCAGTTATAAATATTGTTGTGGGTATTCTTTTGGGTGTGGTAACTTATGTTGTTTTAACAATTTCCTTCTTGCTCAATATTTTTTCAAGAAAGAAAATTAAAAAAACTGTTTA
>CALWFX010000071.1 GCA_944377765.1 uncultured Clostridia bacterium
AAAACTTTTCTTTATTATTAATTTCTAAACTATATGGTGTTTATTATTTAATTTTTCTTTATCATTTCTGTAACATTTAATGGTTTTGCAATAACTATTGTTCCATTTGGTGTTTTGCCAGTTGCAAAAACTGTATTCCAAAATTCATAATTGTTTTTGCCTCCAAATACCGTTGCTGCCATAGAACGATCTCTCCAAATAGGCATATTTCTTAAGTTAATAACAAAAGTTCTTATATTATCCCATAAAACATCTGAAAATTTTTGTTGTAATAAATTTTCCCTGTCATACATTACACCAGAATATGCAAAATGATTATTTATCAATAATTCAATATATTTTAACCAGTTATACATTATTTCTTCTTTAAATAATCTATACGCAATAAGATGATCATCTGGAATTGAATCACCTTTTCCAGCGACAATACTATTTTCTATTCTATATGTACCAATACTGTCATCATATTTATCAATTAAAATTTCTTCAGCTAAAATATTACATAAATGAATTGCTTGTTCTCTTTCAAGCATTCTAGGATTTAAGCCTTCATCTAATTTATAATCCATTGGAGTTGTTAATATAGTTTTCGAATTTATAAATCTTGATAAAAATGTTTTTTCAAAAGTGCTATAAGATAAAGGTAATTCATTGCCTCTTCCTTCAAAGTTAATATATGATTGAAGCTTATTTTCATTTGTTCTTGTTATTGTATTTTTTTGACTATTAATAATATATAGCTTTACATTGCCTTTTTCACCTTTAAAATAATCAACCAATTTTTGTTCAGAAAAAGATAAATCATCTTCATTAAGATTATTTTCTTCTCTGTATCTTTGAATTCTACTAGCATATAAAGAATCATGTAATTGTCTTACTATTGCTTTATCAAATGCTATTTGTTTTAATTGCTTTCCAGCATTTAAATTTGTGGTCATTAATTTATCAAAATCTGAATCAATAAATAAACGTACAACAATTTTTGTTACTCCCAACATAATTTGTGCAACTGTTTTATGTTGTCCATCAAAGATTTTAATTTTATTATCATCAATTCTTGCCAAACTTATCTGCAACTGTGGGTTAGGTTTATAAAATTCTTTTATTAGTAAATTTACAGATTTATTTAACCCTCTTGGATTTAAATCATCATCATGATACAAATATTCAAGAGGAACTTCGATAAATGCAGTTTTTTCTCCAGATAAAACATCTGTGTAAATAGTAGCCTTTTTTATTTCTGTATCCCCAATTTCATCAAAAGAATATATTAAATTGTTATCTTCAATCTTATACTTAAAATTATATTTTGATCCATTAAACCTTTTTAAAACATGTTTTAAAGATGCTGTTTCACCATTATTTTCTGCTTCTTGTATTATTTTTTCGAGCTTTAATATCTTTTTTGCAACAATTAAATCTGCATCTTGTTTTGTTTTATTACAATGTTCATGTGTAATAGCAAAATTTATTATTTCATCTTTTCCGTTGTTTGCTAATGGTTTTATATGGTCAATATTTGTATTATTTAAATCTATATCAATTTCTTGTTCGCAAATGAAACATTTATGATTTTGAATATTCCACAATTTTCGACTTAATTCATCATATTCTTTTTTACTTAAAGAATCCAAATATTTTGAATTACCCATTTAAAATTTCCCCCTTTATTAATATAAATTTATATTTAATAAATTTAATGTTCTTAATCTATATCGTAAAGCCGTTTCTGAAACTCCGTATCGTTTTGTTAAATCTTTACAAATAATTGCCCATATTTGATAATTGCTTTTAGTTATGCTAAATGGAATTGAATAAAAACCTTTGGTTAAACGGTATAAAATGCTTTTAACTGCTTTAATTACTTTTTCTTCTGGCATAAGTAAACAAGTAGCAAAATAATCAGCATCATATTCCATAGGTTCTTTATTTAAACACTCTTCATTTACTTGTTTATCAAATTCTGCATGTTTTAGTTCGTGGTTTAAAAAATAATGTCCTAATTCATGTGCAATGGTAAAATTTTTTCTGCCGATATTATTCATATTTGAATTTATCATAATATACTTTTGCTCGTTTGGTGCTTTGGTAAAAACTCCAGCAAATTTTGTTTCGTCTGCTTCAATTTCTCTATATTTGATATTTTCACCTTTTAAAATATTTTCAAATTGCTTATATGCTCCACCTTTTGACACATACTTTAACAAAACTTGATTTGCAATATCTTCTATGTTACTTCTTATCATCTTCATCCATCGCATCATATATTTTTTTCAAAATCTCATCGTCAGCTTCACCACGAGCAGCATAACCTTGCATTTGTTTCCATTGATTAAATTTGTCAAATCTTTTTGGACTTACAAACTTTTCAACTTCTTCATTCTCATCTTTAAATGTTACTTGACCATTCATAAGAAGTGGCAACAAGAAATCTCGAAGGGATGATAATTCTTGGTTTTCCTCTTCATTCATTTCTATTAAATTTAATATTTTATTAAAAATATGATATATTTTTGTGTCCAATGGCTTTAATATTTCAATATTTTCTACATCACCCTTTGTGATGAATTTAACAATAGAACCATTTGACCCTGCTTTTAACTTTGCAACAAGTTTTGTCGTAGCCATGTATAAAACACCATAATAAACATCATTATTCGGAATTAATACATAAGTCCTTTGATATGCATTAAATTTACCACTAAAATGTTTTACATTAAAATCACCATTTCCAGCCAATAAAATAGATTTCCCATTAAATGCATATTGATTACATCTTAAAACTTCTTGTGAACAAGTAAAAAACTTATATTTCCCATCTTCAGAAGAAAAATTTGCATCTTCTTTTCCTGTTTGAACATTTAATAAATCTTTAACTTTTACAACTTTCCAACCTTCAGGAATTTCTCGTTTTAATTGTTCATTATAAACCATTTTGCCACCTGATGATTTATAAGGTTTGCCTTCTTCATTCGGAAATTCAAATTGCAAAAACCAATAATCATAAATCGTTTTTGCCAGTTCTTCAAGTTGTGTGTTGATTTTACTATTTATTATAATTTTTTTGTATAAATTTACAAATAATGTTCCAATATCTATTTGATGTTTTAATTCAACAATAGGGAAATCCATTATATGATTCTTATCCCCTCTAGGCATCTTTGACCCCTTAGAACCAGACATCATATATTTAAAAAATAGATTTTGACATAATAGTGAATATAGATAATTTTGATTTAATTTACCTTTGTTGCGAATACATAAAACATCATTACTACAACCTCCATCAAAAGTAGCTAACCAAATTTTCTTAAAATATGGTCTTATATTTCCTATAAGAATATCCCCTTTTCTAAAATGTGTACATATTCCTTTTAATGGAATATATTCAGCGGCTGTAATTCCTCTATAACTCGGAAGCATATTATCAACACTAATATAATTTTTTTTATTTAATGTAAAAACATCTATTTTATCTTCAACATAAAAAGCATAGTCTGAAAGTCTATTTATTTTCATATTTTAACTCCTTGAGACTTTTCTTTATCTCATCTTCAAGAGTTTTATTTTCTGCAAACAAGTTATTAAGGTTATTTGTGAAATCTTGAATTTTTGCGTCAAATTCTTCTTGTGTTAATTTTACATACTCAATTTTTACATCAAAGTATTGACCAGCTGAAAATGAATAGTTTTTCTCTTTTATTTGATCATAAGAAACAGAAACACTAAAATCTTCTTCTACGATGTGATCTGTGAAAGTTTTGACAATCTTATCAAGTTCTGCATCACTTAAAACTGTTTTTTGATTTTTGCCAACTTTTACTTTTTCACCTAATTTTGAAGCATCAACAAGCAAGACATCTCCATTATTATTTGTTTTATCTATAAATAAAACAGAAACATTTGTGCCTGTGTTGGCAAATATATTTGATGGCATTGAAACAACACCTCGAAGCCAATGATTATCAACTATATGTTCACGAATTTTCTTTTCAATCCCTGATTGTGCAGTTAAAAATCCCGTAGGAACAACTATTGCCGCTTTACCACCATCTTTAAGAGAATACAAGATGTGTTGAATAAAGCAAAGATAAATTGCCATAGATTCTTTTTTTGTATTAGGTACTTTAGGAACTCCAGCAAAAAATCTAGAAGTGCTTTTCCAATTTGTTTCAATTTCATCTCTTGTTGAAGAAAAATCTGTTTTAAATGGTGGATTTGATGTTATAAAATCAAATTGTTTTAAACCAGAAGAATCGTCTCCAGTTCTTTTAAAATGCGCTGGATGGGTTAATGTATCACCTTCTATGATATTTTTTAAAGATTCTTTAAGTCCATTTAAAAGCATATTGATTCGTAAAAATCTTGAAGATTTTTGAGAAATATCTTGAGTGTAAACTCTTGCTTTATTCCCAAATTTACCATCTCCAAGTTCATTTGCTAAATGTAAAATTAACGAGCCGGAGCCAGCACTTGGATCATATATTTCATATAATTTATCTTCAATAGGTGCCATATGAACGAGAATTTTTGCAATAGCACTAGATAAAGCTTGTGGTGTAAAATATTCTGCATATGTTCCACTAGCCACATTATAATTTTGAATAAGATATTCAAAAATAGTGCTATAGAAATCATAACTACCTTCAACAGTTTCACCAAAATCAAACCTATCAGTTGTTATATATGAAAAAATATTTTTTACAAAAGAATTTCTTTTTGCAGGTGGCACTAACTCACTAATTTTTGTAAATAATGGCTTGTATTCACCTTCGGCTGTTTCAATACTAAAATCTGCATTCTTAGGATAATTTGATATTCTTTCAAGTGCATCGTCAAATTGTTTATAAAAAGTGTCTTCTCCAATATGCCCTACTAAATATTCAATAGTATCTTCATAAGCAAAAGCAACATCTTGTGAATGTTTATCGTAAAAAGCATCTAAATAATTATTTTTATTTTTTACTATATCTTCGATTGGCATGCCTGTATCTTTGGAAAACTTTTTTAAATTTGCAATAAATTTATCATTTAAAAATTTATATAAGAAAACTGAAGTAACGATAATTTCTTCTGATGCTGTGTTTGAAAGACCATTTGTGTTGCAAAGGCCTTGTAAATTATCAATAATACTTTTTATATTCTTTTCTAACTCAACATAATTTGTCATTTAATTTCTCCTAAATACTTTCTTTATATAAAAGTAAATTTGTATATAAAATCTCTAATAAATCATCATAGTAATCTTTAATTTTACCATACAATCCATCACTCAATAACTTCATAGTAATTTTTGATTTTATTGAATCAACAAAACCTTTTTTACCTTGGACAATTAAAGCGTCATCATAAATTGTATCTTTTATTGTGTCGTAGACTATTATAAGAAAATTTTCTATTATTGAACGATCAATATTTGTTTCTATAACACCATCACTAAGTGTTTTGACAAATCCATAACTTCCACCATAAGCCTTAGATAGCCTATCATTTTCATCATTAATTCGCTTTGCTTCGTCATAAGCTTTCCTTAATTCGTCTGTAAGTTCATCAAGGCTGCTATATTCAAACATTTGTAATTTCGCAAAAATTTGTTTTAATAAATCTTCAAGTTTTTGAACCTTAATATCTCTTTTATTTTTGTTCTTTTTAATTTCATTTTGAACATTTGTTATGCTTGTTTTAACTTTTTCAAACTCATCATCAGTAAGTGCAAATTTTCCCAAATCAAGAATTGATATCTTCGTTTTTATAAATTCATAAATAACATTTACCACTTCATCATTGTTCATAATATCAAGAGTATCTATTGCCTGTGTAGTTAAATTCAAAAAAGAAATTCTGTCATTTATAGCTTTCAGATATTTGTTAACTCTATCATTATCTATCAATGCATAATATTCTTCAGCTCTTGAAAGTTTAAATTCTACTGAACAATCTTTTATTGCTGTTAATAATTTCCTAATTTTTAACAATGCTTCTTTATTAAAATATTGCATCATTTGAACAAATTGTTCAATATTATCTTGTGGAATAAATTGTTTTAATTCAGCAGAAAGTCTATCAAATTTTCTTTTTATATCATCTTTATCGACAACTAGCCCAGATAATGACACATCATCATCACTATCTGCATTCATATCTTCTTCAAGTTCCTTAATATAGGCATTTAATGTGTTATTATATTCTTTTTCAATATCCACAAAATCAACTATGTACCCATATTGATAAACTTTACCATTAGGACTTTTATAAGGTCTATTTACTCTCGAAATTGTTTGCAAAAGAGATTGTGCATGAGGCCCTCTTAATAAATACATTTTTTTTAATCTTTTAACATCATATCCTGTTGTTAACATATAATGAACAACAAGAATATCTGGAAAGCCATTTTCTCTGAAATTAATTTGATTTTGCTCATTAATTTCGTTTTGTATTGCATTGTTTTCACTATCTGAAATAACTAAGCCAGATTTTAATGAACTGTTTTTGCTAAACCATTCGTGAACTAATTTTGCTTGATTGTTTGACCTGCAAACAATCATTCCACCAATTGTATCATCAGTATTTATAAGCCTAAATTGTTTAAAATCTCTTTCGATATATTTACTGATACTTTCTACATAATCATTTGACTCATAAACATCTTTACTATCAAGATTTTTATTTTCTAATTCCAGATTTTCTCTTATCTCTGCCTTTGCTGTCGTATCTATTTGTTCTTTTTTTATACGAAGTGTATAACCATCTGCAATAGATTTATCATAAAAGTATTTATGTATATAATCGCCAAATTTAAGATTCGACCTCTCTTTTTTTGTGAGTAGAGGAGTCCCAGTCATTGCAATATATATTCCGTTTGTATCACATGTCATTAAATTTTTAAAAAATTCGCCATGTAAATTATAAGAACGATGTGCTTCATCAACAAAGAAAATTCTTTGAACTTTAACATTATAAACATTTTCAACATGTGGCATTTTGGATTCTTCCATTAGTTTTTGAATGTTTACAATACAAATAGTCCCAACGCCATCATTTGAACTGTTTAATGGTCTTTTTAATTCTTTAGCAAATTCATATTTACTGTTTACATTAATCACATTAAAACCGCGATTAGCAAATTCTGTGGTTGCTTGTTTCATTAAATCAAGTCTATCAACAATAAAATAAAATTTAGTACTTACATTCTTTTTTGCAAAAAAATCTTTGATAACACGAGTGGCAAAAGCACTTAGGGCTGTTTTCCCCGATCCTTGTGTATGCCAAATAATTCCATTCTTATCTTTTTCGCCAAGTCTTTTTATTATTGCACGAGTTGCAAAAAATTGTGGATACCTCATTATGTGCTTTTGTTTTATTGGTATTTCTTCATATTTATTTAATGTCTCATTATGTATTCTTTTTATTTCTGTTAAAAACATAATTCCATAATGAAGCATATACATAAATCTTTCTTTATCATATAAAGAAGTAATAAATCTATTGCAGGGTGATAAGTCCGATAGATTTGTTTTGAATTCTGATGTATCTATTTCTTCTGGATCATATCCTCCATCTTTAACAATATATTTTATTGTTTCTTTATCAATATTTTTGAATTTATACTTTGCATGATATTCTTTTATGTCTTCTCTAAAAAATGAAAAAGTTGTGTTTTGTCCATTCGGTGTAGTATAAAATGAACCTGCTTTTACTTCTTCGGCAATATCATCATCTGCTTCTTCATATTCCATATTATTAGAAAATGAAACAATTTGTATAAGATTAAAATATTTTTTATAATTATCATTTTTTAATCTTTTGTTTATCATTCTTTCAAATTCAACTTGAATACCACCGGAATTATTAGGATGTTTAACTTCAAGAAAAGCAAGCGGAATTCCATTTATTAAAATATTGATATCTGGTCTAAATGAACCTTCTTCACTACCTTCTTTAGTGCTAAATGGCAATTCATCAACAACAGCAAAATCGTTGTTTTCTATATTCTCAAAATCAATCAGTTTTGTTTTATATTCGACCGATGTTAATCTTTTATAAAATTCTTTACCTAAATCATTATATTTTATAAGAGAATGTATTTCATCTATTAATGAAGATATCTCTACAAGACTATAACTTCTTCCATTAATTCTTTCTATAGATGATTTAAAACGATCAACAAAAATTTTTGTATTAAAATCAATACTTGCGCCTTTTAACGATTGATATTCATAACCCAATCTTAAAAAGTGAATAGTTGCTGGAAATTTAACTCTCGTATCTTCATTAAAGTGTAACATATACTCTCCTATTTCCTATCTCTTTTACTCATTATAACATAAAATTTTTTATTTTTATATAAAAACACAATTTTTATTTAAAATTCTATAAAAATCAAACTTTAAAATACTTTTGGTTTTTGCTGGTTGGTTTGTCGGGTTCGGTCATGCCAATAAGTCCTACATCTAGGGCTGGTTGCAAATAGTTTTTTCTGAAACCAACACGGGACTTTAAATTTAGTTTTTGCATAAGTTCAGTTGCAGATTGTGGATAACTTTCAATCACTTTCATAAGCTCTGTTATTTGATTGTTTATATGGTTATAGTGATTTCTTGTGTCGGTTATTATATCTTTGATTGCTTTATTTATCACATCTAGCATAAACACAATAAAAATGTTTGATTTTGCTTGGCTTGTTGACAGTGTTATTGCATTGTAATATTCTTCTTGATTATCTTTTATAATGCTTTCAATAGGTATCCAAGCAAAGATTGGCTTCCAACTTGCAAGGAGTGCTGTTTGCCAAAGCCTTCCCATCCTTCCATTTCCATCACGAAATGGGTGGATAAACTCAAATTCATAATGAAAAACACTAGACTTAATAAGCATATTTGCAGGACTAGTCTTTATCCATTCAAAAAGTTGCCTTAATTGCTCTGGAACAAACTTCGCTGGTGGAGCAAGATGAACAACTTTTCCTTCCCCATTATAAACTCCAACTTGTCCAGTCCTAATTTTTCCCGCTTCACTTACAAGCCCATTCATCATTATACCGTGAATTTTTAACAAATCATCAATACTATAAGGATTTATGTTTTCAAGTTCTTTATAAGCCAAGTTTGCATTTTGCACTGCAACTATATCTTCCTTTGGTCCAAGCACTCGTTTTCCGTCAATAACATCTGTCACCTGCTCAATTGAAAGAGTGTTGTTTTCAATTGCAAGAGAAGAATGAATAGATTTAATTCTATTCACCCTGCGAAGCCTTGGCAATTTTTCAAGTTCATTAACTCCAGAGAGTTTTCCCAAATTTTCCATAATTTCAGAAACCAACTCTAACATCTCATCAGTTATTTCATAAGGTGGAATATATTTTTCGTCCATAAAGAGTATCTCCATTTTTTGTTAATATGATTATAACCTATCTTTATTTTAAATGTCAACCATCTTGTATATTTTCTTATATACTTTCTTGTATATTGTTTCTAATTACAAAAACCTAAATATTTATCATAAAATTTGCAATCAATTTAGTTTTAGACAGTTCTTATCAGTCTAAAATAGATAGGTTTTTCACAAATATTGGGTATTGGTGTCGGTAGGCGTCAATGAATTTTAGAATTGAAAGCAAAAGAAAAAACACTAGCGATTTTGCTAGTATTTATATAGGTTTTTGCAATGTAGAGCAGAAGATAGTTTTTGGCAAAGGTATGTTGGTAAAATAAAAAATGAGAATGACTTCATTCTCATTTTTTATTTCGCTGATTACAAAATCTTAAATTGGAATTTATTTATATTGCATCTATAAATTCTTCCACAATGCGAATTTTAATTCGCTCTTCACGCAAAAACTCTGTTTTTGCTATTCATGTTGCCAAAGGCAACTCTTAATGCGAAACTTGTTTCGCTCTTCATTGTCATAAAAATACAATTGCATTTTTATGACTCCACACATCCATATTCAGATACTTTAATTGTAAATTGGAAGCCTTGAACTGATGTTGCAAATTTCTGTGTCAGTCCGCCATATTCTGTTCGGCAAGTTATGTTATTGATGTTTGTTCCCATATCACGAGTGAAGTATATTGTTATTCCTAATATATCCTTAACCAAATCTGAAAACTTAACTTCATAACTCCCTGCAACTTGTTGTATTTCTTCTTCTGATGAAATAAAGATTTTGTCAGTTGCTGTTTGTGTTGTTACTCCGCTTACTCCAAAACTTTCAACGCTTGGGCTATATGAAACTAAATATGTTAAATTATCTGCATTTTTAATCACATTTTCAAAACTTGTGGTGGCTCTGTTGTTATAGCCTTGCCCTATTCCCAAACTGCTTGTTGCAAACTGCCCTGCATATACAATGGTGTCCATAATTGCCATGGTGTCAGTTGTTGTGCCATAGCCAACTTTTTGACTTGAGTTCCCAGTTAGTCGCCATTTGATTGGTTCGACTTTATACCATACACCATTATACTGAACAAACTCGGTATTGTTTGCTCCTATCTTGGCTGTATATGACTTTCCACTAATTACATAACTATTTCCATTTGAAGAACCTATACCACTTATCTCTGTCTGTGTTGCTCTTGTCTGCGGGAACATCCCTATTTCAACATACCAGTAGCCACCTGCTTCGTCATAGTATGCTGGGTTGTTTGGTGTTCCCCATGCATAGAAAGTGTAGTTTTGGGCTTCAACTGTAAATGTATAACTATTGGATGTTCCAACTGCACTTGCTGTGCTATCGTTCGTTGTTGTCCACCTGTCAAATTTATATGCACCTTTTGCTGTAACAGATATTGTATAATTAGTTCCATAATTTACAGACACTTCTTTGTATCTTCCAACTTCATCGCTATACCATGAAGTTGCAGGCTGTGTTATATCATTAATTCCTGCCATAGCATAAATTCTTACTTTGTAACTATTCACAGTCCATTGTGCAACAAGCGTAACACTGCCATATCTACCATTCACACTTTCGCCAGCCTTGTATGTTGTTGCACTCGACCAACTCCCCGAACTTGCACTTGGTTTCCAACCATTAAAAGTATATCCTGTTCGTGTGGTCGAAGCAAGTGTGGATGTACTTTCAATTGTGTAACTTAAATCACTTACTGTGTTTCCACCATTTTCGTCATAAGTTATTGTATATGACACAACATTCCATTTGGCATACAAATTCACTGTTGCTCCATTTGAAGTTGTTAAGTTTTTAACACTTTGCTTATCTGTGTATACAACCGAACCGCTTGCACTTGTTGCCCAACCTGCAAAGGTATAGCCTGTTCTTGAAAACGCATTCGCTGTTAAATTTTGTGCTTTGTCATATGTGAAGGTTTGATTACTCATACTTCCACTGGTTGACCCATTGCCATTAAATTTAACATAGTAGGTGTTTGCTGTCCACTGTGCATACAGTAATACATTTCCATTTCCAGAAAACGAAGCACCACTATTGTAATGAGTTCCTGTTACAGAAGAGTTTGTGTTCCAGCCATTTGCGGTGTAGCCTGTTTTAGTTAAATTGTTTGTTGCAAGCGTTATATTAACATCATAGGCTTTATACACACTACCTGGCACTGTTCCACTAGTGTTACCATTGCCATTGTATGTAATTTTATATTGTTCTCTCACATACACATTAACTGTTGCATTTGCAGTTGTTGACCATAAATATTGATATGAATTTGTGATAGATCCTGTTGATGCTGAACCATTGCCCATGTAATATGTATATGAAGTGTTAACTCTTGAATTTGTTATTGTCTGTGAACTTGGCCTACAATATGTTGTAAATGCATACGAGCCATTTGACGATAGTGTTTGACTTAGTCCTAAGGAAGAATTTGTTGCAGTTATATTCGTTGAATGGGTGTAACCACCATAGGCATATTTGATTGTTAATGTGTAAGTTTTGGCAAATAGGCCATAGACACTTGACCGTGTAGATGCAGTAAAACTATATGAGGTTGATGCTAAAATTCTGTTTATCGACTCATTTGTTATTGAAGGTTCTGCAGAATACCAACCAACAAACTGATAACCACTATTGGCTGTTGCTGTTAAAGTAACTGTTTTTGAATAAACAGATGTGAAACCATAGTTACTTGTTGTACTTGAAAGAGTGTAATTACTTGCAGAGTTTGATGTATTAGTATATGAAGCCTTAATAGAGCCGCCAGTCCCACCCAAACTTATTGTGTCATATGTTGTTGTGTACCGGTTATATATTGTAATTGTCTGATACCGCACGAATAAGGCGACTCGAGTATATGGAGCACCTGTAGTAGGATAAAATGTATAACTACTACTTGATGAAAGCGGACTTCCCTGTAGTGATGAAGCACTTGTTGAACTAAACCAACCACGAAAAACATATCCACTTTTTGATGTAGAAGTTAATGTAATTGCTCTATTATATCTTGCATAAAAACTATTATTATAAACAGATGATATAGAACTTGTTCCACCTGAAGTACTCGTGTATTGTACATTTACTGTTCCACCTGTGCTACCATTATAAAAATTCGAATAATCACTTGTATAATAAGCATAAATTTTAATCTCTGGAGCATATATAGCATATAAAGTTTTAGCAGAATTTGAAAAAGTTTCAGGCAATGTTAAATATCCATTGTCAAAATAAAAAGAAGGAGTTGAATTTGCATTATATGAAAGACCAATAACTTCATATCCTGGAATTTCTTTAAAATCATACCCATGAGCTAACACTCCTTCTGTTGTTCCAGCATCCATCCTTGCTTCATATTTAGGGCTACCATAAACTCCAGGACTATCCCACCAACAAATATCAAGACGATATTGCGCTCTAAATCTCATATAAACTTTGAATTTTGTTGTAGAAGATACATTTGAAGACGAAGGCTTTGAAGCGAATACACAAGTAGAGTTGTATGCATAATAATCGCAATTTGTCGACAAACCAGTTTTATCATCCGAATTATCCCAAGTACTACTTGTAGCCATTCCACAAAAAGACATGTAAACATCTAATAGATAATCACTATCAGCCGGCATAATTTTTGCATATCTTTTATATGTTTTAGAAAATAATCCGCTTGATTTATATTGACCATGAACATAAGAAGCTTCAACATAACCGCTACTGGCTTGACTTGTATTTGCATAAGATTCAAATGTTACATCATCTCCCCAATCTTTAGCCGTTCCATTTTCATCATACCACCATATTCTTAGCAATTTACTTCTATTTTCCTCTACTCCTGCACCAACTACACCCCAACTTGTATTACTAGTTCTTATCTGAGCTTGAATATAAAAATCTTGATCTGTGGCAAATTCCTCTATATTATCATCACTATTTCCATTACCACCGTCTTTTTCTGAGCCACCATCTGCATCTTCG
>CALWFX010000072.1 GCA_944377765.1 uncultured Clostridia bacterium
TGAACTTTATTAGTCAAAACATTAAATGCTGATGTCTAAAATATACCCAAAAGTCCAACAATATAATAAATCAATCCAACAAGAGCAGATGAAACAACTCCAAAAACAATAACAGGTCCAGCAATTGTAAACATCTTTACACAAATTCCATAAATAATTCCTTCACTTTTAAATTCAACTGAAGGGCTTGTGATTGAATTTGAAAATCCTGTTATTGGCACAATTGAACCACCACCTGCAAATTTACCAATTTTATCATAAACACCAATGCCAGTTAAAAATGCAGCAATAAAAATTAAAGTGATAAGTGTATAAGCCCAAGCAGTTTGCTCTGATAAACTTGGAACAAAAAATAAAATTAAGTCGTTAATACCTTGTCCAATTAAACATATAACACCACCCACCCAAAAAGAATTAAAAAGGGTTGGCCAAGCCTTTGTTTTTGGGACTTTTGCACTTACATATTTATTGTAAGCCTTAATTCTTTTTTCATCAATCATACAAAAACTCCTTAAAATATTTTGTCCATTAAAAAAATAAATAAACAAATAAATAAGCATAATTTATTATTTTCCGCTCAAACTAATTTTGAAAAGGAGAAAATTATGAAAGGAAAAATATTAATAAGTGGATTATCATTAGCATTATGTGTCACCACCCTTGCTGGATGTGGAAATCAAAGTGAAACAGCAGCGGTAACAAATCTTGCAAACCAACTTGATAAAACAAACAATTCAATTGCCAGTGTAAAGCAAATATCAGACACCGACCTTGATGTCACACAAGAAATGATAGATAAAATTGCCACCGAAAAAAATAATGATAGTTTAAATAGGAACATATCAATAGCAAAAAATGCTCTTTTAACTGAACAATTTTATAAAAATAATGTTTTATACGAAACTGCTAAAATTAAAAGATTTCTTTCAAAAGAAGAAGTAAAGTTGGCAAAAAATCAAATTTCCGCTATCAAAGATTTAACAGCCAGTCTTTCAAAATACAATAATAGCGTTGCATATTCTGGTAATGAATTTAATTCAACATACCGAAATTATAATAATATGAAGAAAAATGCCAACAAAAACACCGAAAGAGTTAATGCAAAACTCAATAAACTTGCTTGCAATTCAAATGCAAGATGCTCTTATTATGAAAACTTACTAAACACCCTTAGGCAAGTGGAAGATGTGCTTGGAATTCCAAATTATCTTCCTAAAAATGAAGAAAATCAACCTGATATAAATGAAAACAACAATAATTCAGAAGTTGAAAATGAAACACAAGAAATTATTGACAATGTCAATGATAACTTAAAACAAAATGAAAATGTTGAAGTTGATGAAAATAAAAATAAAGAAGACACAAAAAAAAGTATCAAAAATATTGACACCTTTGAAAATAACACTCCTAAAAAAGTAAAGAACGAAAATGCAAACAATCAAATACCTAACAATATAAACTATACCAATCAACCATATAACAATGGTTACTATAATGCCATAGGTAACCGCCACACTCTTAACCCAAACCGCAACACAGACACTTATGGACCAACAAGAAGAAATATTGACACCTTTAGAAATGATTACAACTACAATAATGGCATTTACAATGGAAACATAATAAATGGCGGAATGTATGGGAATAATGGTATAATCCCAAACTCAAACAACATGAATAGAATTAATTATCCACTAGCCAGCACAACAGAAGTTAAAGAAGATGAAAAAATTCAACCAGAAAAAAGACTGGAAGAATTTGAAAACAAAATGGAAGAAATGAAGATTAAAAACATTAACCAAACTGAAGAAAAAAATATTGAAATAATTGATGATAACGAAGAAAGAGTGGTTGCACAAGAAAATGTATTAAATAATCAGCAAGAAACACAATCTGACAACAAAACAACCAATAATAATTAGATTATAAAAAAACTTTATCAAAATTGATAAAGTTTTTTATTATTAATTTCCAAAATCAACTTTTGGTGCAACTCTTTCTTCAACATTTTCAATTTCAAAAAGAACTTTCTTTTCAAATTTGAACCATTTTGCAATGATATTTGAAGGAAATGTTTCTCTTTTAATATTATAAGTTTTAACGCATCCATTATAATATTTTCTAGAGTTTGCAATTTCTTCTTCCAAAGTCTTTAATGAATTTTGAAGATCAATGAAATTTTGGTCTGCTTTTAAATTTGGATAGTTTTCTGAAACAGCAAACAAAGATTTCAATGTGCCAGTAAGCATGTTTTCATACTTTGCTTTTTCTTCAGGAGTATTTGCAGACATACAAGAATATCTTGCTTGCATAACCCTTTCAAGAGTTTTTTCTTCATGCTTGGCATAACCTTTAACAGTTTCAACAAGATTTGGAATTAAATCATATCTCTTTTTCATGTAGACATCCATTGTGGAATACGCTTCATCAGCATTATTTCTAAGTCTAATGAATTTATTGTAAGTTGCAATAATCCAAATGACAATAATTATGCCAACAAGCAAAATGATCCCTCCCACTACTAAAAGAGCAATTAATCCAGCACTCATTCTTACCTCCTTTATTAATTTAGATAATTATATCATATAAAATGAAAAATCAAAAATATTTATACATGTTTTTTATAATTATTTTTCTTTTTTCTAACAAAATATAAAATTGTTTTGCTAACAATCAAAATCAAAGCAATTCCCAAGAAAACAGAGAAGAAAATAATTATTGTAAGTTCATTATCTCCAAAAACACTTGAAGAAATAGGTTCAAAAGTTACAAGAATATTTAAATCTTCAGTTATATTTTCAAGTGAAATTGTGTTATCGCTATTCACAACTGTTTCTTTGCCATTAACCAAAACTTTTGCAATTTTATATCCATTTTCAGGTGTGATATTAATGATTTTATCTTCGCCATAGCCAACTTCATGCAAATTACCTTGCGAACTTACCACCCCACCATTGCCATAGTTTATGTTAATCATAAGTTTGCTTTTTTCTGCTTCAACAACAATTTCATAATCTTGTAAAATATCTTCAATTGTGAATGTTTGTTCAATAAATTGCCTTACTCCATTAATTTTGATTAAATTAATTTCATAGCCTTCATCACAAACAATGGTAAATGATAAATCATTTTTTCTTTGAATGGAAATTTCATTTGGTTGTTCAACGCCATCAACTAAAATGTGAACACCACTAGACAAAGTAAACTTAATATTAAAATATTCAATCTCTGCTGTTTCGCAAGAAATGTTAACATCATTTGTTACATTGCTTAAAGAAAACTTACTGCTTTCCTTAACAACACCATCAACTTCAATTTGGTCAACCATATAACTTGTTTTTGGCAAAACTTCTATTTCATAATCAATTCCGCTGTAAAGTTTGAAATCTTCGTCTGCAAGTTGACCATCAACATAAACTTCATAATTTTCGCCTTCAAGGTTTAATAAATATGAAGTTTGATTTTCTGGAAAAACAACAATTTCAACTGTATTTGAAATATATTCATTGCCATAATAGTCAGTTACATACAATGTAAATTCATATTTGCCAACATCCAAATCTGCAAGAATCATAGTAATTTCTTGTTTGTATTCATCAATTTCTTGAGTATTATAGTCTAATTCTAAAATATTATTTTCATCATTTACATTGATACAGCGATAACTCATATCACTTATATATCCGCCATAAACTTGATAAACAAGGTTTTCTTGTTCATTCGTTTTAAACACTTTTCTGGTTGCAGATTCATTTGTCAATTGCACTCTTAAATCAACAATTTCGTCTGAATATTCTTCATAAAGACTATCAAACATCGTGTCAAGATAAGTAATAATTTTACCAGCATGAAAATCTGACATAACTCCAAAATAGTTGACATTGCCACTTAGTTGCAAAGTAGCTAAATTTAACCCATCAAAGGCACCGTCTTGCACACTATAACAATTTGGAATAATAAGTTCATTGATATTTGAGCAACCTTTAAAAGCATATTTATTAATTAAACCAACATAGCTTAAATCAATGTTTGTTAAAGATTTGCAATCTCTAAATGCTTCAACACCAACTTCTAAAGCGATTGGGAAATAAATTTCCATTAAATTTGAACAATTTGTGAAACTATAGTTATCAATAATTCTAACACACTGTCCGCTAATTGTTTTTAAAGTTTGCAAATTATAGAATGCATGCTCGCTTATTTCAGAACAAGTGTTTGGAAGTGTAACATTTTCCACCTGACTACCGCTAAATGCTAAATCTCCAATTTTTGATATAGATATTCCATTAACAACAGACTTAATATTTAAAGTTGTAAGTTCACCTTTATACTTTGTTATTGTTCCCCCACCAAAAATGCCATTATAGGAAACTTCAAAATTACTATCTAAGTCGATATTATCAAAGTAATAAGTAAATTCTGAAATAGAACTTTTTCCAACCACACCAACATCAGAATATGCATACGCGATTGCACATACTTTTGTTGTTTCTGAAATTTTAATAGGTTCTGTATATTTATAGGAATTTGCAGAAGGTGTTGTTTCATCCAAAGTATAGTAAATTTCATAGTCGTATTGAGAGTCATAAGTTAATGTTAAATAAAACTCACTTTCATGGTTCTTTTCTTGATTGCTAAACTGCACTTCTCCGTAAGTAACCACACCAAATTCAGATAATGTAATGCAACCATATCCATAATACTTATCTTTTCCAACAGTCCCTAAATCTTGAGCGTGGTCAATAAGTTCATTAACTAACTCATCATTGCTCTTTTTGGCATTAGATGGTGTTGAAAACAATAAAGCAAAAACTGCTGTTACATGCGGTGCTGCCATTGATGTTCCACTAAGTGGCTCATAGTCGTTATAATCTATCTTTCCACCTGAAATCACCTTTCTATAAGAACTTACAACGCTTGTTCCCGGTGCACAAAAATCAACATGGCTACCTGTGTTTGAATAACTTGCCAATCGCATATCAGAATTAAGAGCAGAAACAACAATTGCATTATCAACATTTGCAGGACAATTTGCACTTGTGTCAAAAGAACTATTTCCCGCTGCCACAACAGACAAAATTCCTTTATTATACGCAGTGTTAACAGCATTTGTTAAAGAGTCATTTCTAACAGGTGAGCCATCTTCACTTTCCACTCCCAAACTCATATTCATAACACGAATATTTAAAGGTGTGTCAATATATTGTTCTTCACCATCAACCACCATTGCGATTTCACCATTTAAATACAACACATAATTAATGGCATTAACAATCATAGAAACTGTTCCCTTACCATTCTGTTTTAACACTTTTAAAGGAACAATTTTAACATTGTCTTTTGTTTGGTCTGCAATAATACCTGATGTATGACTTCCATGTCCGCTATAATCTTCAAATAGATATTTTTCTTTACCATTAAGTCCATCCGCATCCCCAGTGAAGTCTTTGCCATACTCAAAAGCAATTCTATCTTTTAAAAGTTCGTGTTGTGTGTTAACACCACTATCCAAAACCGCAACATAAACTGTTGGTAAATCACTTGTGCTTTCAATTAAATCAAGGTATGCATTATATTCATCAACACCAGTTTCAACTGCTCCCCAAGAAAGATAGCCATTATACAATGTTCCAGTATAGGACTCATGCCCTGTTGCAACAATAACATCATCATATCCAACACTTTCAACATAAGGCAAATTTTTATAATAGTTATATGCTTCTTCAGTTGCTTCGCGAGAAGTATATTGATATATATGCCACCCCTGACCTTCTGCGTAATAATCAGTTTTATAACTTTCTAATTGTCCTTCATAATAAACAATAATACGATTTGTGTAATCATTTTGCTTTAAAACAATTTCATCTTCATTTTCTGTTATCTCATATTCTTCTTCCAATGAAGATAACTCCACCAAACTTTCATTTGAAGCCGAATTTGCACTAGCCGACATAGTTTTAATTTCGTTATCATCACTATTTAAAGAAAGGTATTTTTCTCCTTCCACTTCAACAATATCATCTTTACTTACAACAATTTCTTCGCCATTTTGAATATCTCCAAACTGTTCATAAATTTTGTTTAAACCTTCTTGTAAATCAACAAAAGTGCCCAAATTTACAGTGTTTTCAGCCAAAGTAAAATAATTGTTTAAGTTAACAGTTCCCAAACAAAAAGTTATACAAAATATAAAAATAAAAAGACTTATAATCTTATTAGATTTCTTTAAATTACTCATATAAATAGTATATCACTATATATTAAAAAAAATCAAATAAATTGACAAATAAAAGCCAATTAAAATTTTGTAAGAATAAATTGTATATTAAATTGATAACATGAATAAATAAAAATTAAGAGAAAAAATTTGAAAAACTTGCGTAAAAATGTTGACTTTTAAATGATATTTCATTATAATTAGAAAGTCGAATATAAATGCGGGCGTGGCGGAATGGCAGACGCGCATGTTTAAGGGGCATGTTCGAAAGAGTGTGGGTTCAAGTCCCACCGCCCGCACCAGATAACTATATATTGACAAGTTTAAAAGATAAGAAATTCTTATCTTTTTTTATTTTCTTATTGCAAAAGCATCCCTTGACAAATTTTTTTAATTATTATAAAATTTATTTGTAAATTGTTAAAGAAAAGGGAAAGTTTATGTTTTCAATTATTGTTGCTTTTGATAAAAATTTTTGTATTGGGAAAAATGGAAAAATGCCTTGGCATATCAAGGAAGATTTTAAATGGTTTAAAGAAAAAACAACAAACCATACCATTGTTATGGGCAAAAACACCTTTAATTCTATTGGAAAAATACTTCCTAATCGCAAAACAATAATTGTCAGCCACTCGCCTTTTATTGAAGGTGAAAATTGCCACACCATTCAAAATTTTGAGAAATTTCTTGAAGATAATAAAGATAATAATGAAGAAATTTTCATTTGTGGTGGTGGAGAAATATACAAAAAGGCTCTTCCTTATGCAAAAAAATTTTACTTAACAATTGTTGACACTGAAATTGAAAATGGAGATACATTTTTTCCGAAAATTAACCTAAAAAATTTAAAAAAGGCTTACGAGCAAAAAGTAAACTCCACCCCGCCTTGCACATTTTATGTTTTTGAAAGAGATAAAATTAAAGAACAAGATAAAACTATTAATTAAACACAAAAAGAGTGGAAAATTCCACTCTTTTATCTTTTATTTAATTATGTTTATATAACTTTAAAGAAATATCTATATGTTGTTTTCCTTCAAAAGTTTCTCTAAAAACTCTCTGTTCTTTGCAAGTTTTTCTTTCTCATTTTCAACAAGTTTTTGAGGTGCTTTGCTGACAAAATTTGGATTTGAAAGCATTTTTTCACTTCTTTCAATCTCAAATTTTAATGAAGCAATATTCTTTTCAATTTTTTCTCTTTCTTGCTCAACATCAACCAAATCTCCCATTGGCAAGAAAACAGAACAAAGTTTTGTTAAAATCTTCGCTGATTTTTCTTCTGGCTCTTTCTTTATAATTTTAACATCACTGCCCCCAGCAAGTTTTGCAATAATCGCTTTATTTTCACGAATCAATGAAACTTTTTCATTTGGCAAAATGTTGATTGTGACTTTTTTGTTATCTGGGATTTGATATTCTGCCCTTGTGGTTCTTATCGCTTTAACAACTTCAATAATTTGACCAAAACTATTTTGCTTAGCAAGTTTTTTATCAAACTCAGGAAAACTTGAACGCATAATTGTTTCTTCATGGCCTTTCAAGTTCTGATACAATTCTTCTGTAACAAAAGGTATGAATGGATGAAACATTTTAAGTAATGCAGTGAAAACAAATAGTAATATGTTTTGTGTTTTTTCTTTAACTTCTTGATTTTCGCCATACAAATCAAGTTTTGATGCTTCAATATACCAGTCACAAAAATCAAAAACTGTGAAATCAATAAGATTAGAAGAAGCAACACCAATAGAGTATCTTTCAATGTTTTTGCTTGTTGATTTAATCAAGTTTTCAAGTTTATTTAAAATCCACTTATCTTTGCTGTCAAGTTTAAATTCACTAAGTGGTCTAATTTTCATGTTTTCTGTGTTGGCAATAACAAATTTTCCTGCATTGTAAAGTTTATTAATGAAAACTTTGCTGTCCTTTGCTTTATCAAGGCTATATGAAATATCCATGCCAAGACTCATGCCATTGACAAGAGAAAGTCTTAAACTGTCAGCACCATACTCCTTAATAACGTCCATTGGGTCAATGCCATTGCCAAGGTTTTTAGACATTTTTCTTCCTTGTGCATCTCTTACCATACCATTTATTACAACATCCTTAAATGGAAGTTTTCCAGTGAAGTGCAACCCACTAAACACCATACGAACAACCCAGAATGTTATGATATCATAAGCAGTTACAAGCACATCGGTTGGATAATAATATAGAAAATCTTTTGTTTTTTCTGGATAGCCCAAAGTTGAAAATGGCCATAATGCAGAACTGAACCATGTGTCCAAAACATCATTATCTTGTTCAATCAAGTTGCTTCCGCAATTTTTGCAAATTTTAACATCTTCAACACTTGCTTCAACATGACCACATTTTTTGCAAGTATAAATTGGAATTCTATGTCCAAGCCAAAGTTGACGGGAAATACACCAGTCTTGAATGTTATTAAGCCAGTTCAAATATTGCTTTTCATAGCGCTTAGGAACGAAACGCAAACTGCCATTTTTAACCGCTTCAATTGCAGGAAGAGCAAGGTCTTTCATTTTAACAAACCATTGTTCAGAAATTTTTGGCTCAGTCATCTCCCCACATCTTTCACAACAACCAACTTTGTTTTTATATTTTTCAACCTTAACTAGCACCCCTAAGCGGTCAAGTTCTTTTTCAATTTCATCTCTTGCTTTAATTCTGTCCATACCTTCAAACTTACCAGCATAAGAGTTAAGTTTACCAGTGTCGTCAATAACAGTGATAATTGGAAGTTTATGTCTTAACCCAATCTCATAGTCGTTGACATCATGAGCAGGTGTAATTTTAACCGCACCTGTTCCAAATTCCATTTCACAATATTCATCAGCAATAATTGGAATTGGACGATTTACAATTGGAAGAATAACATTTTTGCCAACTAATTTTTGATATCTCTTATCTTTTGGGTTAACAGCAACAGCAGTGTCACCAAACATGGTTTCAGGTCTTGTTGTGGCAACAATAATATAGCCACTTCCATCTTCAAGTGGATATTTAATATGCCAAAGTTTTGTCATTTGTTCTTTATAAACATTTTCAATGTCGGAAATTGAAGAACGACAATTTAGACAATAATTAACAACACGCTTACCTTTATAGATATACCCCTGATTATAATAATCCACAAAAACCTGCTTAACTGCACGATTTAAGTTTTCATCCATGGTGAAAGCAAGCCTGTCCCAATCACAGGAAATTCCAATTTCTTTAAGTTGGTCGCAAATGATATTGCCATATTTTTTATACCACTCCCAACCTCTTTTCAAAAATTCTTCACGAGAAATATTATCTTTAGAAAGTCCTTCTTTTTTAAGCATATCAACAACTTTTGCTTCTGTTGCAATGGCTGCATGGTCGGTTCCTGGAATCCAGCATGCTTCAAAACCTTTCATTCTTTTATAGCGAATTAAAATATCTTGAATGGTGTTGTTAAGAGCATGGCCAACATGCGCCTTACCAGTAACATTTGGTGGTGGCATAACAATGCTAAATTTTTTCTTATTTTTATTTGGTTTAGATGCAAAATATTTTTTATCTAACCAATTTTGATAAATTCTTTTCTCAAAATTCTGTGGCTCATAAGTTTTGTCCATTTTAACACTCCTAAAAATGATTATATTGTATTATATAACAATAAAAAAATAAAGACAAGTTTTTTTATAAATTATCACTTATTTAGTTAATAAAATTTCACCAACAAAACAAATATTAGATTAAATTAAAAAACAGGAAAAATATAATTTTTATTAAAAAATATTTAATTTTTATTAAAAAATTCATAAAAAACACAATTTTTTTAATATTTTTATAATTTTTATTTGTTAAAAATTATTTTTTTTAATTTATAACAATTTTTATTTTATATAATATTCCTCTCTTGCAACACAATTCAAGAATTTGACATACAATATTTTGTAAGGAGGAAAAATGAAAATTTGGAAAAAACTGACAATTTTTGCTTTGGCTTGCACAATGGCACTTTCAACAGGACTTCTTTTTGGCTGTAATTCCAAAGACTATAACACCATTGAACTCAATGAAGTTACACACAGCATCTTCTATGCCCCATTATATGTTGCAATCAATAATGGATACTTTACAGACGAAGGTTTAACAGTTAACCTCACAAATGGTGGAGGATCCGACACTTCAATGAGTGCACTTTTAACAGGCTCAGCAGACATCATTTTGGCTGGACCAGAAACCGCAGTCTACACAGACCAAGAAGGTGTAAGCAATGCCCCTGTTGTGTTTGGTCAGCTTACTCAATGTGATGGCTCATTCATTGTTTCAAAAGAAGCAAATGAAGATTTCACGCTTGAAGATATGGTTGGCGAAACAATAATTGGTGGAAGAGCTGGCGGGCTTCCTGCAATGACACTTCAATACATCATCGAATCGCAGGGCTACGAAATTGGCACCGGTGCTGACCAAATAAATTTAAGAACGGATGTTGCATTCGACTTAACAGCAAGCGTTTGGCAAAATGATGCAACAGTCAAGTATTGCACCCTTTTTGAACCAACAGCAACAAATGTTGTGAATGCTGTTCCTGGTTCTCAAATCGTAACCAGTGTTGGAGAACTTTCTGGATCAATTCCATACACATGCTTTATTGCAAGAGAAAATTATTTAAGCGAACATAGTGATGTTGCAGAAAAATTTTTAAAAGCAGTTAAGAAAGCCTACAACTATATTGTGACAAATGATTCTTATGCCGTTGCACAATCACTCTTACCATCATTCGATGGCAACACAGTTACCGAGCTTCAAATTGCAGTGGAGCAATATATCAAAATTAATGCATGGAGTTCAAGCATGGCTATGACAAGTGAGAGCTTTGACAACCTTATGAATGTTATGCTTAATGCTGATATAATCACAGAAAAATCTGCTTATGTTGATGTTGTTGACAATACAATAATTGACAAATTAAACACAGAAGCAGCTTAATCAATTTAATTAAAAAATTAATTTTAAATTGGTAAAATAATTAATAATAACGAAAAAATAGCAAAAAACAATTAATTTTTGCTATTTTT
>CALWFX010000073.1 GCA_944377765.1 uncultured Clostridia bacterium
AAATTGTAATAATTATTTAATATTGCATAAAGTATATATTTTGATTTATAATCTGCAAGGTTTTCGTACAACCAAACAAAATCCATATAATGATGTTTGCAGGACTAAGAACTGGCGAAGTGTTAGCCTTACTTTCAAAAGGCAACAGATGTGATAAACAAGAATTTTAAAGCGGAAGAAAGCAAGATAAGTCCAAAAGATATGGAAGATGATGAACTTGACGAAGAACTTGAAAAACTGTTAAGAGAAAAACAAGCCAGACGGAAAAGAAATAAAGATTTTGAAATGTAAAAGTTTGACATCAATTTTGACATCAAATAACACATTTTTAGATAGTTTTAGATAGAATTAGACCGAAAGTAAAAATTTCACACTTTCGGTCTTTTTTATTGGTTAAATTTAATAGAAAAATATTTGATGTCAAAAAACGCAGTAAATGATGTCAAAGAATTCATTATAAAAGCATAATAAAAACCCCGATTTTATCGGGGTTTTTGTGGTTGGCTTGAGTGGACTCGAACCACCGACCCCCACCTTATCAGGGTGGTGCTCTAACCGACTGAGCTACAAGCCATCAAATAAACATTCCAAAAATATTGGCGGGGATAAAGCCATATTTTCACGAATGCTTTTTTATTATACAAATAATAAGGTTGTTTGTCAACTATTTATTAATAAATTTCCAAAAAAATGTTTAAATTTTAAAACGAGTGATTTATTTCTTGTTTTCATCGTTTTTAGTGCTGTCTTGACTGGCATTTTCAATATTTTCTTCTATATTGTTATTTTTTTCAGAATTATTTTCACTATCTTTTTCTGTATTAACTTTATCTTGAGAATTTTCTTTCTTCTCTTCCACTTTTATTTCAGTAGGCTTTGTTGGGTCATATTGTGGAGTTGCAGGATTTTCTTCTTTTGGATTTAACAAATCTTCCATGTTTTTATTTTTGCTTTTAATAAATGCCCTATAAGCAAAAATTCCAACGAATAAAAAGAAAATTGTTAATGCAAGTTCAATTAATGTTTCAACCAAAAGCCCACCACCGAGAAGTTTGAATAAATAAGGTCCAATTTCAGCATAAGTCATTGTGTCTTGATAGCCCACATACAAAATTAAACTTAAAGTTAAAAGATATGTTAAGGCAAGTTCAATTAAAGAAATGAAAAATATAATAAAATATCCCTTTTTGTCCATTTTAAGGTTATATTTTTTATATCCCCAACCTGTAAAAAAAATCATTGCAGCAGGCACAAGCCACTGAAAATAGTTTACAACATATAGTAACCCCCAAAGTAGACACCCTATAAGCCCCATGCCAACTGCTGTTAAAATGGCAAACAATAAATTTGGAGTTTCTTCAATTATATCATCTTCTTTAACCATAATTTTACCTTTTTATTATAAGTTATATATATTTAATCACATAAAAATGTGTTTAGTCAAGAAATATTAAAAATGTGTTTGCACACATTTTTTCTTTTTTTAATAGATTAATAATGACGAAAAACTCGTCAAAAGGAGAAATTTATGACCTGTTTTACAAAATGTGGAGTTGGTTGTTGTCCTAACACGCCAAATCCTATTTGGGTTTTAGGTAATTGCTCCAATTCAAACAATGTTGTCAATCCTGTGATATTATCTTCATTCGGATTTTTTCAAAATACATTAGGCGGAGCAGTTACAACTGATGCAATAATTCCAGTTACTCTTGCTAGTTCTCAAGGCAGTAAGATAACTCAAAGCACAACAACAGCTGGAGCGGTAAACTTAACCCCTGGAACATATGAAATAACCTATTTTGTTAATGCCACCATTCCTGCTTCAACCAACTTAACAGTTGGGCTTAGAGCAAATGGCATTCAAGTGGAAGGTTCAACTGCAACAGTGACTAACACAGCATCAAATCAAATAGCCCTTTCAAAAACAATTGTTTTAACAGTTCCTGTGAACACAACTTTAGAATTATATAATGCTGGAACTGACACTGTAACAATTTCAAATGCCAACATCACAGTTAAGGAATTATAAAAATAAATCACGATTATTCGTGATTTATTTTTCAAATTTCTTTTTGTTAATGTTGATTGCTTTCACAATGTTATTTATCACTTTGTCTTTATTAAGCCACCAATCACGACTCCAAACTCTCATAATGCTCCACCCGCGTGATTCCAAAAATTTATTTCTATAAATATCTCTTTCCATAATTGAATCACTGCTCTTGAATGCCGCGTAATCACATTCAATACCAAGTAAATATCTATCAAGTTTTTTATCATATATTGCTATTGAAAGTTTATAGTCAGTATTGCCTAAATTTGTTTCAACATTATATCCAAGTTTAACAAGTTCCGCTTTGATTTCATCTTCAAACTGATTAACAACAAGCGGTTCATTGGTTTGTGGAAGAGTTGGTTTGAAACTATTTAAAATAAATTGTGCTTCTTTGTTTTTCTTATTAGAAACCGCTCTAACATATTTTAAATAACTTTTAAAAATCTTAGGTCCAGCATTTTTTGTTCCTTCCACCATAAGTTCTTCTGGTTCAATGCTGGTGATAACATATATTTTTTCTTTTGCACGAGTGATTGCAACATTTAAACGATTTTCTCCACCCTCAACAGAAAGTGGTCCAAAATGAGCGACAACTTTGCCATATTCATTTCTTGCATAGCCTATGCTGAAAATGATAATATCGCGTTCATCCCCTTGCACGTTTTCAAGGTTTTTAATAAAGATTGATGTATCTTCATTGTTTTCCTTTCGGTTTTGCTCGCGAATAAAGGCATCTCTAAATTGTGAATCCTTTTGACATTCTCTGTCAATCGCATCTTCAATGGCATTCTCTTGCTCAGTATTAAAAGTAATAATTCCAATTGAAGATTTATTTTTCTTATTCTTAATAAGTTTTTTAAGTAAACTTACCACTGCAGTTGCTTCTTCTTCATTTCTTCTGCCAAGCCATCTGCCATTCACCTTGATGCGTTCAATTGGTTTGTTGCCAACATTCTTTGAAATGTTTGGTGCAATTTGAAGTTTTCCATCATAAAAAGCATAATTAGAGAAATCAATAAGTTCTTCGTTTTTACTTCTATAGTGATAAGTTAAGTTTGCACTTGTAAATCTGGAAGTTGCAAGGTCAAGTAAACTTTCAACTTCAAGCGCTGCTTGCGTTGCAAGGTCAAGGTCATCATCACTGTCATTACCCATATATCTTTTAACAAATGTTGCTGTTGGCCTTAATTGTTTAGAGTCGCCTGCAACCACAATATATTTCCCCCTGTAAATTACAGGCAAAGTGTTTTCAATGAATACCTGACTTGCTTCATCAAACAAAATAATATCAAACATATCTTTTTTAAGTGGGAAAATTGTGGAAACGCTTTCAGGAGAAAGAAGCCAACAAGGGAAAAGTTTTAAAAGAAAATCAGAGTATAAATCCATCATTTTTCTGATAGCCAAAAGCCCCTGTTGCTTTGTAATTTGATAGAGATAGTTTTTGCTTTCCAAACTTGAATTGAAATAATCTACATATTCCTTTTTGAATTTACCAAGACAAATTTGATTTGAAATTTCTTTTTCATCTTTAAGTAGTGACAAAATTCTGTTTCTTATGTTTTCAAAGTCAATAATTTTAGATAACTTATCTTTGTTCTGTTCTTCATATTTGATTGTTTCGTGATAAACGCGAATTTGCAAAAGTTTATCAATAATTTCACGATACTGTCTTGCATTCTTTGAATTTTCATATGCAAAATTTAAAATTATTCTTTCTTCGTCAGTTAACCCTTGAAGCGAAACATTGACATCACGAATTTCAATATAGTCTTCAAGCGCGTTTAATAATAGTTTAAGAAAAATTGAATTACCATTAATGATGTTGTCAATTGTCATTAAATAACCTTTTTTGTCAAGCACCTTATTTAAAAGAGAATAGTTTGAAATATAACCTTGAATATCTTGCATGGTTTCTTCAAAATTCTTTGTCAATTCTTCTTCTTTTTTATTCATTTGATGTTTAACAAAAGGGTATGCTGGGAAGAAAAGTTTTGACCAACCAAGCGCAGAAGATAACTTTGGATTTTCCACTTGCAAAATCATTTTAACAAGCGGTTTCATGTCTTTAACATCTTCCACACCATTTTCAAGCATATATATCATAAGTTGTCTTGCATGTTTATGCTTTGCAGTGTCAAAGGGCACAATATTTTTTTGAATAATTTCTTTTAAATATGTTTTAAGTTGATTGATAACATGCACTTCCATTTTTGGCTTTATATGGTCAATAAGTGGATTATTTTTCTTCAACTCTATGTATCTATAATATAAATTTGCCTTATTCTTTTCATTTATCACACGCAAGGTGGAAGAGAGTTTTCGATAGTCCATTGCCATAATTTCTTTATTTTTCAGCATCAATTTATACAAAACATAGTCATAACTTTTCTTGCCAATTTTGGCAGAATTGGTATACATCTCTTGAAGGGAAAGTCCAAAAGGTGTTTTATTGAAAAGTGTGTCGGAAATGACTTGTAAATCTTTAACTTCTTTCTTAATATTTTCTTCCACTTGGTCAAAATCTTCATTGTTTTCAATAACATTTCCGCTGTTCATAACTGCCTGATGCATTTGGTTGCATCTTTCATAAAATTCAACCTTGTTTTTTTCTGCATCAGTGATAAACATACACTTAGAATTTAAAAGTTTTAAACGATTGAAAACAACATCAAGAGCCGCTTTCTTTTGAGATACAACCAAAACCTTTTTGTTTTTGCAAAGAGCATCAGAAATGATATTCACAATTGTTTGGCTCTTACCAGTTCCCGGTGGTCCATAGATGACCAAGTTACCATTTTCGTTAAGTTTTTTGATGGCACTTTCCTGAGCATAGTCAAGGTCGTTGATTGTGTAAGTTTTCTCGTCAAATTTTTTCTTTTTCTTGGCATTTCTTCCTTGCAAAAGTTGTTCTATTGCCATGGAAGAAAGTCTTTTCTTTTCAAGAAGAGTATAGTCGTTGTAAATTGCATTTGCAAGTGGAAATCTTCCAATAACACAAGCATTTACAACCTTTAATTCCCCAAATTTAAAATTACCTTCTTTGATGTCATCAAACTTAACAAAGCCATCATTAAATCTTCTGTCTAAATCAAATTTAAAGCCATAGGCAGAAAGGTAGTCCATAACATCTTTAACAGTTTTAAGTTTATAGTCCATCAAATTGTCAAATTCCATCATCATGCCTTCATAATTAAGGCGGTGTTCTTTGGCATAGGCAAGCATTAAAACTTTGTTAAACTGCACAAATTCGTCATTTTTAATTTCAAGCGAAACAGTGGTGTCATTTTCAACATTGATAACAACAGGAAAAAGAATAAGCGGTGCTTTAACAGTTATATCCTTATTTAAAATCCCAGTAACAAAAGGATAGCCCACAAAAAGTTCATATCGCCCTGTTTCTTTTGCAAACTCTTCAATTTCTCTTTTAAGAAGTTTCAAAGCAGAAACCTGAGAAGTGATAATTTTTTTACCTTCTTCTCTTTTTAACCTTTCACGCCTTAAATTTTCACTTCGCTTTTCTTCCACCGACATTGAAGAAGTATCTTTAAACTGCAAAGATATTTTTCCAGCAAGATTAAAAGTATCATACAATTTTTCCTTGTTTTCCTTGCTTATTAAAGCATAACTTGTCCTTTTCCCCTTCCAAAGAAAAGTATAAAATTCCTGAAATGCATCCTTATCTTTTCCAAGAATTGCACCAATATCATAAGAGTATTTTTTACTTATAGTTCTTGAATATAAACTCCTGTTTTTACCACTAATTTCAATTAATCTTTCCTTATAATACTTATAAATTGATTTCATTTTTTCACCTTCGATTTAATTTTAACAAATCTATACATAATTTACAAGTTAAAATAAGCAAAATTAAAAATAAAAATAAAATACATTTACTAAACAAATGTCTAAAAATTGTTATAGTTATTTGTTCGCTTTTTATTTTCCTGACGCACTCTGCCAATAACAAAGTCGCCAATATCAGTGTCTTTTGTAACTGTTGTTCCTGCACAAATATATGTTTTGTCTGCCACTTTCACAGGTGCCACAATATTGACATTGCAACCAATGAAAACATCATTGCCAATCACACTTTGCCTTTTCTCTTTGCCATCATAATTTGCAAACACAACACCGCAACCAATATTCACTCTTTCTCCAACAATAGCATCTCCAACATATATAAAATGCGGAATTTTTGTGTCTTTGCCAATTTTGCTGTTTTTAATTTCAACATATGCCCCAATTTTAACATTATCGCCTATCACACTTCCCTTTCTTAAATTACAAAAAGGTCCAATTTGCACATTTTCTCCTATCTCGCTTTCTGTTATATATGAACTTTTAATTATCGTTCCATTTTTGATAGTGGAATTTTCAATAACACATTCTCCAACAATCTTAACATTATCGCCAATTTCACAATAGCCAACAAACTTTGCTTTTTTATCAATTTCACAATGTTTTCCAAATTTAATTTGTGATAAATTTTCTAAACTTTCTACTTTTAAATTTTTCATATATTTATTTATGACAACAAAAAAAAGAAGGTTAACAACTTCTTTCTTCCAAAATTTCATTTTTAAATCTGTTATATTTATCAATAGTAGAGAAAAGATATCTTTCCTTTTCCACGCCACTTAAATTTTTCATAACTTTATCGTCCATCAAAAAATGAATAGGATTAAAAATTTCTTCATCCTTAGACATCAAATATTCCACCTTTTCTTTAAACGCATCATCTTCAGTTGAAATAACTTTAATTTTTGCATTTACCTTTTCCTTAGTGTCCTGCCCAAGCAACTTCTTTTTCGCTTTCAAAGCAAAATGTTTAAGTATATCACTGTGCATATTTCCCCCCCCATTTAAAATACAAAAAAATTATATAATAAATAGGATAAAAATCCTAAAATATTTATGTTTAATAATTTTTATTTTTGTCGAATAAATGCTAATAATTACTAATCAAAAAATGTATAAGAAAATAATTTATTTATTATTTAAAATTAATTTTTTAATAATTTTTAAATTAATAAAAAAATAAGGTTTCCCTTATCTTTTAAAATGTTTTAATACAACCATTTTTGTCAACTTGTTTTCTTAATGTTCTTGCATAATCATCATTGGCAATTGCCTTGTCAAGATTGCTTTCATACACACCAGCACTTCCCAAAACTTTCTTTGTGTAAATATTTCCATCTTTATCAAGAAGAGCACAAACTTCGCTTTCTCCCACACGCTTAATTGTTGCATAACCAGTTTCATCAAATTTACCTATTTCTCCATATCTGCCAGAAGAAATTTTTCCATCAGGATAAACAAAAGTAAATCCACTTTTATCATTCATCTCAACAACTTTTGTATCATTCCCTAAAACTGAAATAATTTTATATTCTTGCTCCATAATTTTCTCCCTATTGTTATTATAGCATTATTTTAAATTATAATCAATATAAAATTCAAAAATAAAAAAGAGTAGAGAAATCTCTACTCTTCTTTGTATTAATTAAATAGTTAAATCAGTTATCTCGTTCTCTATTCTTGAGATATCTCTATCTCTCATCGACCATTCTCTTTAAAAGGAGGTGA
>CALWFX010000074.1 GCA_944377765.1 uncultured Clostridia bacterium
AAATATTAGCAAGAGCAATGATATCAAAAAATGCCATGCCGATGGATTTTGCAAAATATTTATTTCAAAAATATCGAACTTCATATTTACTTTTGCAAAACAATTTAATGGAAAAGGAAATAGATGACAATCTCCTTTTAGAATTAATGCAACAGAAGTTTTTTGAAGAATATATTAATGAAGCAAAAGAAAATTTGTTGAGAATGCAAGAAAACTGGCAAACCAATAAAGACAAAATTAATATGTTTCTTGATAAAATCTTTAAAAAGAACTTTATTTTAAAAACCACGGCTTTTATTGTGCCACCAAATTTAAATCGTGGCATAAACATTGGCAACAACCAATTTGTTTATGGTCACATTAATGGCTTAAATGACGAAAACTATGACTTAGTATATCTCGTTCACGAGGCCTTGCATTCGTATTTTAAAAATGATATTATCTCGCACTCAATTATAGAAAAAATAGCGGACATCGAGCTTGCTAAATTTTTAAATAATAATGAGTTATCCTACGAATGTCACAACTTCACCAAAACTATGCATATTAAAATTTTACCGTTTTGGAATCTATATCTAAACAAACCTGATGACTTGATAAAGGAAGAAAACAAGCAACAAAATATTATCTATGATATTGACTCTTTTAAGTGCTATGAGAACGAAATAAAAGAAATGAATATCGATGCTTTCGTCCAATTTTTAAAAAGGTTTAATTTATATAATAATTTAGATTTTACTTGTCAATATGTTTTAAAGTTGAATAATTAATAAAATTTTCGCAATATTTTAATTTAGTGCGAAAAAAATTTTTTTGTGAAATATATATAAAAAATCTTAGGCAAACTTACCTAAGATTTTTGTTTTCTATTTTTTAAGCCTCATCATCAGTGTAGTTGATGTTATTGATGACTGTTGCTGTTGCCACGCCTTTCCCTTGGATGTATGCGGTTAGTTCATATTCAGCGCCGTCAAATGATTCGCTAATTTCATTAACATCACCACTTGCAATGTAGGAAACAAAGTAATATGTTAAAGGATAATCTCCTGCTTTGTCTCGGTCTGTGTTGTAAACAAGGCTATAACTATTTAGCTCACCATTTTTGTAAAGTCGATTTACTGACAAATCGTTTTGAGCCATTCCGTCATAGTAGAAGCCGACCATTGATTTACCACCTGCCTCATTGTAGGTTAATGTGTATTTGCCATCTTCAAAACTAACTGAGTTTGTTGTGTCAAAACAAAATGCCACATTTGAGAAATTAATTGTTTCAACAGCAGAAACGGCATTAAAAGCTACCGCTTGTCCATTAAGCTTAATCACGTCTTGCCCTGCTGATTCAACAAGAACTACTGGTGCAGCCATATAGAGCTTGCTATCTTCAAAATAATAAACTCTATCTTCAATAAATTTGTTGTTTCCAACAGAAAGTGGAATGGTTTCATCCTTTTCATAAATCACAGTGCCAAAGCCAACGCTTGTTAAATCTTCAGCATTGCTTACTGTTCCAACTAAAATATAGTAATTGGTGAATTCTGGCACTTCTGCCATGGCCTCTTCCACAGTGTAGTGACCTTGGTTGTTTGTGTTTCCTTCGTCAACTTTTGTTAATTTGTCTAAAACATTATCTTGCATAATTTCAAGAACATTTTCCGCGTCCGCTTTTAAAGTGCTTGAAACATCAATGCTGATTGGCGTCTCTCCAGGGTCACCACAGCATGCCACCAAGCCTAGACTGCCTAGCACCAAAAGAATAACTAGCGAAAACACAGTTGCAAATTTTTTAACTTTACTCATAGAAACCTCCTTTTTGTTTCATATTTATATGATAACACATTTTCTCTGTCATTTGTCAAATGATTTTCAGCATTTTTTTGAAAATATTTTAATTTTTTTGATTTAGTGGTTAAATTTAGGGTTGAAGTAATAAAAAAATCTATACCTTAATGATACAAATTTGTTATTTTTAAGTCAACTGATTGAAAAAAAAGACAATCAAAAAATGATTGTCTTTAGTGCTAACTCTGGGCGGTAGTCATCAGCTATCACGGGTTAGCGATAAATAGCTTTTTATCGTTAATATGATACACCCAATTTCTGAAAATGTCAATAGCTTAAAGAAATTGAATATGTTTTGGAGAATCCCTTATACATACTTTCTAATACTTTTTCATTCAAAACAACTTACTTCATACTCTTTAAAATAATGTATTAATCTTGACAAATGGTTATTTTGAATGTTATATTTAAATATATCATAAAACTTAGTTTAGACTTAACAATAGCACAGATAATAAAGATGGCTTAACATCTTAGCGCTAAGAGTTTAGACTTTAAATAAATTTTATAATCACATATGGCAATTATTTTATTAGAAAAAGTCAATAACAAGGAGAGGGAATGATTTCGGATTGTAGGTTATGTGGTGATTTGCCTAAGCTTAGTTGCGATACCATGAAAAAAGGTAAATCTAGAATTTTAGTCCTAGGAGAATCGCCAGCCAAAGATGGTTGGATTGTGAGTGGAAAAGCATTTTATAACAAAGACGGCAAACTGCAAGCAACGGGAAAAGTTTTGCAAAAACTTCTTAATTTGTGCGGTCTTGACATTGAGGATGTCAATTTCACTGAATGTTGCAAGTGTGTTATCACCGACAGAAGTAGGTTGCGCGCGTGTATGCTTAATTGTAAGCCTCTTCTTTTTTCACAAATAGACAAATTCGATTGTGACATCATTTTGCCAATGGGTAAATTTGCAAGTGAAATTGTTTTAAATCAAAAAATTGATAAATTCAAAGATTTTGTTGGGAAAGAATTTCTAATTGACTTTGGAAAGAGCACCAAAAAAGTTATACCCATTTACCACACTTCGCCGATAAATCCCTTATGTTTCAAAGGCAATGAAATGATTTTTAAAAATCTTAAATTTCACTTAAATCAAAACTAAATTTAAGCGTTTAAATAAATTGAATATATGAAAAACCTTCTAGAGCACGTTATTGCCATAGAAGGTTTTTTACAAAACTTGTGATGAAACTTAATCTTCAAGTGCTGGATTTCTTTCTGCATCGATTGTCACTCTGTCGTTTGCCTCCATATACATCAAACTGCCGTTATAGTAGCCTGTGTATTCTCCTTCTTCGTCGCCAGATTCAATCGAATTATCAAAAACAAACTCGGAAATATAACCAACAGGAATATCTGGTTGAGTGTCGCCTTCAACAAGCCTTATCCAATATGAATGACCTAAAATATAGTCAAATTCCACAGATAGTTCACGAATCGACTCCATTGTCAAAACATAGTCGACATAACTTGGGTTCGACGAGCCATCAACATGGTCGCTGTCACCAATTCTTAAACAAAATGTGTCGCCAGTTTGATATTGCAACTCGGAAAACAAATCGATAACTAATTCTTCTCTCACGGTTTCAAGTGTTAACTCGCCATAAGGCACTACTGTGATTTTTACAATAAGCGTTCCCCTGTTTGAAGAGCCGTATGAATAATTTCCATTAACAAATTCCATTGTGAGATAGGTCGT
>CALWFX010000075.1 GCA_944377765.1 uncultured Clostridia bacterium
CACTTTATCATACATTTCTCGAATTTCAGTGTCGTTTGTTGAAGATGTGATAAGATTGAGAGCATCATATAAATCTTTTAGCAACTGAAAATCATCTTGTGTGAAATATAAAGTGCTTTCAAAAATATTTGTATTTTCATATTTTTCAATAAAGTTTTTAAGCAAGTTTTTTGTGCTTATATCTTGTGTGTTACTTGTAAAAGGTGGAGTCGCAGTTGGAAAATTGGCATACTCTTCAATTTTTTCATAAACAGACATAACATTCTTTTTTAAACTTTCAAATGTTTTTATTTCTGTTGAATTTTGCTGTGCGTAGATTATATCTTTATTTTCTTGTAAAATTTTATCTAATTGAAGTTTTGAATCTTCAATTTCCGCTGTGCTATTAAAGTTGTCATATAAAATTTGGGCATTTGTTGTTTCGTAAGACAAAGAAAGCCCTTCTTTTATTTCAGGTTTGAAAAAAATACCTGTTATTGTGCAGGCGATAAGCACAACCAAAAGTCCGATTGCTGTTATTGGGTTGAAAACAAGGCGTTTAAAATCGTAGAAGGCAATTTTTAATGTTTTCATTCTTCGTCCTCCTTAAATAAAGGAGTGAGAGAAGCGAAGATTTGTTCCGCTTTTGTGGAGATTGTGCCAGCACTTAAAATTTCAATTTTATTTTGAGTTAAAAATTTCACAATTTCAGCGGTTTTTTCTTCGTCGACATTAGATAAAAGAACGCGATTGTTTAAAATTTTAACTTCTTCGTTAAATTTTTCTTTAACAAGTTTGCCGGCATAGTTTGGAGTTTTGGTTTTTATAAAAGTGTAGATAATGTCATCTTGAAAATTTTTTAATTCAGTGTTTGTCATTATTTTTACTATTTGTTTGTTTTCAAGAAAGATGAAAGTGTGGCAAATATCTTGCAACTCTTCCACATCTCTTCCAGTTAATAAAAATCCAGAGCCTTTTTTAGATAATTCTTTGATATACATTTTCACTTGCTTTTTAAATTGGTCGTCTAAACTTTTAAAAGGTTCATCCAAAATGATAACTTTTGCAGGTCTAAGAAAAGCAAGAGCAAGCGCCATTCTCTTTTTTTCAAAAAAGTTAAGTTTTCTTACTGGCACTTTTTTCTTGTCCATAAGATTAAATTTTGTTAACATTTCATCAATATCTTTAGATTTGAATTCATCATTTAAAGAAGATATGTATTGCATATTATCTTGAATTGTTTGAAATTTAAAAAACATTGGTGGGTCAAGGCAGATATCAATGCTTCTTTGCAGTTTCTTGTTTTTAATAACACTTTTGCCATCAAGATAAATATTTCCTTCAGTAACTGGCAAGGCTTCGGTTATAACTTTTAATAAACTTGATTTTCCAGATTTATCTTCGCCAATAATTCCTATAATTTCACCAGCATGCAGAGAAAAAGAAACATTCTTAACCAAGAATTTTTCTTTAATTAAAGTTGTAACATTATCTACTTTTAAAATTTCCTTATTTTCCATATTCCTTCCAAAATTAAGTTGATATTTATTCATCAGTCGGTGTTAATTAAATTATCAAAAACATATTCATAAATATTTGGTGCTTGTTGACGCCATTTCTTGCAACACTCTTCAGCACTTTGTCTTGTTGGGGCTTTAACCTTAATTTCAAAAAGGGGTGTGGCAATTAAACTTTCATAAATTCGCATTGTAACAAGATAAGAACCATCATCGCTATCAGTGTAATTGGCATAGTATTCCTGAGAAATCTTAATGTTAAGCCTGTTGTTTTTTGCATATTCAGTAATCTCATCTCGAAGTGAGTTTGGTATTCTTTTATAAAAATATGAAAGGCAATCTCTTCCTTCAAAGGTCAAAGTGTATCTCATTTCTCCTTCTTTGCATTGTGTTTTGTAAATTAGTTTTGCTTCAGAAAGTTGATATAATAAATCTAGGCAGTCCATATAATTAATCCAATTATTTTTAACTGCACAAATTTCAATTATTGAATTTTCTGTCAATGGCATTTCCACTTTGTCCATGACAAATAAAATTATAAGTTTGTTTGTGATTGCATCGTAGTTCATTTTTTTACCTTAAAACTAGTTTATCATGAATGAAATAAAAAATCAATTATCTTTGTATTTTAATTTGATTTTTTTTTGAATTGTGCTAAGATATTTATTGTTAAGGGGGCATTATGGAAGAAATTGACAAAATTTCTGTGGAAAAATTTGTTGTTGCTTGCAATGATGTGTTAAGTGGAAAATTTTTAGATATAAGAAAGAAGCTTTCATTGGTTATGAAAACAATAAGCGACAGTGAAGAAATTTTATCTCTTCTTGCAGAATCTTTGACCGATGTTGTTGAAGAAGAGTTATTCAATAAAACTTTTGTTATTGATAACAAAACAAAAAATGGAAAAGCATGTCTGCCAAGTGATGAAAAGGAAAGGCTTGCAGTTACTGTGATTTTGTTAAATGATATTCAAAGTGGAAAAATTAATATAACACAATTTTTTGAAACCTATTTTCGTGATAATTCTTTAGCACCAACTCAAAATTTTTTGGTGAGAGTTTTAAAGCCATTTAGAGATATCATTGCAAAAAATTTTGGTGTGGATGTTAATGTAAATTCAATTGATATATTTGAACATATTCAAGAAAATGAAAAAAACAAAAAGGATGAAGAAGTGGAAGAATTAAAGGAAGAAGAAAAATATCCTGAGATTGAAAATCTTATGCTTAATATTCAAAAAACTGCAAAGGAAATTCAAGCAAGGTTAAAATTTGAAAAAAAGAAAAATGATATTGTGGAAGACTTAGACTTTATTTTGAATGCACTTTTAAAAGCATGCGAAGGAAAAGATTTACTTGTTATAAATGGATTAATTTTGGGGGTAAATTATGCTTCGAAAAAATTTAAGGATATAAAATATTTAGTTCAAGAATTGAATGAAACCATTTATGGTTACTATGATTTTTTAGCAGGCGATTCAGAAGTTGAAAATGAAGAAAAAGAATATGATTATGAAGAAAATGAAGAAGACTTGTAATGCAAGTCTTTTTAACGAAAAAAGTAAAATTTTTGTTAAAAAATTGTAAAAAAATTGAAAAATATAGTGATTTTTTAAGATTTTTGCAATTTTTTTATATTTTATCATTCTTTAATAAACAAAATCATAAAAATAAAATATGAAAAAATATTCTTTTTTGACAGTTAATTTCAGGAAACAATTTGTAAATTTAATTATCTTTGTTATGCTTGGCGTTGTTTCGTGTTTTGCTATCTTAGGGGTTAATTTAGTTACCACAAGTTCTGTTATAAATGGAGTTTATTATAGCGGAAATGAAAATGGAAACAAAATTTCTTTAATGATAAATGTCTATTGGGGAACAGAGTATCTTGATGATATGTTGGAAATTTTGGATAAGTATAATGTTAAAACCACCTTTTTTGTTGGTGGCACTTGGGCGGTAAAGGAAAGCGAAATGCTGGAAAAGATATATAATAATGGTCATGAAATTGGCAATCATGGATATAGCCATAAAGACCAAGATAAACTTTCAAAAGAAGATAACAAAAAGGAAATTTTAACAACACATAACATTGTTAAAGATATCATTGATGTTGATATGAATTTGTTTGCTCCACCATCTGGATCATATTCAAAAACGACAGTTAGTGTTGCAAATGAACTTGGATATCAAACAATTATGTGGACGAGAGATACAATTGATTGGAGAGATAAAGATAGCAATTTAATTTATAGCCGAGCGGTTAAAAACGCAAAGGGTGGCGATTTAATTTTAATGCATCCAACTTTAAAAACTTTGGAAGCACTTGAAAATATAATTGTGGAACTGCAAGGTCAAGGCTTTGAACTTACAACAGTTAGCGAGAATTTAAAATAAAAATGCAGATTTTTTCAAAAAAATAGTGTTTTTTGCATTATTTTTTTGAAATTTTTATATATTTTGCTATTTTTTTGCTTGAAGAAAAAATTTTTTTGATTATTAAATTTGTTAAAAAT
>CALWFX010000076.1 GCA_944377765.1 uncultured Clostridia bacterium
CATGTCAGATATATATCCAATGAGAAACAATCCTTGTTCATCTGTAAGTTTTTTAATTAATTCAAACAGTTTTTGTTGAACAGGAGTAAGACTTTCGGTATATACAATATTTTTTGCCTGATGGCCCAAAAGATAATCAATCGAGCAGTTGAAATAATCAGCTATTTTTAAAATCAATTCAAATGGCATTTCAGTTGAACCATTCTCATAATTTTGGTATGTTCTTAGTGAGACTCCGATTTTTTCAGCTACTTGACTTGTTGTTAAATTATTGGATTGCCTAATTAGACGTAAATTTTTCAATATTTTATCCTCCTTTTATAAAAATTTAGACAATTTTCACTAAAACGAAAAAAAATTTCGCAAAATTGCTTGACAAAGCAATAAATTTTCGTATAAACTAAACATAACGAAAGAAACTTGCGTTAAATAAGGAGGAGAAAATGAAAAAACAAGACCCAAGTTGGACAAAGAATCGCAATGAGTGGGAAGCAAGGTATTGTTCCTGGTGCGAAGATTTAGGAGCTCGCCCTTGTGAACTGAAAAATTTAATAAGATTCGCAACTGAGTGCGGATGTCTAAAGTGAAATTAGTGCAGTTTTTGGTTAGTGAATTAAAAATATACCTTGGAGTCTTTTATGAAAAAATTTAGCAAATCAGACTATATAGTCAATTTAGCGGAAGCAATAGCAAATGGTTTGGTGTTAGAAGAGTTTGAACTATTTTGCTTTATAAATGGGGTTCAACAATGTAATGCTTCACTATTAGTATTTTTAAATCAGCAACGTTTGAGAAAATGCGAAGAAAAAAACGCATTCTCGAATCGTTGCTTTTTTATAATTAAGCTCCAGGATATATTTGGAAATCAGATATCTATGGAAGAGAAAAATGAAGTGCAAGCACGAAAACTTTTTGCAATTTTTCAGAAAAAAACAATGGCAGAATTATATAAATCGACTGGCGGTATTTTAGAGAGGATTATGTAAGGTGGTGGTGTGATGTTAGCAGATGCAGAAATTGGAAGAATTTTAAGGAGAGCATACGAACGTAAAATCTATGGTGGAGAACTTACAATGCTTAATGCGATTCTATGCAACTGTAATGACCAGGGTGAGTGCAGAAAGTCCAACCAAGAATTTACAAAACAACTTGAGGTTTCAGATCGTTCTGTGACAGGATGGATATCAGATTTAAAAAAACGCGGAGTGATTGGAATTTGCATTAACAGTCATTCACATGTTCGAATTATTTATGTGCGAGGTCTTGAAGGCAAATATAAATGTCCAAATACATATCAAGATTTATCTCCAGAGCAAAAGATGTTTAAAGATGCATTTCCTTCAAAAATAATTGACTGTGAAGTGCCAAAGAATGTAGACATGTCAGCACTTATCAATGAAATAAAAAAATCAGCTTTTTTGCAAACTGCAGACAACATGACATTAAAATCGTATGCAATACGCAAATATGACAGAATAATGCAGGGCGTTTATAGAGATGAAATTATGATGAAAAAATATGGCACAACACATTTTGCAAACGAAAGAAATTATACGAAAGAAGAGATGAATTCACTTTTTATGTCAGTAGAAGAGATTGAAATTTAATATGGAAAATTAAGCCATTCCTTAGTGTTATTACTTATGTAGGAGGGAAAATGATTGATTTAAAAAAACTTAACATTAAGCAGTATGAATTTGGAAGCAGTTAAATGAAAGGCTGTTTGATTCTGTTAGTTATAAAATTGCTAATCATTGCTGGCATAATTGTTCTAATCATAAGTTTAATTTAGAAGGAGTGTGATTATGGATAATAGCAAAAAAGTTTTTAAAGGAATAGGTATAGCACTATTTGTCCTGATTGTTTTAGTAAGCATTGCGATAGATGTTTGGTTTATCTATGTAAATAATTATGCTCCTAAGAAAATAATTGAAAATACTTATGAAATTGGTATGCAGGAAACAGCAGATGGAGACAAAAAACATTTTATTGAAGTTCGATATAACTCGAATGAAAATAACAATGGTTACGAAATGTTGGATATTAAGTTGAACTATATGTTGGACGAAAATGAAAATGATTTTTACAGCCAAGGCATACAGTTTGTTGCAAGCAGTGAAAATACAAAGATTGATTGGCAATATTTAATTGATGATTCAATGCAATATGTTTCATGGAGTGAGGGTAGTTGGTATAATTTCAGAAACAACAAAAATTTTTATGGTTATTTTGGAACATATTTTGCTGACAATTACAATTATTCTTCTTCCAATGATTATGAAACATCAACAATTTCAACAAATGAAATAAATGATGAAACAAGTTTCAAAATTCAACTTGGTGATGACCTTTATAAAATGAAATTTAAGGGTACAACTAATGAAGTTTATGGAGATGAAAATTTATATGCGCAAGAATATGCAGGAAGTAATATTTTAGGTAACCAAAGATATAACAATTATTATTTTTACCAAAATATTTACTCTTTTGTCTATAAAATTTATCAAGCAGTTCAAAGTTTAGAGAATGGAACAAAATCAACAATGATATTTGAATTTTGTGATATGTTTGATTATTACAAATATGATGAAAGCACAGGACAATATAGCTCAACTGCTTATCAAAACATAGACATTCTTACAGAAGAATTTAAATCTTACTATGCAATCTATATTGAAAAAGTTGCAGATGGTGCAAGAAAAGCAAGTGATAGTTTGTTTAATGCAGTTGCTGGAAATGCCAATTTTAATATAACAGGCGACACTTCAAGCGATGACTACTTTGTTGGTAAAAATATAATCAACTGCGATATATATTCTTTTGAATATGTGTTGGTAGGTGATAATTCATATTCATTAAAATTGAACGATGCCTTCATGAAAGCTTATAGTTCTCAAGCAGGAAAAATTGCTTTAAGAATTGAAATTGACCTGGATGAACTGAAACAAAAGAACATCAACTTTTTTGGTTTTACAAATGACTCTGGATTAGACAAATTTGAAGTTGTTGAATGTTACACATTAGAAACAATCAATGATGAAGTTGTAAAGACGGAGGTGGATGTATGGATTGGTTAACGATAGCACTGTTTGCAATTGTTGGAATACTGATACTTGCATTATTGATAACTTATTCAAAAAAATATGCTTGGGTAAAAGTCTTTACAATTGTTCTAGTTTTGGTTGTTTGCATAGGTAGTGCAACATATTGCGGTATTCAATTAAACTTTTACTATAATGCAAGCGGTGGAATCTTTGGATATATTGAAGATGTGTTGAAGCCAAATGATGTTAAGGTTGAAGATATGGATTTCAAAATTGAAAACATAGAATTAACTCAAGATGCTGGCACTGATACATATTCAGCTAGAATTTTAATTGATAAAACTTTGGACTTTGAAAATGAAGATAACTATGGTGTTTTTGTAAATGATATTTTTTATGCAAATGTTGCTTCAAATTATGCCATTGTTAATTATAGCTATTCATTTCTTGGAGATAATTTAGAAACACTTTTAACAGATACATTACAAATTAACTTGGCATTTAATGCAAATTCAACAAGTCTAACACTTAAAACTCAAGGTGGAGAAAATGCAGTAAGGTATTGGAACTATTATTTTAATAAAAACAATTTTGTTATATCAATAAGAACTTGCGATTTTGTTTTTGACCAAAATATCGATTATGGTGATGGTTATGAAGAAAATATGCAAAATCAAATTAAATTTTATCAATCAAAAATAACTGAGTATGAAAACAAAATTGAAGAATTAACAAATAAGCTTGATGATGCTTTAGAACAAGGAAACTTAGACAAAGAAACTATTACTAATTTACAACAAGAAATTGGCGAATTAAATAACCAAGTGAATTATTATAAAGAACTTTTGGAAGCATACCAGGATAGCGATAAATTTATAGCAACATATGTTCTTGTTGATAATGGCATTCAAACAGTTTATGATGTTCAAGTTGTTGAACCAAATGGCTATTTAACTCCTATTGAAACACCAGAAGGTGCTTTTGAAGGTTGGACAACAGAAATTGGTGGAGAATATATAGATGATTTAACAACAATTCAAGTTACAGAAAACATAACCATCTATGGCGTGTTCTCTAATACAGTAACATTCATAATTCAAGACCAAGAGCCAACAACACAAGTTGTCAGATATAATGGATACGCAACTCATGAGAATGTTGACATATTTGGATATACCTTCAAAGGCTGGAGTTTAGATAAATCAAGCATAATTAATCTAAATGAAATTCCTATTACAAAAGATACAACATTTTATGCTGTGTTAGAAGAAAGACAATATTCTATTCAAGATTTTGAAACTGTTAAAGATAAAGGATTAACAAAACTTTATATTTTTGAGCCTCAAGATTTAGTTGAATTATCAAATATTGTTAATAACAGCGAAGAAGATTTTAAGGGTTATACAATTCTACTTGCGAATGATATTGATATGCAAGGTATTTCATTTACAGCAATCGGTAGTGTTAATGAAGATGATACATTTTTAGGAAACTTTGATGGACAAAATTATACTATTTCAAATTTAACATCAGATAAAGGTTTGTTTTATAGAGTAGGCAAATATTATTCAGATGACGAAAGTTTTACTATAAAAATTTCTAATTTGAAGTTAGAAAATTTAAAGTATTCTACAAATACAGGTGGTGTTATTAATATAGTTGATGGTAACTTGTTAATATTTAATTGTCATACAAATGGAGATATTAAAGGCTTACAGAATAATGAATCTCCTATTGGAGGGATTATTGCATACTCAGGATATAGAACAGTAAATATAAATAAATGTTCAAGCAATGTAAATATAAGTGGTATGGCTTACCTTGGCGGAATTGTAGGGCAAACAGGTTCTGATATTACAATAACAAACTGTTTTAATAATGGAATTATAACAGCTTCTTCATATAGTGTAGGAGGAATAGTTGGAGGAACAAACCGCCAGATTGAAATACTTAACTGTTACAATAAAGGAAAAATTACAGCTTACTCTCAATTTGGTGGGTTAGTTGGTAGCGTAGATAATTTAATAATGAGAAATTGCTTTAATATAGGTGAAGTAGTTAGTGTAAGTTCTTCGACTTCAGGAGCATATGGAGCTTTAGTTGGATTTGTTTCTACAGGTAATATTAACAAATGTTACAAAAGCAATAGTTTAAAAGCAAGCGGAACAAATTTTTCAAGTGTGGTTGTAAATGTATCAGATGTAGCAGACGAGAATTTTAAATCATTGTCATTTTTCTTAAATGAAATGAATTGGGATGCATCAAGTCTTTGGGATTTTGAAAATACTTGGGAAATTGTCAATGGCAATTATCCTACATTAAAATAAGGAGGTAAACATGAAAAAATTTTTAACTGTTACTTACTTTGTTTTGACAATCTTAGTTGTGCTTGCATTTTCGCTTTTTACAGCGTTTAACTGGAAAACAGTTAAGCCAATTATTGGTGAATACTTTGGACAAGCAGAAAATGAAACACCAGGAAATGAACCAGGCAAAGATGAAAATCTTACAAGTGCTATTGAAGAACTAAATAAGTTAAAAGAGCAATTACAAGAAGCGTTAAATGACAATACTACACTTCAGGAAACGATTGATAATTTAAAAGAGCAAATTAAACAACTAGAAACACAGATTGAAGAGAGTCAAGGTAATTCTCTTGTTACTGATTTTATCTTAAATAACGATAATCTCGAAATTTTCAATTTGAATAATAAGGTATATTTTAGTGGTGTTTACTTAGAGGGTATTTATTGTTTAGATGAAACAGGATTTAAGCAAGTTTATAGTCAAGGTATTGGTTGGGTCAATAGTAGTAATAACGAAAATTATATATGCTTAGGTTCAAGCAGTGGTGATGGTGTTGTAATAATTAAACCAGATGGTTCAATTAATCTTGTATCAAATACTGCCTCTAACATGAATATATATTCAGCTAACGAAAATGCTATGCTTGTTGTATTGGGTGGAAATGAAATAAGTTCAAACTTTCAAGTTTTAGATTTGAACACATTTGAACTAACTAATCTTAATTTAGACTCTAACCTGTTTTATAACAACGTTAGATTAAATAACAGTTTAATAGTATTATCTGGTATGCAAGAAGGTTTATATCTAGTTGACATTAATGAAAAAACTGCAACATTAATTTATGAAACTGGCACTAATTGGTCTGTTCAAGGTGGTAATGATACAAACCTTTATGCATTTATCAACGATTCAAATACTTTACTTGGTATTAACACAGATACAAAAACTGTAACTGATACTTATAGTGATGAACATTCATATTATTCTGTTTACCAAGACGAACAAGGTATAGATTTTCAAGCAGATGATGGGATTACTATTGTTAGGTTTTCATTTGAAACTGGAACATTTGAAAAGCAAAATTCTTTTGAGAGTATAATTGCCCAGGTCAAACAGGGAACAAAAACAACACTCACCTATGCTGATTTTGAAGGTGTAACCGAAATTCCTAGTAATGCTTTTGAAGATTGCACCGCATTAACTTCTGTAGAAATACCAAATACAATAACATCAATAGGAAGTTATGCTTTTAATAGATGCACAGGATTAACAAGTTTAACTTTTCAAGAAAATTCTAATTTAACAGAAATTAACACAGGTGCTTTTTCTAGTTGTTCAAATTTAACAACTTTAAGAATTCCAGCAAGTGTAACAGGTATATATATTTCAACCTTTGGTGGATGTTCAAATTTAAGTGAAGTTATTTTTGAAGAAGGTTCACAATTACAGAAATTGGGTGCTAGTGCTTTTTCTGGAACAAAAATTACAGAAATAACTTTACCTGGCAATCTTAATACATTTCAAGGATTAGATAATAATGAATATCTTCAAACAGTTACTTTTACATCTGATTTAGTTTTGCATGGTAATTTAAATACCTGGTCAACATTTGACGACTGTCCAGCTTTAACAACAATATATGTTCCAAGTGCTTCACTTGAAGAATTTAAAACTGTCTTAAGTGAGTATGCGGATTTATTTGTTGGTGTTTAAAAGTCGAATTACATATACAAAAAATTTAATTAAAAGGAGAAAAAACAATGGCTAAAAATGGAGAAAGAAAATCTGGCAAAGTTTGGGCTTGGATATTTGGAATTTTGCTTTTGGTTATAAGTGTATTATGTGTCTTATTCACCATTGATAACTGGGATACAGTTAAACCAATCCTGGATGGATACATTCATGGCGAGCAACAAGAAGAGAAAGATTGGACAACTGAAAGTATGAGTTACGAAGACTTCAAGGCTGAAATGATTGCTGATGGTTTCATTATCATCAATGCCGAGGCTGAAGCAAGCATTGCATCACTTCAAGAACAATATCCAATTCTTCTTGATTCCATTGCACTTAAAAGAACAGGTGATGGAAATGTAGAAGAAAAGACAGGCTCTTTCAAGTATGAAGTCTATGCTTTCTATGGCACAGATGAAGAAGCAAAGGTTGTTGAACTTTGGAACTTTGATTATGATTTGACAAAGTATGAAGCAACTTCAATGGAAGAAGTGGATTTTGCTGACTGTGCAAATGAATTAGCAGAAGGTCTTTGTAATATGATACTTGACAATGGCGAAGATGCATACATAGAAACTTTCGAAGGCGAACAAGTTTTGTATTTAAGTCCAAATGCTGTTAATGAAATGTTAGCAGAATTGAATTAAGGTTATCTTTAACTTTTGCCAAAGAGAGAAGATAAAACAAAAACAGGTTGACGAAAAACCTGCTTTTGTAAAGTGGACTAGACATATCATATCCTCCTTTTCTTATTTTGATAAACGCAATAGTCCACTTTACAAAGGTTAATTAAATTTTAAGGAGAGAAAAATGAAAAAAGTTAAAAAAGTCAAAAAGATAAATGCAACAAAACCAACAACAAAAAAATGCGTAAATACGCAAAAAAAACCTGTGAAGAATAGAAACACATCTTTTCAAAAAGATGATGTTAAGGCTAAAGAGTTTAGGTATAACAAAGCACGAGGTGGACATCCTGCGTATATCGTTAAAGTTATAAAAAAGCCACAGCCTAAAAAGGCAAAATTTGTTGGATTAACTGACCATGATACAACATTTGGTGTGAAAAATGTTTTGCTGGACGAAAATCCAAATCCTAAATTGAAAGGGCAAAAGGCTTATGCTAGACCAAAGGTTGATGAAGTTATTTTAACAAAAAAGACCTTTGGTAAGAAGTTAGAGGGGTGGGAGTTTGCTATTAGTGATAAAGAAAAAATTAGAATCATTATAGAAAATGACTCTAATAAAAAGAAAAAATAAAAATGCGCCACATTGGTAAGATTTCTCAAACCACATAACACGCACTTTCATTCTAATTATACATAATTAAAATTGAAAAGTCAATACCTGGGAGAAAAAATATGAAAAATATGTTTAAGAGGAAAAGATATGAAGAAAAAGCATTGAGAAAATTAAATGAAATCACTGTTCATATTGAACCTTCACTAAATGACAAAGTTCAAGTGATAGATAAATTCATTTCCTATTGTGCCAAAAATAATATGGACGCAAATTATGTCGGTTCTTACCTTGCCTATAAAAAGAAATTAGAGCAAGAAGAATATATGAAAATTAAAAAATAAGGAGAAATAGTATGAAAAAAGTAACATCAAAAAAACAAACAGTTAAAAAGGCAACTAAAAACCAAAAAAAGGTTCAACCAAAAAGAATAATTAAAAAAGCAGAACCTAAAAAGACTGTAACAAAGCCAGTTCAAAAGAAACAAACTTCAGCTATGGACAAGCAGGTAAAAAAGACTTCAAAAACTAAACCAGTCAAAAAGGCGCCAGCAAAAGCAACTTCAAAAAAGAATAATGTTAAGGTAATTAAGTTTTACTTTTAGAGGCTAATGAATGGCAAGAGGACAACATATTAAACTTTATTATACTGTCCAAGAATTAATTGACGACAAGGTTATTTCACCAACAGAAATAGTTATTTTTTGGGGGAAACGAGGTAAAGGTAAAAGTTCTTTGATGGGTAAATTTATGAGTGATTTTATGAAACCAGAAATTGCTCAAAGAAGAATTGAAATGTCCTGGGAAAAATGCGATAAGTTAAGACAAGCAGATATTTTAATTGAGCCACCAGAAGACCATATTGTTTTTTGTGACACCTTCTTTGAAGATAATGGCTTTCGTGGAGAGGGGAGAAGACCATATGAAATATCTGCGCTTAACTTAGGTATGCCAAATGAAAAATATCTTGACATTATTCCACCTGTTCCATTTGCAAGTATATTCCTGGATGAAATACAAGACTTGTATGATTCACATCAAGGAAGTATTGCAACGTTTGTTTCAAAGTGGTTTGAGTTACTTAGGCAAGTGGGTGTGTTTATGGGAATGGCTTGCCAAAGACCAATTCGAGTTTCAAAAGATATTCGAGAATTAGCAGTATTTTTTGAGTTGGTTGATATGGAACATATGTATATTCGTGACCATATCACTACAACAATATGGACAGTTAATGTGATATATGATAATGCCAATCTGGAAAGATATCTGGAAACAAGAGATAAAGAACTTATTGATAAAACATTCAAGATAATGTTTAGAGGCAATATTTTCAAATGCTACGACCCAGATTTCTTTATGCCAATGTTCTATAAAGGTTTTGAAAATCAAAGGTTTATCTTTAATAAGGTAGAGAGAACAGAATTTTCTGTGGCTGGTTTTGAAAGGTTTAATAATAAACGAATTATTGATATACCAGATACATTCAGGGGTAAACAACAAAAACAAAATAAAGGGAGGAATGTAAGCAGTGGATAAGATGACAGAAAAAGAACAGCGTGATTTAGAAAAACTAAAAACAGCAGACGACTATGTCTATGCTATTCGCGTTGTCAGTGAAGTTGTTTGTGGAACAAAGAAAGCTGACAAAAAGATTGATGACACATTACTCATGCTTGTTGATGCCCTTTATGAAAAGTTTAAGTATATAATTAACATTTCAAAGCCATACAGAAAGAAACAAAGTCTATTTTCTAAAATTAGTGATTATTTCACTATTCGCAGGCTTAATAAAGAGCAAAATAAGGAAAACAAGGCTAAGGCAAGGGAACAGCAACAGGTTGCACCACAAGAGCCGGTCGGACAGGTTAATTCTCTTTCACTAGCCCCTGCTATCTCTCAAACAAAGGTTGAGGTGATAGACAAGGCTCCGGTTAAAGAAATAACCGAGAACGAAGAACAGAATGACGATGTCATGAAGTTCTAGCGTATGGAACTCTACAAACAAAAGGAAAAGCGCATGCCCTTTTGTTTGTAGAGTGGTTGATTTTCTATATATTAAAAAAATCAACTTAGGCAACGACCCGCTTGCGACTTCACCATTTGCAAAAATGCAAATGACTTAAAAATTAAAAAAAATTTAAAAATTTCGAAAAATTTTTGGAGGAAAAAATGGACAAAAATTTTAAAACAAGTCAATCAGTTAGAAAAGGTTATATAAAAAAATATCGATTTAAAAACGATACTATTAGTTTATTCAAATATAGATATCACACAATGATGTTTGAAGAACAAGAAAAAGAAAAAAGAGTTTTAACTGATTATGAAAAATCACTTATTTATAAAATATGTGAACTTGAGATTTATATGTTGCTGTTAGATAGAAGCAATGAGAATAAAGAGGTGAAAGAAAATGGGAGCGAGTGTAAGTAATCAAGTAAATACAGATAGATATTTTTCTATCTCAACAATCAACAAAGAAAAGATGATAAAGGCTGGATTAAATATGACAGTGGCGGAACTTCGAGAGAAAGCCAGGCATTCAGCTCATTATCAAATAATATATACAGGTGAATCTGGTGAATATGGATATCGAAAACAAACTAAGATTTACAAGTATGAAGATTTTAAGGAGGATAAAATATGATTGTTATTGATGAAGTTCAAAAACCTGTCCCAAAAGATATTCTGGATACAATGGATAGATTCTATAATGGACGTCCAAAAGTTTTGGATGTCGCCTGCGGTGGAAGAATGTTCTATTTTGACAAGGATGACCCTCGTGTGTTTTTCATGGATAATCGAAGAATAAAAACCACACTGTGTGACGGCCGAGATTTCGAAGTTAATCCAGATGTCATTGCTGATTTTACTGATATTCCTTTTCCAGATGAGCATTTTAACATGGTAGTATTTGACCCACCACATTTATTGAAAAATAAAGAAGGAACTCCAACAGGATATCAACAAATTAAATATGGTTATCTATTAAAACAAAACTGGAAAGAGGTTCTTAGTAAAGGCTTTACAGAATGTTTTAGAGTTTTAAAGAAAAATGGGTTTTTAATTTTCAAATGGAATGAAACTGATATTAAAGTTAGTGAAGTATTAGCATTAACAAAAGAAAACCCCATATTTGGACACAAATCAGGAAAACAAAGCAAAACACATTGGATTTGCTTTATGAAATAAGGTAAAAAGCCGGAAATTTAAGAAAAAATAAAAGCGCTGTCTATTTCAGCGCATTCTAGAAGGTATTAAAAGGAGTAAAAATGAAAGAAATAAAAGTGTATATAAATAAAATGCCTGAGAGATGTTGGGATTGTTTTTGTCAAGATAGTGAGAATGGTCATTGTAAAATACTTGGTAGATATACCGATTATGTTCCTAAGGATTGTCCACTTATTGATATTAAAACTCATGACCAGGAACTTGTCAAGGAAGTATGCGAAAAGATTATCAATAATCTAAATGAGAAAAGCATTGATTTAACTTCTTATACAAACTTAAATATAGTTTTTGATGTAATTAACAATGTAAAAGAGGAATATGAGGAGAAAAAATAAAAACCATCTATCTCAGAGCATTCTAGAAGGTATTAAAAGAGGTAAATTATGGAAAAAAGAGATAAAATTATTTCAATACGCGTTAAAAGTGATTTATATAATAAAGCAAACAAAATAATTGAACAAAATACTTCTTGTTTTGAGACATATGCAACTAAAAAATATTACAACATGTTAAGAGGGAAGTATTATGATTATGATAACTTTTATCGTAAGTTTTCCATTGCTGATTTGTTAGAAATAGCGCTGAAAGAATTTATAAAAGATAATTCAGCGCAGTAAAAGTATTACTTTTAATTCGAATTTTTTGTATTACATTTTACCAGGAGGTTTAATATGGTAAATCACACAAAACAGGAATATATAAATGAGATTTTAAGGTTGTGTCGTATTTTAACACAGTGTAAGTATAATTCGGCTGATGATGAAAATATAAAAAGATTAATTGCTGAAAATTTGCATGGTATAGGCAAGATTGAGCATGAAAAGATGATGCTTGAAGGGAGGTGATGTATGTGGAAGCCATGAAATTCAAAGACATAGTGCAAGGAATAATGGACTATAATGGTTGGACACAAATTGAGTTTGCGGACCATTATAGAATTATACCAAGCCAAGTTTACCGCTGGTTGCAAGGTCAAAACCCGAAGCCAGATGTTTATGTCAAGTTTTATAACATTTATCAAGAATTAAAGAAAGATAGAGCACTTCAAAATGATGTAGTTTAATAAAAATAGTTACTGTCCAGGGTGAAATTCCCTGTTAATATAACCACTCTTAATAGATTTTAAAAAGAAAGACACTAAGTGCCTTGCATTTTTTTCTACCATAGTATACGCAAATTTTTTCTATTACTTAGAAATGATATGCGAGTATAAAAGAAAAAAAGAAGCAAAAAAAGAAACTACTTATAATAAACTTTATTAGTATATTAAAATTTTTAAACTTTAATTTAAAATATAGAGATAACTAAAATTTTAATATAATAATTTATTTATATAATAAGTATATATATTATATAAATAAGGGAAAAAGAGGAAATTTGTGACCTAGCGGTCGCGAGTGTGGCGACTAAGTCGCCATGCTGAACAAAAAATGAAAAGTAGTCTTGCAACTGGTTCAAAGGTACAATTTATATTATTAAAAAAACACAACTAAAGTTGTGTCTAACAAGTAAATCCAAAGTGACCGTAATTTTAAAATTAAAAATGGTCGTCAAAATGGTCGTCAAATTTGTTTTTTTATAAATATTTTAAATTTATAAATTGCTACACATGCGTTAAATACGTAGAATTAACTTGGTGGGTTGCCGGGGGCTCGAACCCCGGACCCTTCGATTAAGAGGTGCCTTTGGAACTTCTTTTTTAGTGTCATTTTATACTAGTCAATCCCTTTAAATCCCTTATTTTCTCTACCAAAATCGTGTTATCCAAGTTTATCTCTTAACTTATAAATTTGTCTAAAATTATTTAATTTTTTGC
>CALWFX010000077.1 GCA_944377765.1 uncultured Clostridia bacterium
CTTTAATTGATGTCAACAGTGGTGAAGTTAATGTGGAATTTGAAGATGGCAGAAATTGCCTATACACTCGCCCAGACTTATCAGATTTATCTCTGTCCTATGCAATAACAATACACAAAAGTCAGGGCTCTGAATTTGACACCATAATAATTCCAGCAATTGCAGGTCCTAGCATAATTTTAACAAGAAACTTAATATACACTGCAGTTACTCGTGCAAAAAAAATGGTGGTAATTGTTGGAGAAAAGCAATATTTAAAACGCATGGTATCAAATAAATATACCGCAACAAGGTTTACTCTGCTTAAAAAACTTTTGATAACTGCAGAAGAAAAAATGGAAAAATTGTTCAGTGAAAACTAAAAATGATAAAAATAACAAGAAAAAATCAAAATTTTCCTGTTTTTTAAGCAAATTTTCAATATTTTTAGAAAAATATCTTTTTCCAGAAGATATAAAATGTATCTTTTGCGGAAAAGATATTTCTTCTTTTTATTCAAAACCTTACTGCTCATATTGTGAAAAAGAAATAAAATTTAATTATGGCAACAAGTGTAAAATTTGCGATGAAAGAATATATAACGAAGCAAAAATATGCGAAAGATGTATGAAAAATAAATACGACTTTAAAAAAATCTTCTGCCCACTCATATATGAAGGCATAACAAGAAAAACAATATTAGCTTATAAACAAGACAACAAAAGATACTTAGCAAAAGGCTTTGCGCAAATTATATATGACTACATTGGCGAAAACTTTAAATATATTGATATAATCACATATGTCCCAATAACAGAAAAAAGATTAAAAGAACGTTCTTTTAATCAATCACAAAAACTTGCAGAAGAATTGTCTAAACTTGCAAACCTACCATGTGTAAATTGTCTTGAAAAAATAAAGGAAACTTCTGACCAGAAAAAACTTAATTTTTCTGAAAGAAAAAAGAATTTAAAAAACTGTTTTAAGGTTATAAACAAAAAAGATATTAAAGGCAAAAATGTTTTGCTTGTTGACGACATAATTTCAACTTGTGCCACTGTGCAAGAATGTTCAAATATGCTTAAAAATTATGCAAATAATATATATGTCACTGCCATAGCAAGAAATATTATAAATGATAAAAATTAGTTTATATCTTTTTCTCTTCCTTTTCAATTTCCTTTATTTGAACTTTTAAAACATCCGACCTTTTAATTTTGTAGGTGGAAAAAATTAAAATTGCCACACTTATTGCAATTGCACTGCCAAAAAAGACAATTTTTCCAAGTCCTGCTTGAACAGACAATGCCTGTAATGGCTCAGTTGAGTCAAATTTAATAATATCTAAAAGCACTCCAATAATAAGAAGTGTTATTGAGTTTGTGAAGTTGTATGTGAATGTGTAATAGCCTGTATATCTTCCAGCATTATTTTCTTTTGTTTTGAATTGTTCCATAGTTACAACATCTGCATACATTGAATGTGGTAAAGAATATAGTGCCCCAGAGCCAAGCCCACAAACAAATATGCAAGGAAGAACAAACCAAAATATAAAATCACTTGAACAATAGGTTCTGAAAAGAAATGTCACACTTGTTAGAGCAATTCCAACAAGTAACAAACAAAGAGCAAATATCAAAGTCTGCTTTTTGTCATATTTCTTTACTAAATTAACCCAAATAAGCTGAGATAAAATCGCCCCACCAAAAAGGCAAATCATAATAATTGAAATTTGTGAACTAGAAAAATGATAGCAAAAGGTGAACAAGTGCATTCCAACAGAAGTTATAAATATTGACGCAATAAGAGACACTGAGTAGCCTAACATCACTGTTCGAAATTCCTTCTTTTTCAAAGTTTCAACATAACCACCAATAATTTTTCCAAAACCTTGCTTTTGACCAAGTTTTTTATCATCAACCAAATTTTTTTCTTTTCTATGTTCATTTTCTTCTTCAACAGCACTTTTATCATAATTTGGCATGGAGATAACTCTTTTTCTTGTTCCAAAAACAGAAATAAGCCCGCAGATAATCACCAAAATGGAGTTGACAATGGCAATATTAATATAACCAGTTTTATTAAATTGTGTTTGAACTCCAATGCCTGCTGATGGCATAAAAATATACATCAAAATGCTTGGCATAATCATTCCAAGGATATAAAAAACAGATTTAAAACTTTGCATTTTTGTTTGGTCGTTATAATCTGGTGCAATGTCAATGCAAAGTGCAGAATAAGGCGTGGCAAAAAATGTGTTAAAAGTTTCTTGCAATAACAAAAATCCCATAAGCCACGCAATTGCCCAACCCGAGTCTTTTGCAACAGGGCAAGTCCAAAGCAAAATATTACATATTGCCAAAAGAAAAGTTGCAAAAAGCATATGGAGAAGGCGTCTGCCAAAAAATTTATTTTTTGTTCTATCTGAAAAATAGCCAATGATTGGATCAGATACCCCATCCCAAAGTGAAGTTACCGCAATTGTGGCTCCAACCAAAACTCCAGAAAGTCCCATGACACTTGTTGCATAAAACATAATAAAACTGCTGACAGTTTGTCCCATACTGCCATAACCAAGATTGCCAATCCCATAACACAATTTAGTGCCAAAAGTCAGTTTCTTTTTATCCACATAATAATATATGAGAGTAAAAATTTTTTAAGAATTTTTATTTTAAATTATACCGCTTTTTCCTAAAACAACAAAGTAAATAACGGATATAGCAAGAAGAATAATTGCTAAATTTATTATCTCCCCATAAACCCAACCTGTAACAAAGGTCCTTCTTGCATTGCAACCACTTGGAAATTTAAAGACACCAATAAATAATCCTAAAATGCCAAAAAACACTCCGAAAATAATACCTTCATTCAATTTATCACTATGTATTTCAATTTCATTTTGTTTTTGACCATCATAAGTAAATTTTATGTCTTTTTCATTATTATTCTCTTCCATGACCCGCTCCTTGAGAGCATTATAGCAAATCCCCCCCCCGAGTCAACTTTTTTTGAGGATTTTTTTTATATATATTGATGTTTTAATGCTTTTTATGTAAAATAGTGGTTATTCAGATTATATATTTTTAATCTTTTTTTCTTTATTTTCTTAATTTTGCATATTCAAAGAAACTACTTTAAAATGGTTTTTAAATATGGCAATAAAAAAACAGAGCCTGAACTCTGTTTTAAACTTCATATTGTTCTCCGCGTTTTGCTTTCTCCGCTTTTCTCTTTTCTTTCTCTGCCATTCTGGCAAGTCTTTTCTTTGAAGGCTTATATGCAATTGCCCAAAGCCCAGGAGTGAGAAATACTGAAGAATAGAAACCAGCAATAATTCCAACCATAATTGGAAATGCAAATTGTTGAATATCGCTAACGCCAATAACAGTGATAAAGAAAATCATAATAAAAGTTGTGAGTGTTGTTAAAACTGAACGCATCATGGTTGAACTTACTGCCTTATTTGCAATGGCATTATTATCAACCTTACCCAAATTTTTGCTTAATTTCAAATTTTCTCTTATCCTATCAAAGATAATGATTGTGTTGTTGATTGAATATCCCAAAATTGTGATTAGAGCAGCAATAAATGCAGTATTAATTTGAATTCTGCAAATAAGCATAACTGAGCCAGTTATTATAACATCATGAATAAGTGCCAAAATTGCAGCAAGACCACTTGTTATTTCAAATCTGATTGCAACATAAATTAAAATAACAATAATTGCAACAAAAAGCGCCAAGAATGATTTCATCATAAGTTCTGTGCTGGCACTTGCAGTGGTAACACCGCCATTTGCAACAAGTGCAGAGTTTGCATTGCTTTCAAAATCAAAGCCACTGTCAAGGCTAACATCATTGCCAACGAAACCAAATTCTTTTAATAAAGCAAGACGAATTTCATCATTTTGAGCTTCAATTTCTTCGTCTGGTGTGTTGCCATTTTGAAATTTAACAATAACAGCATCGCCATCTTCAATCACATAGCCAAGTCCCCTGTCTGCACCAATGCTGATTGTTGTTTTTTGGAAGGAGCTTGCAGTTAAATCAAAATCACTTAAAACCTTTGAAATTTTATCACAAATTGCATCATAGTCATCATCTACATCATAGACTTGCTCGGAAAAGTTTTCATCTGACCATTCTGAACTATTAACAAAAATTGTCATATTTGTTCCGCCAGTGAAATCAAAGCCAAGGTTAAATCCAAGTGTGCAAAGAAGAACAATTCCAACAATAGTAATAATGATTGGAGCAATAATGAAATACTTTAAATTTTTAGTGTAACTAAACTTACTGTTTTCTAACTTTTCATCAATAGAGAAGTGTTTTTTTGTTTTCATCTTATTCATTTGCTGCACCTCCCTCTGTAACAACTTCAACAACAGGAGTATCTTCTTTTGCAGGTTTCAATTGTTTTGGAAGATGTAATGGTTTTGCTTTAACGCTATTAAATGGAAGATACCATTTAACAAAAAATCTTAAAACAACAAGGTTCATAAACATTGAAAGCACAATACCAATTAAAAGTGTGATAGCAAAACCTTGAATTGATGAAGTTCCTAAAATATATAGAATAAGTGATGTGAAAATTGTGGTAATGTTTGAGTCAAAGATTGGCCAAAAAGCACGCTTGAAACCATTTTTACAAGCCATTGGAATTTTCTTTCCGCTTCTATAGTCTTCTCTAACTTTTTCGAAAATGATAACAGTTCCATCAACCGCCATGCCGATACTGAGCACAATACCTGCAAGTCCTGGCAAGGTCAATTGAACAAAGGAAATTGCTTGCAAGAAGAATAACATCAAAACAATGTAAATAACAAGGGCAAAAGATGCCAAGAAACCAAAATCACCATATCTAAGCCACATAATAAGGAAGATAAGGAAAAGTCCAACAGCTCCGCCAATAATAACGTATTTCAAAGCTTCTGTTCCAAGAGTTGCAGAAATTACTGAACTTTCTTTAAGATCCAAAGTAACATTGAATGTTCCAGACATAATTTGAAGAGAGTATTGTTCTGCATCTTCATAAGTCCAAGCAGTTTCTCCACCGCCAGAAATAAATGTGCTTCCACTGGTAATTTTTTCTTCACAAGTCAATGAGTTCCAATATTCGCCTTGAACAACATCACCTAAGTAAACATAGATGTTAGAACCAGAACTTGCTGCTTGTCCTGTTAAGTCAGCAAACTTCTTTTTGCCATCTTCTGTGAAATTAATTACAACACCATAGTTGTTATCTTGATAAGAAACATAAACATTTGAAATATCAGAACCTGTTATATAAGCCTTTGCATCTGTTGCATCTTCAAGGGTCATATAAAGCGGTGTTGGGTCACCAATAAGCCCAAAAATTTCATCTGAATCTGTAACACTTGGCACTTCAATACGAATTCCAGTTGCTCCTTGACGAGTTATCACTGCTTCAGAATATTCTCCGCCAATAACAGATTCAAGTCTTGTTACAGTTGCATCAATTGCCCTGTCTAAATCATTTGTGTTGCTGTCAGGAGAAAGTGAACAATCATAAACAACAGAAATACCACCCGCAAGGTCCAAACCCAAAGAAATGGAGTTTGCAAAACCATTGTAGATAGTGCTTGAAAAAGGTAATCTAAAACTACATACTGAAAGAACAATACCAATTAAAGTTAAAATTGCCACAGCAACGAAATTTAATATTGAGTTCTTTTTAAGTCTATTCTTTGCCATACTGCCCCTTAATAAATGTAATTATGGTTAAATTCATACCAGTAAAGTATATAACAAATTGGGGCGGTTGTCAATTAAATAACTAAAATTTTTTGATTTTTTCGCAAATAATACCACAAATAGCACCAATGACAGTTCCATAAATGATGTCGTTAATTAATGTTCTATCAAACACAAATGCCCCATCAAGCAAAGAAAAGACAAGAAAGGCAAGAATTGTGAAGAAAAGCCCAATAAAAAGTCCATTAAAAATACCATTTTCTTTTACTTTTTTCAGCCCAAAAAACACCCCAATAAATATTGCAATCCCTTTAATAACTTGATTTACTGGGGCAATTAAATTTTCTGATATGTTTGTAAATCTAAGTAAAAATGCAAAAAAAAGAATAAGAATTAAAGCAACAGAAAGTGCAACCATTGTTCCTTTCAAAATAGGTTTAATAATCCCACCCTTGCCATTTTTTAAAATCTTTGCTTTCAATTTCATTATTAACTCCTTTAAAAGAAATATACATGTTTTTTGTTTCAATGTATACTATGCTTGTTTGGAGCCAGATATGAATAAATAAAACATTATTCCACTGTAACAGACTTTGCAAGATTTCTTGGTTTATCTGGATTATACCCTAACTTCTCACTCATTTTAAGAGCCAAAAATTGCAAAGGGATAATTGAAATTATTGGCATAAGTGGAGAATGAAAAATTGGTAATTTAACAATCTCATAATTTTCATCTACAATATCAAAACAAGTAAAAAGTAAAATTTTACCCCCACGAGCATGTATCTCTTCCAAATTTGATAGTAACTTATTTTTGATATTCTCCTGCGTGCAAATTGCAATAACCAAAGAATCTTTGTCTATTAAAGCAAGTGTGCCATGTTTTAATTCCCCAGAGGCAATGGCAAAAGAATTTATGTAAGTTATCTCTTTAAGTTTCAAACTTCCTTCAAGAGCAGTGATATAGTCCTCTTCTCTACCAACAAAGAATATTTTTTTGAAGTGAGAAATTTTTTCCAACAACCTATCTTCAAATTCCACAATTTTAAAAGTGTGAACAAAATCTGAAATAAGTGGCAAAGAAGAAAAAAACTCTCCACTTAAATATAAGGAAAAAAGATAAAGAACAAACACTTGCCCAATATATGCCTTTGTTGATGCAACTGCAATTTCTCTGCCTGCAAAAGTTGGTAGAACATTTTTGCAAATCTGATTCAAAAAACAATTTTGTGTGTTTGTTAAATCAACGC
>CALWFX010000078.1 GCA_944377765.1 uncultured Clostridia bacterium
AACAATTTTCCCACTTCCAACTGCAAAAGGCAAAGGGTTTTTGTTAACACCAACAGTTGATGGAAATTATCTTGTTGGTCCAACAAGCATTGAAAGTGATGAAAAAACAGTAACAACACTTGAAGGATTGAATGATATTAAGAGTAAAGCAAGTTTAATTTTAAAAAATGTGGATTTTAAAAATGCCATTCGTGAATTTTCAGGTGTCAGAACCACAGTTGGCGATGATTTTATTGTGGAAGAGAGTAAAAAGAAAAAAGGAATTATTAATCTTGCAGGAATTTGCTCGCCGGGGCTTTCAAGTGCTCCTGCAATCGCCAACATGGTGGCAAGAATTTTATATAATAGTGAGAAAGAAAAGACAAAACTTAAAACACTTAAACCTTATAAACTTTTTAAAGATATGACAAAAGAAGAGCAGGCAGAAGTTTTAAGAAAAGATAAAACCTATGGGCAAGTTGTTTGTAAGTGTGAAAATGTAACGAAAGGCGATGTTATTTTGGCATTAAATAGACCTTTAAAAATTCGCTCAGTTGATGGTGTTAAACGAAGAGTTAGGGCAGGAATGGGAATTTGCCAAGGTGGTTTTTGCTTCACAAATGTGGTAAATTTAATTAAAGATGTTCGAAAAATTCGTTATGAAGATGTTTTAAAAGAAAATAGAGGAAGCGAAGTTGCCATAGGCGATTTAAGGAAGGTGTGAAAATGAAAACAGAAGTTTTGGTGGTTGGTGGTGGACCAGCAGGAATGAGTGCTGCTCTTTCGGCCTCGGAAAATGAAAGCAAAGTTATTATTGTTGAACGCGATAAAGTGCTTGGTGGAATTTTAAATCAATGTATTCACAATGGTTTTGGTCTTCATTATTTTCAAGAAGAATTGACAGGTCCAGAGTTTGCACATCGTTTTAGAAAAATGGTGGAAAAAGATAAAAATATTAAGGTTTTAACAAACACTCTTGTAACAGAATTTAAGGACAAAAAAGTTGTTGTTATGGGAGAAAATGGAAAACAAGAGATAACTTTTGATGCTTGCATAATTGCCATGGGTTGCAGAGAAAGAACAGCGGGAAATATATCACTCACAGGAACACGACCAATGGGAATTTTGACAGCAGGGTCAGCACAGAAAATGGTTAACATTGATGGCAAAATGCCAGGTAAGGACATTGTTATTCTTGGCAGTGGTGATATTGGGCTTATCATGGCAAGGCGTTTAACTTTGGAAGGGGCAAAAGTTCATGCGGTTTTGGAAATTAATCCAACAAGCAGTGGGCTAAGAAGAAATATCTTGCAGTGTCTTGATGATTTTAATATTCCACTTTTATATAACACCACAATTTTTGATGTGGTTGGTAAAGACAGAGTTGAAGGTGTTTACTATGGTCAAGTTGACGAACACTATAACCGCATTGAAAGCACTAAGAAATTTTTAAAGTGCGACACAGTGATTTTGTCTGTTGGTCTTATTCCAGAAATGCAAAATTTGCAAGATATAAGTGTCAATTCAAAAACAAATGGTGCTTTTGTTAATGAACACTATCAAACAAACAAACCTTGGATGTTTTCTTGTGGAAATATATTGCATGTGCATGATCTTGTTGACAATGTTGCTTTGGAAGGCAAGCAAGTTGGACTTTTTGCAAGTTTATATGCTCAAGGAAAATTAAATGAAGGAAATTTAATCAAAGTTTCTCATTCTGCCGACTTTGCCTACGTGCTACCTTACACTCTCTTTGAAGGCGATGAGCAAACTGAAGTTAAGTTCCGCTTGAAAAATAAAATTGTAAGAAAATGGATTGTTGCAGAAAGTCAGGGCAAAGAAATTGCAAAGAAATTTGTGCTTGCTGGTGTTCCGGGAGAGATGATGACATTTGCTTTTCCAAAGAAAGATGTGAAAAAAGAAATTGTTTTTAAGGTGGTGTGATATGGAAAAAAGAGAAATGACTTGCATTATGTGTCCACTCGGGTGCAGTTTGGTTGTAACAAAAGATGGCGATGAAATTAAAGTTTCTGGAAACAATTGTCAAAGGGGTGTTGTGTTTGCCAAAGAAGAACTCACTTGCCCAATGCGTATTGTTACAAGTTCTGTTAAAACAAGTGAAGGCGTGAAAGCGTGCAAAACAACAAAGCCAGTTCCTAAGGCAAAAATTTTTGATGTTATGAAAGAAATTGAAAAATTACGACTTAAAAAAGTTAAGTTTGGAGATGTTGTTATTAAAAATGTTTTAGGCACTGATGCTGATGTTATAATAACAGCAAATGAATAAAATTAAATAAAAACATATAAAAAATTGATTTTTATTGAATTTTTTAATTATTTTTATAAATTTTTTGGAAAATAAAAACTCTCAATTAGAGAGTTTTTTTAATTTGTTTCAGTTTTAAAGTTCTCGTCTTTAATTGTTTCCATAATTATATCAAAACTTGTTCGCTTTTTCTTTTTGTAGTGTTCGTAGATGGCAAAAGGGGATATGGCAATAATTGAACAACATAAAACAAGAATGGCATAAGTAAAATAGAAGTGCCAGCCAAAAAGCGTGAATGGTAAGCCATTTTCTTTAAGATATAAAAAGTTAGCATCTTCAACAAGATAGTTTCCAAGTGCTGACCATAGGGCAATAAGAAAAAGTCCAACATATGCCTGCCAAAAATCTTTTACTCTAATTTTAACATAACCTGTGGCAACACAAGCCATAACAACTGTTGGCATAAGAAAATGCAAAAGCAAACTTTCAAGATGCATAAAAGACAAAGTGGAAAGATAATAATAATCTCCAAAAAGAAAGGTAATAAGTCCGCCAAAGAAAGTTACGGCAAGAACTGCAAGAAAACCTTTTTTAATTTTAAAAAGGTAAAACAATGGAAAAACAAAACTCATAAGGTGGCATAAGTGCCATGGTAAAACTTCAACAAAAGTTTGTTTTCCACTAATTAAAAGCAATGTCATTCTGAAAATCCTGAAAAACAACATGATAAAGCATAAGACTGTTGTAAGTTTAAGAGCAAAACTTTTATATTTTTTAAATATAAAAAAAGACGCCACAATCCATGCAATCAAAAGCACAATAAAGGTTATGTGTAATGGACACCACAGTCCCGGTCCATCACCCATTACTTCCTTATTTTCCACAAGCCAATCGTAAAATGTGAAAGTAGCGTTCAAATTTACTCTCCTTAAAGTTATAATTTATTTTCATATATACATATTGATGTATGTATTATACTTTTAATGACAAAAAAAGTAAAGAAAAAGTCAAAATCATTTTTGAATTTATATTTAATTTGCTATAATAGAACAAGGAAATGAATATGCCTATAAATAAAGTTGTTAAAGAAGTAAAACAAAATTTAAAAAATGAAGATAAAAAAGAATTTAACGAAATTGAAACAATAAATATTAAAATCGACAACAAAAATGAAATTTTTTCTTCATATGATTATGATTCAAATGAACTTTTGAATGATGAATTTTCTTCATATCTAATTGAAAAGGCAACCCTTATTTCTCCTAAAAGCAAACTTAGAGTTAAAATTTTTTCTGAAACTAATCTTGAAGAAAAAGAAGTTAAATATGCTTACAATAATAAATTTAAAAAAGAATTTGAAGATTATGACAGAAAACTTAAAGAAAATGCAAGATTTGCTTTTATAATGCTTTTGATTGGTATTTTGTTTATTGGATTTTTAATTTTAGAAGAATATTTTTTAAATGAATTAGTTTTGTCTATTATTTTGGAAATTGCTGCTTGGGTTTTTGTTTGGGAAGCAGTGGATGCTTTTTTCTTGCAACGAGCGGAGTTAAGGCGAATGCGTTTTCAAATGGCAAGGCTATTGTCTGCCGATTTTGAAATTGTTGTGATTAAAAAGTAAACTATGCGATGTTAAAATTTAATAAGTTAAATTTTAATAAATTCTGACGAATTTGTGTGCTTTGCCCACCATCGCAGTTTATATATATCGTTTTGCTAAACGTGGTTATGCCATGTTGACTTAATTTTCAACAATATAAACAAATTAATATAAATTAAATAGGAGTTAATATGAAATATCAAATAATTGTTGATAGTTGTTCAGATTTAGACGAAAACTATCTTGATGGAACAGGAATAGGCTTTAAGATTGTGCCTTTAACAATCAATGTTGGTGGAAAAGAATATGTGGATGTAAAAGGAGTTGATATTGATGAAATGTTGTCTTCTCTTAAAACAAAAGTTAAAAGTTCAAGTGCTTGTCCAAGTCCAGAAGCATTTTTAAAAGAATTTCCAAACGCAGAACACACTTTTGTTGTAACAATCACCAAAAAGTTGTCTGGTTGTTATAACAGTGCCATTGTTGCAAAAAATGAATATAAGGATAAAGAGCATGTTCATGTCATTGATTCAAAAGCAGTGTCTGGAACAGAAATTTTGATTGTCGACAAGCTTGTGGAATTAATTAAGGCGGATACTCAATTTGATGACATTGTTAAGGAAATTGAAAAGTTTAGAGATAACTGCACACTTCTATTTTCTCTTCAAAAATTTGATAACCTTGTGAACAATGGGCGTATGAGCAAAATTGCTGGACTTATTGCAAGCACAATCTCACTTAAACCAATTTGCAAAGCGGTGGATGGTGAAATTAAAATGATAAAAAAGATTATTGGAACAAAACAACTTTTTCCTAAAATGGCTTTGATGATTAAGGAAATATTAAATGGCGATGCTGAGCGAAAAATTATCATTAGTCATTGCCATGGTGAAAATGAAGCAAATGAACTTAAAGAACAAATTGAAAAGCATTGTGAAAATAAAAATATTATCATCATTCCAATGAAAGCCTTAACAAGTTACTATGCACTTGAAAAAGGTGTTATAGTATGTTTTTAAAAATATGATAAAATCCTTTGACAAAAATTTTTTAATGTTATAAAATTTTTATAGGATTAAAAGGAGAAGGATATGAAAGAAGGAATGAAAAAAGCACTCTTAACACTTGCTTCAATTGTGTTTGCTGGGCTCACCTATGTTTTCTTTGCAGTGGAAAATGTTTATGTGGGAGAAGGAGAGCATACACTCGGCACAACTGGGTTTGACCTTTATGAAGGTGGAACAGATTTCATGAAAGCAATGCTCATTTTAACTTGCATTTTTGTTGGACTTACAGTGTTGTTTGGAGTTGTTAAACTTGTTACGGATTCAAAACTTGTTAAAAGTAAATCAGTTGCTAAAATTGTCAACTTTGTTTTTGTAATAAGTGCAATTGCCATGACAGTGTGTGCAGTTTTGTATGCAATCAGCATTGGCTCAATGTGCAACGACACATCTATCTTTGATTACAGCATCATGAAACCAACTGTTTGGGCAATGATTTTAGTTTCTGTTTTCCCATTTATAAGTTTACTTCTTGGTATGTTTTCACTTTCCGGGAAAAAGAAAAAATAAAAACATAAAATTTTATAAAAATCTTATGAAATTAGGGGTGAACTCCGATTTCATAAGATTTTTTATTTGTTTGTGTTTAAATAGATTATATTTATTTGGCTTGATAAAATTTTTATGATATAATGCTTAAGTGCAAAGGATGATAAGATGTTTGTTTGGACAGAATTTGATGGTATCGTTTTGCCCATTGCATTGCTTGTTGTAATATTTTTGTCGGTTGGAACATTTCTTTTAACTCGCAATAAATCTGAATGTATTAAAAGAATTCCGCTGATAGTAATCTCTTCAATAATGCTGGGCTTAGAAGTGGTAAAGCAAATAATCAACATTGTGGATGGCTATAGTTTTTGGTCAATTCCCCTTCATTTTTGCAGTTTGTTCCTTTATTTTTTTCCACTTGCAAGTTTTTTTACTGGGAAAATTGCAAAATTTGGCAGAGCGATGTCGTTTATAATAGCCACTCTTTTTGCTTTGTTATTTTACATAAATCCAGATTCTATTATTGGTTCGTCCTGTGAAAACATTTTTGCTTCTTTCAGTTCTTTTCACACATTTACTTATCATCATTTAATTTTACTTTTCTATCTTATAATGCTTCTTGAAAAATTGTATATTCCATCAAAAAGTGATTTTTTGTATGCTTTTTTAGGAATTACTGGATATGCAGTTATCGCAATTCCAATGGCACATATGCTTGACACAAATTTTTGCAATATTTTATCAAATAATATTGCATTTATCGAAGAAATAAGATTGCAAGTTGGTCAAGTTGCTTACACAACACTTTTCTATTTAACTGGTGTTGTTGGTGCGGAACTTATTGTCGGCTTGTCCAATGGCATTAAAATGCTAGTGGATAAAAAGAAAAATGAAAAAGATAGTTTTAATATCATTATGAAAACTTTAAAGCGAGGTTGATATGAATTGGTTTGAACAAATTTTAGCGGGTTTAGATGGAAAAATGGAAACTCCAACTGCATTTGGATGGTTTCATTTGATGTGTTGGTTTTTGGTTATTGTGATAACTGTGCTTTTGTGTATGTTTGCAGTTAAACTTCGTCATAATAAAGAACAACTTGCAAAGTATACAAGAATTGTTGTTTTGACATTTGGAATATTAGTGATACTTTTGGAAATTTATAAACAACTTAACTTTTCTTTCACGCCTTCGGAAGATGGTGGAACTTGGAAATATCAATGGTATGCTTTTCCTTTTCAATTTTGTTCCACTCCAATGTATGTTGCTCTTGTTGCAGGTTGCGTCAAAAAAGGTAAATTCCAAGAGTTTTTATATTCATACTTAGCAACTTTTGCCCTTTTTGCTGGGCTTTGTGTTATGTTCTATCCTGGGGATGTTTTTGTCAGCACCACTGGAATTAACATTCAAACAATGGTTTGCCATGGTGGTATGGTTGTTATGGGCATTTTCTTATGGTTCTCAGGGCAAGTTAAATTTGAATGGAAAACAATTTTGAAAGCACTTTCAGTTTTTTGTGTTTTGGTGACAATGGCACTTATTATGAATATCATTTTCCACTCCACAGGAAAAACAGATACATTTAATATGTTCTTTATAAGCCCATATTTACCTTGCACTTTGCCAATTTTAAGTATGATTTTTGATGCTGTTCCTTATCCAATATTTTTGCTAATTTATATAATCGGCTTCACACTTGCTGCATTCATTATGCTTGCTTGTGCAATGGGAATAAATAAACTTATAAAAAGTCAAAAAAGAAATCATATTGCAATGGAAGATAACTCTTCAATGGACATAATTTTTGATTGTTTGAAAACTAAACCTTAAATAATTCATATTAATGAAAAAAAGATAATGAAAACATTATCTTTTATTTCTTTTTTTGGAATTTGCCGTCTTTTTTATGTATTATAACTTTAAGATTTTGAGAAGCACAAAGTTCCTTAACTCTTGTCAATGCCTCTTCTTTTGTGGAGTATGAAGTGATAACTCTTTTTGCTCCATCTTTTTTTATTTGCCAAGTTCTATCTTCTTTGTTATAGATTACTCTGTATATGCTCTTTTTTTCTTTTTTCTCAGGTTTTTCTTGTTCAGCGTTTTCAACTTCCTTTTTAACCTTAGGCTCTTCCACTTTTTTTGTGGATTTTTTTACTTCTTTTTTTACAGGTTCAGCAACTTCATTTTCTTCTTTAACAGCATTTGTTTTTTCAACTTTGGCAGTTTTTTCTTCTTTCTTCTTTTTTCCAAACAACCACATAATTTTTCTCCTTTATCTTATTCACTATATATTTTATAACTTTTTAACTTAAAAATCAATAGTTAATTTTCATAAAGGGCAAGATAAATTTCCTTTGCAGTGTTAATTGCTTTAAATAAATTTTTAACAGCAATGTTTTTCACAATATCTTCTTCGGCAGAAAGATAGGAGCCGAGTGCCATATTGATTTCATTTAAAGACTTAATAAGTTCCATGTTGTTTGGATAGTCATAATCGTTAGTTTCTTGTATGTTTTCACCAATCGCTTCTTCAACTTCTTTAAAGCAATCATTTATTAAGGCTTTCATAAGAATTTGCCCATTTTTGCTAAACTTTTGAGCATCTTGAATTTCTCCATCATTCATTTTCATTTCGCTTTGGATAAAATTATTGCAAGCATTTGCAGTTGTTTCCAAAAGTTCTGATATTACATCTGAATTTGCCATGACATCTCCTTAAACTTCATATATTTCATAATAATTATAGCAGTTTTTCCTTGGAAATCAAAATAGTTTGATTAATTTATATTTTTTGTTTGAAATAATTTAAAAAAGAGTTATAATTTTTTAAAGGAGAACAAAAGATGGATTGGCAAGGTATTTGGAATGATATTGTGAATTTCTTCACAACGAATGCTTGGAATATACTTTTCTTTTTTGTAATACTTATTGTTGGAATAATTTTAATCAAGATTATTCTTACTGTTTTAAGAAAAATTTTATCAAAAACAAAAATGGAAAAAATTGCACAACAATTTATTTGCACAGCAATTAAATTTTGTTTGTGGCTTGTGTTGATACTAATTTTATTAAGTCAGATAGGTATTGAAATTACAGGAATTTTAACTGCAATAAGTGCGTTAATTTTGGCAGTGGGCATGGCGCTTGAAAGCAACATGGCAAATCTTGCAAATGGTATTGTTATGATTTCCAACCATATGTTTAAAAAGGGAGACTATATTATTGTGGATGGTGTGGAAGGCAATATCATGGATATCAATTTCCTGTTCACAACACTGATGACAACTGATAATAAGAGAGTTACCATTCCAAACTCAACTCTTGTCAATAGCAGTGTTATGAACCTTGGCGCAAATGCAAAAAGAAGAATTGAATTAACTTTTTCTGTTGCATATGAAAGCGATATTGAACTTGTGAAAAAAATTGTTATTGATGTCATGAAAAGTGATGGAAGAGTTTATCTTGACCCAGCACCATTTTGCAGACTCAAAACAATGAATGCTTCAAGCCTTGATTTTTTTGCAAATTGCTGGTGTGATAATGAAGATTACTGGGATGTCTATTATTACATAATGGAATGGACGTATAACGAATTTAAACGTCACAACATTTCTGTGCCATTCAATCAACTTGAAGTAAGAGAAAGAAAAGATAAAGTTAAAAACATTGTGGTTGGGAAATCTTTGCCAAAACGTGTGGAAAAAGAAAGAGTTGAAAAGCCTTCAAATGATATTTTTTCAACTTTTAAGAAAATGACAAGACGCGAAAAAAGAAAGGATAAAAAACTTAAAAAACAACAAACAAAGGAAAATAAAATAGAAGAAACGAATTTTGAAGTTGTTGTTAATAGTAAAAAAGAAAATAATAAAATAAACGCTTTGGAAAATAAAGAAAAAAAAGAAAGTAAATCTAAAAAGAAAAATAAGAAATAAAATGGTTTATGGAAAAAAGAGATATATTGCATTGCGATTTAAATAATTTTTATGCCAGTTGTGAATGCTTAATAAATCCTTCTTTAAAAGGTTTGCCTGTTGCAGTGGGCGGGCGTGAAGAAGATAGGCATGGGGTTATTGTTGCCGCAAACTATGAGGCAAAAAAGTTTGGCGTGCATTGTGGTGTAACAACTTATCAGGCCAAAAAATTGTGTCCCAATTTAAATATTTGCCATTCAAAATTTGATGTATACAACAAATATTCAAGGCTTGTTAGAGCGATTTATGAAGAATATACCGACCAAGTGGAAGTTTTTTCAATTGATGAATGTTTTTTGGATGTAACACATAGCAAAATTTTTGGAACACCTGTTCAAATTGCCAATGAAATTAGAGAAAGAGGTAAAAATGAGATTGGACTGACGATTTCAGTTGGGGTGACTTTCAACAAGACTTTTGCTAAAATTGGCAGTGATTTAAAAAAGCCTGACGCCACCACTGTGATAACAGAAAGCAACTTTAAAGATAAAGTTTGGCGTCTGCCAGTTGAAGATATGTTTGGCGTTGGCAGAAAAACACAAGAAAAACTTTTGAAAATGGGCGTTAACACAATTGGCGATTTGGCAAAACTGGACAGAAAATTTTTGAATGAAGAATTTGGAAAGGTTGGAGAAGAATTATATAAAAAGGCAAATGGACTCGATGACGATAAAGTGAGTTATGTTACTGACGAGATTATTCCAAAAAGTATTGGTAACAGCACCACTTTTTATAAAGATTTAACAGAAAAGAAAGATATTGAACTTGGTTTTATGGTGTTAAGTGAAAGTGTAACTGAAAGAATGATAAAAAAGGGTATCAAATTGGCAAGGACTTTGTCTATTGTTGTTAGAGATAGCGACTTAAAGTTTTATCAGCGTCAAAGCAAAATTACTCCATCAAGAGATAGTTCATATTTTGCAAAAATCGCCACCAAACTTTTTTATGAAAGTTTTTCCCATTTAAAAAAAATTCGACTTTTAGGAATTACAGTCAGCGGATTTGAAGAAGAAAATCAATTATCTTTTTTTGATGAAAAGAAAAGTGAAGTTGATGAAGTTATGTTTAAAATTCGAGATAAGTTTGGGCATAATAGCATAAAGCGCGGAAGTGCGTTGACAAATGAAAAAATTGCAAAGGCTTTAGATAGAGTGCAACTTGACAAATATGAAGAATAAAAGGAGAATGTTAATTTTATTAAATAAAACATAAGTATTGACAATGCTTATGTTTTTTGTTAACATATTGTCATGAATGAGATTTTAAAACCAATTGGAAAAGACATTTATAAATGCAAAATAGTAACTGGAGATGACTCTTGCGAGTTAGTAAAGGTTTTTAAATTTATGGAATGTAAAGGTCAGCAATATCGCCCTAATCGCACCAGATGGGAAAACATCAATCCTATCAGAATTTTGGAAAGTGATGATGACTATGCATATGCTATCACTCAAGGGCTTAACACTTCTCCTGAAGAAATTGGAATTGCCGATGAAGGCTATTTTGATGGTAAAAAACATAAAGTAGCACCAAAAATTCTTAAAATAAAAAGTTATGTTTTAAGAAAGTTTAAGGGAAATTTAAACGATGCATTACTCTTTAAAGTTATATTACATCCAGAAAGCCCAAAAGAGAATTTTGATAAAACCAAAGAAAATTATTTTTCTTCGTTCAGTTCCTTGATGCTTAACCAAGATGTGGAAGATATGTTGCAATTACAAAGGTTTGATATTTCAGGACATCCACATGATAATTGCACCCAGGAAAAGGACTTCGTTACAAATTCTGATGAAGAAAGAGAGTTATATTTAAAATATTTTAGCAAGCAAGCAGGTTTTCCACATTTTCATTTTTGGAATGTTAATGGACTGGATAAGTTTGCAATTTCAGCGGATAATTTATTAAAATACATTGTAGATTTATTAACTGAAAAAGACTATCGTTTAAATGTATATTCTCTAGGAATGCCATTTTTATATATTAAAAAGCGAACAGCTCAAATTGAAGAAAAGGTTGAAAATAAAGTTTTTAAAGGTGTTCCAACCATTGCTCCAGACAGAAAAGATTTATATATATCTTATGATAAAATGATAAGGGAAATTGCTGGTCAAACTGATTTTGAGGCAGACAAGCAACTTTCCAAAGATTATGTAAGGTTTATGGGCAGACAATTTGAATTTATGGATAATTTAAATGAGTTGTTTGGACAATTTAAGCATGGCGAAAGAAAAATATCTTCAATTTTAATTGACTGTATTTATAAATTAAAATTAATAAACTTTTTTGATAAACGAGTGGTAAACAGCGAGAATAACAAAAATTTAAGTGAAGAAATGTTTAATTTTGCCATTGAATCAGAGTTAGATTTAGGAAACAGGCTTTTAGGGGATAACATTAAGTTTAAAGATTACTCACAAGATAATGATGATAAAGAAAAATAGTGATTTTTAGCCAAAACTTTTGAAATAATTAAGGTTTCAGTGTTTAGGGGAAATAAAAAATTGGTGTTTTTAACACACCAATTTTTTATTAATTACTTAAATCAAAATATTTAAATTTTAATTTAAGTTTTGGCTTTTTAAATAAAATTTATTTTTTCTTTGCTTTTGCAAAAACTTTTAAAATTTGAAGAATTAATTTTAATATACTTAAAATCAAAACTATAACATCTGACACAATGTAAAGTCTTAATAACTCTTTTAATGTGGCAACTTCTTGTTCGCTAAAAATGTTTGCACTTTGCAATATTTCCACTGCTTGTGCGTTTGCTTTTTTCTCAACTTTAATGTTAACGATTTGCAAAACAAACACAAGAAAGTAAAATCCAATTCCAACAAACAAACCTATTATTGTAGGGATACCAGTAAATTGTGTTACAAAATCTATAATAAGACCAATAATGATTGATAGATAGAAGAGTAGTGGGGTGAATAGTGTTAAAATTTGTAAAACATATCTAAAAATAAAACTTTTGTCTTTGTTTTTATGTTGAATTGCAAGACAAACTTTTTGTGTAACAATACCAACAGCGGTTACAGAAGATGAGTTCAAGATATTCTTTCTTAAATATATTGTTTTTTTCATTACACTATAATGATTTCCAAAAAGCAATATTCTTCTGAAAAAACCTAATTTTTTGATTTGAACATTTTGTAGCCCATTTGCATCAAGCAAAGACCTTGCTGTTTGCTGTGAAGTTAAACCATTTTCTAAAGGTGTTTTATTAAATTTTTTATATTTCACAATCAAGGTAATTTGCACAATAAGTGCAACAACTAGAGCAACAACAATAATTCCTGAAACTATCATTATTGCAAGCTCAAGTCCACTTAAATCTCCCATAATAATTTCTCCTTAAATTGATTATATTATATGAATAAATAATAAGTCAAATAAATTTGCTAAATATTTGACTTATTATTTACAAATTGTTATTATAATATAAAAAATTAAGGAGGGGTAGGTGAGCAAGAAAAATTATCAAATTAATGTTATAGATGCAGAGAACATAAAAAATCAAAATAATCAAGAAAACAAAGTAACGCTAGATAACCAAAATAAGCCAGAAAATGAAGGAGTAGTTGAAAATCAAAATGAACCAAAGAATTTGAAAACAGGGCTTATGATAGGCGGACTTATAACATTTTTTCTTGCAACGTGTTTTATGGTTTTCACTTTATATTACACATTTCAAACATATAGTTCAGATAATGATGCTCAAAAAGCGGTTACTTTCATAATTTTTATTTTATCAGTTGGATGGATAAGTTATATTCCGGGTGCAATTTGTTCAATAGCTTCCCTATTTTTGCATGCTTTTGTAATTAAATCAACCAGCAAAGCACAAAAGGTGGTGGGAATAATTTTTACTATTTTATCAGTTTTATTTGTTATTGCATATTTGGCAATTGCAATTTATATAATGACTTTACCAAATGGTTAAGAAATTTTAATTGCCATTTAAAAATTAGCGAATAAAAAAAGGAGTTTCATTTTAAAAGAAACTCCTTTTTCCATCAGTTTTAAAACCGCCAATTATTAATTATAATTTTTAAGCAACAACAAGTGGAACAATAATACCAGCAATAACAATAAGCAAGCAAATTACATAAAGAACTTTCCAAACCATTGGCTTTGGTCTTACATAACGCCAAGCTAAAATTGCCACAATTGTAATCATAATTGCAGTTGCAACACCTTGAAGAGCTCCAACCACAACAAGACTTATGCCACAAGCACCTAAAACTAATGAAACAGCATAAAGAATTGTTACAGCAACGATAACCCAAAATGAAATTTTATTCAAACCCCAAGAATTTCTTTTTGAACTTGAAGAACTTGAAGATTTTGAGCTTGATGATTTCTTTGTGTTAGCCATATTTCCCTCCTATAAATTTTTCTACATATATATTATATCTTGCAAAACAATTTTAGTCAATTTATTTTATGTTTTTATATGATATTTTTTATAAATCTGTTAAAAAAATCAGGTGATGCCTGATTTTTATATTTAAATTTCAATTTAAAATTTAAAACTTAATTAAATTTTAACATATATTTTCTTTCGTTTAAGAAGCCAGTTCATAATGGTAAAAAGTCCCAAAATACAAATGGTAATTGCAATTGCAGCCCAAACATTTAATGGAGAAATGTATGTTTCAAGAAGTCCACCAAAAAGCATGCTCACAAATAGTGTTACTATGTATGTTAAAATTGCATTACTTCCCCAAATTTCAAAGAAACTGAACTTTGGTTTCCAGTTGTTTAAGAAGTTAAGTCCTCCCCAAATGATTGCGGAAATACTTGAACAGAACATTGCATAAACTGGTGTGCAACCTCTTTTTGCGGCAGTGAAATTAAATCCAACAATGAGAACAACTGAAATAAGAAGCAAGAGCGATGTCAATATCCAATAGAACTTATCATCTTTAAAATCTGCAAAAACAGAACCTAAAAGAAGAATGCAAGCCCAACTGAATCCACCAAAAATTCCACCTTCAAGAATTTTGTTTGCCAATGGGAAAAGACCATTTTGCATAAGAACAGTCATGACTGCAAAAATGATTCCAACAATTGTAAGCCTGCCCCATTTATCAAATTTAACAAATGGCAAAGCAATTAACCCCGCAAGTCCAATATTTTGAAGGGTATCCCATTCCCAACCACCAAATCTTTCACCATCAACAGGTGCTGTAATTTTCTCGCCAGTGCTTACTAAAATGAAATAAAGTGCCATTACACCTGCAATTGCAAGAAAATAGCGAAGCATTTCAAGTGAAATAGTTTTGAACTTTTCATTTTTAACGCAAACAGCAATTATGTAAACAATTAAAAGAGCAATAGCAATCCAGAACATAACAGCAAAAATTTGAATTTTTATGGAAAGTTGGTCAAATGTTTTACTTCCAGTAAAAATATCTCCCCAGCCATTTTCAAAACCATTAAAAAGTATGCCAATTCCAATTAATGCCAAAAATCTTGTGGCAAGTTGCCAATATGCTCTGCGAGTTCCATATTTTGCTTCTCTTGACTTAAAACTTCGGCAGATTGTGAGACCAATAACAAAAATGAACATTGGCGCAAATATATCTGCAAATGAAACACCTGGAAGAATTTGGAAACCATTTGCGTCATGATTTATTAATGGGCCCAAGCCTTCAAAAGCAGAGAACATTCCAAAGATGAAAGAGCAAACCATTGCAAACATACAAAGTCCACGAAATCTGTCAATAGATAAAATTCTTTCTTTGCCTTTTTCTTGTGGCTTTTGGTTATATGAAACAACTTTATCTTTTTTGTTAGATGTTTTTACATCTTCAACTTGTTCAAGGTTATTGTTTTCTTGTGATGAAACAGTTTCCACCGCTTTATTTTCTTGCTCGTTAACATCATTTTCAACAATTACTTCTTGTTTATTTTCGCCTTTTTCTTTCAAATCGTTTTTTCTCTTTTTCATTTTAACCTCCTTTATAAACTCAACGATTTTTTACTTTTTGATAATCCATAAGCTATTGCTGTCAAAGCCACAATTGCAACAATACCTTGAATTAACGCAAGCCACCAACTTGCACCTGACAATGCACTTGCAGGCATCACAGTTGTGTAAACTCCAATAACGAAAAATTCCACCAAAAACATTATGATTGGATTTTTACCCCACCAAA
>CALWFX010000079.1 GCA_944377765.1 uncultured Clostridia bacterium
TCTAAAGAATTTAGAGATTTTTTTAAATTAAAATTATAACTATTCCGCATAAAATAAAGCCAAGATAATAAAGCCTGTTTTTTAAATTTTTCTCTTTGAACAGTAGTCCGCCAACAACAACTGAAACAACTAAACTCAACTGCTTAATTATGGAAACAAGCGATGCTTTGCTGTTTGGATCCATAAGCCCTTTAAAAAGAAGAGAGTCCATAAAGATAAGGATAAATGGAAAAGCATACATGAACACATTTTTCCAATCTTCCTTTTTTACCAACATTTTCTTTTTATAGCAACACATACCAAAGAAAAATAAAGTGATAAAAATGGCACAGAAAAGCATAAACCACCATTGCAACTGATTTGAAGTTATTGTTTGCAATGTATATTTATCAATGATTGCCGAAATCTCACTTAAAACACAAGATATAACAAAGAAAATTATGACTTTTCTTTCCTTCTTTTTGTTGACATCGAGCCTTTTCAAAAACAAATTTTCCTTTTCGTCCTTTTTTAAAAAGGCAATTCCAAGCACAACAATAAGCACTCCAACAAGTTGCCACCACAAAACTGGTTCACTAAAAATTATCACCGACGCCACAAAGCCAAAAATTACCTTGATTGCACTTATTGGTTGCAAAATTGATATGTAATAATCTCGTATAGCAATAAGTTCTAATGCCCAAGAGATAGAAATTATAAGTGCTTTAAACATAATTAAAAGAATATATTCCCATGAAATCGCAATTGCTTCTGTTGCCTTCCACGACACAAGCAAAAAGCCAATAATAGAAGATATGGACAGCACAAAAAACACATTACTGTCTTTGACCGCCTGCTTACGAAAAATTGTAAAAAAGCCAGTTAGTATTGCATAAACGCAAATATAAAGCACCCACATTCCTAAATTATATCATAAACAAAAAAAATAGATAAGTTTTTTTATCTATTTTCATAAATTTTTAATATCGTTTTCAATCTTTTTATCGGAATAGGAAAGTTTTGCTCATGCACCTTTTTGTCAACCCTTAAAACCTTTGCTTTAACCCCTTCAATATTAAAATTGTCAGGTATTAAAACAATATCTCCTTCTTTTAAATCTTTAAAAGTTGAAACCACATAAATAACCTTACCAATATCGCCTTCCAAAAGTTCCACTTTGGCAATATCAAAAATTCCATAATCTTTTAAATTTCCACCCGCCATTGAATGTATCATAATTTTTACCTTCCATATTATTTTATTAAATTTTATATAAAAATTATAATATATTATAAATATTTTATATAATTTTTACAACATCTTAAATAATTTAATTTATAATAATTAATCCTTTTTTAACCACAGACCTTATTCCGCTCTTTTATATACAAAATGAATGAACTATAAACAAGTTCATTCATTATTATGTCTATTTCATATTTTCATACTAAACAGAATAATCTAACTCTTCCAAAGCCGAAAGCATAAAAAGTAAAATTGCTGTGTTCAAGTCAGTATCTTCTTTTTGTATTATCATTCTTATCAAATCTTCTTTTGCATCATTTAACTTAACTTCGCCTTTCAGATTTTCCAACTTTTCTTTATTCCCTTTTCTTGTATTATATTCCATATTTTCTAAAGAATACTTGTTATAATTAAGGTCGAGAATTTTTAAGCAATTCTTTTGTGTAATTACAGATGAAATTGCCTTTTCAGCAGGTAAATTTTTTCCTTTCATTATTTTAACTAACATATCTTGGGCAAAACTATTATCAGAAAAATCAAAAACGAGAGATAACTTATCAATATTCTTATTATTTATATTCTTTTTTAGATAAGTATATTTAAAAACTTGAAAGTTTGATTTGTTTTCTTCTTCAGGATATTTCCAATATTCAGAATCGAATTTTTTAACTATATATGTTAGAGATTTATCACGATTTAAAAATACAAGTTTTTTATACCCCAAATCTCTTGCAGATGAATTTATCAAGTCGCTCCAATCATCAAATAATGCTTCTTTCGCTATAACATGTTGCGCATTCATCAAGGTAAATTTATCATATTTGTCTAAATGTTGGCGTATTGCAATTCTATTCATGTCTTTAAAAAAACATGGTTTATATTCATAACAACCTTTTTCTTCGTTATAATAACGCGTTTTGTAGTCTTTCAAAAGTTTTTTTGCTTGTTGCTTAAAATAATCTATATGTTTTTGTTTAAAAATTTCCAAATCATTCATAATATACTCCTTATCTTAAATTTGATTTATTGCTTTCATTTTTTGCGTCCGTAAACTTTTTTAAGACAATAAATCTTAAAATAAAGAATGTATTATTCCTATTTGGCTGATAAATATCTTTGCACGGACGAGCAAGCTTGCCAATAAGCTTACTTTTATAATATCAAATTGCAAAAATTTATGTCAACCATTTTATGTAATATTATTTAGCCAAATGCAAGTTCAATCACCACTGCCAACTTACTATAATTTACTATAATGTTTGCAAGAAATAATAAAAAAACTACTTAACTTAAGTGTTAAGTAGTTTTTTAAATTTATGCTTAGTTTATTATTTGATTTAAAACTATTTCT
>CALWFX010000080.1 GCA_944377765.1 uncultured Clostridia bacterium
TTTCCAGGTGTGGCGGAATGGCAGACGCACAGGACTTAAAATCCTGAGAGGGCAACTTCGTGTGGGTTCAAGTCCCACCACCTGGACCAATAAATAAAATAAAAGTAAAAAAATGTAAGTTCTGCACAAAAAAGTTAGTTCACCCTTGACGCTAAGATTGTGTTCTATTTATTTTTGAAATATAATAAGATAATCTCTAATAAAATTTAGATAAAGGAGTTTTATTTTATGGTTTTTGTTTTTGATTTAGATGATACTGTTTGTGACACTGACAAATATAGCGAATTTTATATTGCTAAATTTTTTCAAGAGCATAATCTCCCTTATAAACAAATTGCTAAAGATGTGCGTTTTGCTGAAGCAAAATTCGATTGGACAAAAGAAACTGCACTTGAATGGTATAAAAACTATGGCGACCAAATGATGTTGGAATTTCAAAGAAAAAAAGATGCTGTGAAAGTAATAAACAATTTGCATAATAGTGGACATAAAATTATTATCGCAACAGCAAGAGCAACTGATTGGCATACAGAACCTGAAAGAATAACACTTGAATGGCTTAAAAAACAAAACTTAAAATATGATAAAGTTTATATTGGTAGAATTGACAAGGAAAAAATTTGTGAAGAAGAAAATGCTGACTTTTTTATTGATGATGATTTAAAAATAACTCAACGAGTGGCAGACTTCTTTAAAAATAAAAAAAATAAACACTCTTTTCTTTCAACAACCGACTATAATAAAAATATTCCTGTTCCTGAAGGAGCAGAAAGAATTTTAAATTTTCACGACTTTGAGAAAAAAATAAATCTTTATGTATCAAAAGAGAAATAAAATCTAATAACCTACTCGCCCTGTGTTGGCATCATTAAAAAAGAGCCTAACTCCAATCAATAGGCTCTTTTCCTATACTCTTTAAAAATTCATTTGCTTTTGAAAAATGTTTACATCCAAAAAAACCACGATAAGCTGAAAGTGGGCTTGGATGAGGTGCTTTTAAAACTAGATGTTGCTTTGCAATCATAGGTTCAAAACTTTGAGCATTGCTACCCCAAAGAATGAAAACAATTGGGTCTTTTCTTTCAGACAATTGCCTTATAACTTCATTTGTGAAATTCTCCCAACCCTTGCCCCTATGTGAATTTGCCAAGCCCCTCCTAACAGTTAAAGTTGTGTTTAACAGCATTACACCTTGTTTTGCCCACCTTGCTAAATTTCCAGAATTTTGCACTTTTATATGTAAATCATCTTCAATTTCTTTAAAAATATTCACAAGTGATGGCGGATAATTTACCCCTTCTTCAACAGAAAAAGAAAGTCCATGCGCTTGATGTGGCTCATGGTATGGGTCCTGACCAATAATAACTACTTTAACTTTATCATAAGGACAATAATTAAGTGCATTAAAAATGTTTTCCATTTTAGGATAAACATCATGTTTTGAATATTCTTCTTCCAAAAATGCCTGCAATTTTTTAAAATATTCTTTTTCAAACTCTGCTCTGAGTCTGTTCGCCCAATCTTTTGTTATTCTTATCATAGTTATATTTTACCATAAATACAAAATTTAGGCAATGTTTTAACCTAATTAAAAAAATATTGCACATAAAAATAAAAATGGACTTTGAAGTCCATTTTATCTTTATCATGATTTATACTTTTTCTGGATAATATTCTTCTCTCCATTTTAAATATAACTTTTGATAAGCATTTGCTTTCTTGGCACTTTCAAGAAGTTCAGCTTTTAATTTTTCATCACCCTCAAGAGCAGCAATAACCTTTTCAGGATTTGGAGCAAAACCTCTTTTCTCATCTAATATACGCCCAACCATCATGTTCCCACTTTCAAGATAATCTAAACAATCTTCTCCAAGAACTTTTATTGCTTCCTTTTTAAATTTTTCTGAATATTTCATATCCCCTCCTTTTAAATAATAATAATCCTAAAAAATTTAATGTCAATATAATTTTAATCTTTTTTCGGCTGTTCTTCTTCAAATTCGGTGATTTCATTGGCAAGTTGTCTATGACGCCCTTTTCTTATAACCTTTCTTACAATACCGGGAAATTTTTCTTTTGTGTCATATTTGTCAATAGTGGAAGACATTGATTCAACCATTGCTCTTGACATTTTTTCAATGCTTGCCTGTTTATTCACAATATCGGTATTCTTTGACGCTAAAACTGCCTTCACGCATTGTTTTTTTCCTTTTTTTCTTTGAAGTGAAAAAGTTACTATCATAGCAATAAATAATATAACAAAAACAAAAAGCATCAAAAGATAATATAAGTTAAAACCAGAGATAAGCACAAACAAGCCAAGCAAAGCACAAAAGAGAAGAAGAGAAAAAACAGAACTTCGAATATCTGCTTTTGCACTTTCCATAAGTTTTTTACCTTCCAAAAATTGAAGATGATAATCTCCTTCCACATTCTCGATATATTTCAACTTCACTTTTGCCATATCACCCTTTTAAATTATATTATAAGTATAATAAATTATAATCTAAATTGTCAAATATTATTTAAAAATTTTTAAGTTTAATTATTTAATATAAATTCATTATTTTCTTAAAATATCGCCCACTTTTAAAGGTAGACAACAATTTATAAACACTTTTTCTTGCACTTTTTTTGCGCTTTCAACTTCTTCTCCAAGTGAGTTAATAATTTTTTCTATTTTAATTTTTTTATTAAATATCTTTTTATCTGGGCTTAAAATTTCCAATTCATCGCCAACTGAAAATTTGTTTCGCATTTCAACCTGAACTTTTTTTCCATCACAATCTTCAGTTACAACAGCAACAAAATCTGAGTCTTGCACAGGCATACTATCTTCTTGATACTGCCTGTTTTCTTCATCAAAATAAAACCCTGTTGTATATCTTCTGTGACTTGCTTTTAAAAGTTCCTTGCATAATTCTTCGGTTGGGCGTTTTGGCAACATATCAAGTGCCATGCGGTATGCATTAACAACAGTTGCGACATAGTAAGAAGATTTCATTCTCCCTTCAATTTTAATGCTATCAACTCCTATCTCCTTAAGTTCTTTAAGAAATGGAAGCATATTAAGGTCTTTTGAATTAAAAATATAACTACCCTTCTCGTCTTCTTGAACTTCAAGTTCATCATCACGACTAACTTCTCTCACATAATATTTCCAGCGACATGCCTGAACACATTCGCCATGATTGGAATCTCTTCCAGTTAAATAATTAGATAAAAGACATCTGCCAGAATATGCCATGCACATTGCACCATGAACAAAAACTTCAATTTGCACTTTTGGGCTTAAATTTTTCCTTATATTTTTAATCTGTTCAAGCGAAAGTTCCCTTGCAAGAATAAGTCTTTTAACTCCCAAATCTGCAAAGAAATTTGCAGTATATGAGTTGATGATATTTGCCTGCGTGCTGACATGAATATCAAGCATTGGTGCATGAACTCTAACAAACTGTAAAACACCAATATCTGCAACAATAACTGCATCAACTTTTGCTTTATTCTGCAAAAATTCCAAATATTCTTTTAGTCCAACAAAATCATTATCCTTTGCAATTATATTTAAAGTTATGTAAACTTTTTTGCCATTTTTGTGTGCAATTTTAACTGCTTCAACAATTTCGTCATCCGAAAAATTTCCTGCAAAAGCTCGAAGTCCAAAACGATTTCCTGCAAGATACACAGCATCTGCCCCAAAATGCATGGCCGTTAAAAATTTTTCAAAATTTCCTGCTGGTGCTAATAATTCCATTTTAATCTCCTTAAATATTATTTTTTAAAACTTTCATAATTTTATCAAACGATTTATCTTCATTTTCTTGTTTCTTTCTTGTAATAAACCAATTATATAGTCCATAACAATTTAAAACGAAAAATATAACAACATTTATCAAAGTAATGAGCATCGACAAATCCTGCGTAGTAATTATTAATGTTCCCCACATAATAAAGTTTGCAACATTACTAAAAAGGTAGAATGCAAAGTTTAATGAACTTCTTCTTGCAAGAAAATATATTGCCAAAGTGTTAAAAGTAAAAGATAAAGTGCTGACAAAAACCATTGTTGTATTAAAATAATCAAGTAAAAAATACATCCCAAAAGAAATGATAACAACAACAAGAATAGCAACCACAATCTCTTTCCAAGAAATATTAGAATTAATTTTAACTTGCCCGCTTTTACTGTATAAATTTTTGAGCCATGTAATTAAATTGGCAACATAAAGTGGTAAAGTTACGCATAAGTTATTAATCATTTCTCCATAAAAACCATTCAGATAAGAGATAATGGCGTAAAAAGTGATTTGAACAAAACTGAGTATAATGCCTATAACATTAACTTTTGTTAGAAACAAAACTGCAACCACACCAACAGATGAACTTAATATGTAAAAAATGTGAGAATGAAAAATAATACTTAGTGTAATTAATACAGCAAGTGAAACTCCAACAAAAGCATATTCATACCACTTTATTTCTTTAAAAAATTTCTTAACTTTTTCCACTATTATCCCCTTATCCAACATTTATATCAACATTTGGTTTTGCTGTTAAAGTTAAATCAGCAAGCCCAATGCCATTTTTTGCGTAATAATAAGCCATTGAACCAATCATTGCTGCGTTGTCTGTGCAATATTTAAGAATTGGCAAATAAATATCTATTTTTTCTTTATTACAAAATAAAGTCAATTTTTCTCTTAAAACCGAATTTGCCCCAACACCGCCTGCTATCACAAGTTTTTTGACATTATTTTTTAAACAATAATTTTTAGTTTTTTCAACAAGTTCATCGGTAACAAGTTCTTGAAAAGAGCAAGCAACATCAGCTTTTTCAATTTCTTCTCCTTTTTGTTCCTTGTTATGAACATAGTTTACAACAGCAGTTTTAAGCCCACTAAAAGAAAAGTTAAAAGAATCTTTAAATGGCGCATGATAGTTGAATTTTATTATATTTTTGCCATTTTTAGCCAACTTATCAATATTCGGTCCACCCGGATATGACAAGCCTAAAACTCGAGCAACTTTATCAAAGCATTCTCCAACAGAATCATCTTGTGTTGAACCAATAACCTTAATTTTACAATAATCATCCACCTGCAAAATTGCTGTATGTCCACCACTTACCATAAGACAAGCAAAAGGTGGCAAAAGTTCCATGTGGGAAATATAATTGGCACTTATATGCCCATGAACATGACTGACAGCGATTAAAGGTAAACTTAAAGCATAGGCAACCGTTTTTGCAAAATTCACTCCCACAAGCAGCGCTCCCATAAGCCCTGCACCATAGGTTACAGCAATGGCGTCCAAATCTTCTTTTTTCAAGTTTGCTTCCATTAAAGCCTGTTTGAAACAGGAAGAAATTGCCAAAATATGGTTTCTTGATGCAACTTCTGGCACAACTCCGCCAAAACGCTTATGAATTTCAATTTGAGAAGCAACAACATTAGATAAAACTTCTCTGCCATTTTTAACAATACTTACTGCAGTTTCATCACAAGAAGATTCCACAGCCAAGATTATCACATCTTTTTTATTTTTCAAAGCATCAAACTTTTGCTTTGCAATAGTTAAATAATCAGCCATTTTTATCTCCTTTAACACTTGTCCTTTTTAAATACTCATTGATGAACTCTTGAATATCTCCATTCATAACCCCCTGAACATCACTTGTTTCATAGCCAGTTCTATGGTCTTTGACAAGAGTGTAAGGACAAAAAACATATGAACGAATTTGACTTCCCCATTCAATTTTTTTAATATCTCCACGAATTGAAGCAAGTTTTTCCATTTCTTCAATTTCCTGCTTTTCAACAAGTTTACTGTATAGCATTTTCATTGCAGTTTCTCTGTTTTGAATTTGAGAACGCTCTGTTTGGCAAGCAACAATAATACCTGTTGGAATGTGTGTTATGCGAATTGCAGATTCTGTTTTATTGACATGTTGCCCACCTGCCCCAGAACTCCTATAAGTGTCAATTTTAAGGTCTTCAGGACGAATAACAATATCTGGCACTTCTTCAATTTCTGGCATAACTTCCACACTTGCAAAACTTGTGTGTCTTCTTGCATTTGCATCAAAAGGCGAAATTCTAACAAGCCTATGCACGCCTTTTTCTGCTTTTAAATAGCCATAGGCATATTCTCCAATAACCAAAAAAGAAATGCTCTTAATTCCTGCTTCATCGCCATCCAAAACATCCAAAACTTTAATTTTAAAACCATTTTTTTCTGCATACATCGAATACATACGATAAAGCATATCTGTCCAATCTTGTGCCTCAGTTCCACCAGCACCAGCATGCAAAGTCATAATGGCATTATAGTTATCATATTTTCCAGAAAGCAAAGTTTCAAGTTTGGCATTTTCAATGTTTTTTTCTAAACTTTCAAGCGAAATATTTAATTCATCGAACAAACTGTTGTCGTCATTATCTTCCAAAAGTTCAACAATTGCTGTTGCATTATTAATTTCTTCTTCCAATTTTTTAAGTTTATCAAGTTTATACTCGCAAAATTTCATTTCTCTGCCAACTTTTGAAACTTTTTTAGCATCATTATAAAAACCATCTTGAAGTTGCTCAGCTTTCAGTTCTTCAAGTTTTTTATTTGTTCCAACTGGGTCAAAGACACTCCTTAATAAAATTAAAATCTTCTTTTAAACCATTAAGTTTTTCTTTTTGAACATCTATAATCATAAAAACTCCTTAATAAAAAATTGTATAATTAACTTTTGTAATTATACAATAATAAAATTTAAAAGTAAAGTATATATGCCTAATCTTCCACCTTTTCAAAAGTTTCATTCAAATGCATTTTATGGAATTGGTCATCTTGCCTTATTAAACTTCTTTCTATCCAATAAATTGAAAGTCCATAGAAAACATAGAAAACACAAACAATTCCAAGTGTGATTAATAAAAAGAAGTTTGAACTACCTTCCAAAAGTCCATCAAAAAGCCCTGCAAGCACAAGCAAAACAGAGGAAAGCACCCTTCCTGAAGCAAGACTAAATTCCATAAGTGCAGTGCTTTCAAGTGTGTGCGAATGCAAAGATAAAACTCTTACAACACTTGCTTTTCTGCTGTCTGAAATTGACATTAAAACAACATTTAAAATTGTGTAAACAGCATAGAATATAACAATTGCAATCATACTTGAACCAGCTGTGCAAATAATTCCAAAAACAGCCAAACTTACCAAAATAATTATTGGCAAAATAAAAGTTTTTGCTCTTTTTTTGCGATAATAACGAAGATAAATAAACATTGTTGCAAGAGAGCAAAATGTGAAAATTGATTGCATTATACCAAGCGATGTGTTAGATTGAAAATTTATCCAAACAAGAATTGTTATAAGTGTTGTAAAGCAGTCATAGGATGCTCCGCGGAAGAAGTTGTTTAAATAAACAAACTTCAAAGGTTCTGTGCTTTGTTTGTTGTTTTTTAAATATTTATAAAATTTCTTAATGTTAAAAGACAATTTAAACACCTTTTTAGGCCTTATTAAAAAGGAAAAAACAACCAAAGCAACACAAAGAATTGCCATGATAAGTGCCATAATGGAAAAATTAACCTTATCAATAATAAAACCAAATGTTACAGGAAAAACTATGTATGTTGCTTGATAAAATATTCGCTTTACAGCAAAAAATCGAACTTGATGTTTGCTTGAAATGGTTTCTGCAGTAAGATTGTGATAGCCAGAAGAATAAAAACTGAAACTAAAACCATAAAGAAAAGCAACAAGTGGTAAAAATTTAATTAAATTGTCGCCTAATAAGTAAATCATGACAACAACAAGTGTTAAACCAATTGCACCAATTGAAACAAAAACACTTTTGTTATGATTTTTTAAATAGTAACCAGTAAATAAATATGAAACACCCAAAGTTGCATAGTAAATGATGTAAAAAACGCCAATCATAATGATGTTATAATAAATATCCTGCCCATAAAGGTTGTTTTTAAGTATATTTGCCACCAAAAACAAGTCAACAAATATAAGAACAACACCCTGCAAACAATCACAAGCAATAATTGAAATTGCACTTAAATCAAAAATTTTACTCTTATTTTTCATTTTTCAAAGTCCTTCGTTTTTTTACGCATCTTATAATAAGTTTAATAATTTCCATATAAGGAATAATCAAAATTGCAAGTCCAAGAGCAAGAAGCCATTCCCACCAATCTATCATGCAAATTCCAAGAGCATTTTGAATTGGAACAATTGGAAGTGCAACAATAATTATAGTCAAAATTGCAGATATCAAAAAGCCATAATTTAACACTTTGTTGTCAAAAGGATTGGAACTAAACAAACTTTGATTGTCACTTTTTAAGTTATATGCATGGAAAAGTTCTGCAAAGCAAATATATAAGAAACAAATTGTGGTAACATGTTCGCTTTGCATATCAAAAACAAAAGTTAAAATGGTATATAAACCAATTAAAAACAAAGATACATAAACTGCTGAACAGAAAATATTAAAGCCAACTTTCCCTTTAAAAAGGTTGCCAGTTGTTTTTTGCGGTGGCTCTTTCATAATATTTTTATCTGCTTTTTCAAAGCCAAGAGCCAACCCCACAAATGTGTCTGAAACAAAATTAATCCAAAGAAGAAGTGCTGGGGTAAAGAAAGAAAATTCTGGATTAAAAAAGCCAAAAACACAAGTGATGAAAGCAACAGCAATAAGTTCAGCAAAACTTGTTCCAAGCAAAAACTCTAAAATTTTTAAAATACCCTGATATATTTTTCTTCCTTCTTTAACCGCTCCAACAATGGTTGCAAAATTGTCATCTGTCAAAATAATATCTGCCGCTTCCTTTGTTACATCAGTTCCAGTTATTCCCATGCCAACACCAATGTCTGCTGCTTTAATGCTTGGTGCATCATTCACCCCATCACCTGTCATTGCAACAACCTTGTTATTTGCCTTCAATGCCTTAACAATCTTAACCTTATGCTCTGGGCTAACCCTTGCATAAACCTTAAATTCATTGACAATTTCAGCAAATTTTTCATCTGACAACTTACTTAGTTTATCGCCAGTAATTACTTTCTTTTTGTTTTCACAAATACCCAATTCTTTTGCTATGGCAAATGCTGTATCCTTATGGTCACCTGTAATCATAATAACTTGAATACCCGCTTCCTTGCAAGTTTTAATTGCATCTTTAACTTCCTTACGCGGTGGGTCAATCATGCCAACAAGACCAACAAAAACAAGGTCTTTTTCAACAATGTCGGTGCGTAGTTCAATTATGTCTTTGTTTTGTTTTTTAAATGCCAAAGCAAGCACACGAAGAGCATCAGAAGCAAGATTTTGATTTTGTTTCAAAATTTCTTCTTTGTCTATGTCTGTCATTTTTCTTATCTTGCCATTAACTAACACCTTAGAACACCTTTCAAGAATGCTATCCAGTGCGCCTTTGGTGTAAACATGGTTTTCTCCATTAACATCATTAATTGTAGACATCATTTTGCGGTCGCTGTCAAAAGGTAATTCGTTTACCCTTTTGAACATGCCTTCATATAAATCTTTGCCAGCACCAAAGGCATATCCTGCATACACAAGTGCAACTTCGGTTGGGTCGCCAACACAAATTAAATTTTCATTTTCCATTTTAATTTGAACATCATTACATAGAACCATGGTTCTAACAAATTCTTGAATAGTTTTATTTGTTTTAACTAAATTTTCCGCGTTTAAATCATCTTGTGAATTTTTATGACTAAAATCAATCTTGTTAAATTCTTCAAGTTTATCATCAAACATAAATGCTTTTTTAACTGTCATTTTATTAAGTGTTAAAGTTCCAGTTTTATCTGAGCATATAACTTCTGTTGAGCCTAAAGTTTCAACAGCAGGCAATTTTTTAACAATCGCTCTTTGTTCACTCATCCTTTTAACGCCCATAGACATGGTAACTGTAACACAGGCTGGTAATCCTTCTGGAATTGCACACACAGCAATTGCAATTGCCATGGAAAAGGCAGAGAAAACACTGGCTCCCATCACAACATTGATAATAAATATTATAACAGTAATGATTAAAACAATGACAGTTAAATATATACTTGTAATTCTAATGCGTTTTGTTAGTGGTGTGTCTTCATCTTTAATTTCGTCAAGTGCTGATGCAATTTTTCCCATTTCAGTTTGCATACCAACCTTTGAGACAACTCCAATGCCTCTTCCATAGGTAACCACACTACCCATGAAAGCCATATTCTTACGCTCAGCAAGTATTGTATCCTTTTTTAAAACAACTTCTGCGTCCTTCTCCACAGGTTCACTTTCACCAGTCAAAGCACTTTCTTCAATCTTCAAAGACTGTGACTCCAAAAGTCTTAAATCGGCAGGCACAATATCCCCTGCTTCAATAACAACAATATCTCCAACAACAAGTTCTTCACTTTTAATTTTGTTGATAACCCCATCTCGAATAACCTTACAAAAAGGTTTGGTCATGTTTTTTAAAGCCTGCATAGCCTGTTCACTTTTTCGCTCTTGAACATATCCAATGATGGCATTAATCATAACCACAAGCAAAATTATGCCCGCATCAATAAACTCGTCAACACTTCTTTCAACCGCGCCTATCACAATTGAAATAGCACAACTAACAATCAAAACAATAATAAGAACATCTTTAAATTGCCCAAGAAATTTAACAAATTCGCTTTTTTTCTTTTTACCAGTAATAAGATTTTTGCCATTTTTTTGCAATCTATTTTTTGCATCAGAAAAAGATAGTCCCTGCATAGAACTATTATGATTTGAAAGCACATTTTCTTTACTCTGGCAATAATCTTCACACATATGCATGATTATAACAAAGAAAATTTTTTTTACAAAATGTTTTTCAATATTTTCAAATTTATTTATTAAAATAAACTTAATTATATAAATATACCTATTTTTAACCAAAATTAGACAAAAAAATAAACCCCACAAAAGTAGGATTTATTTTATTAAATATTATTCGTTACCTTCTTCGCCTTCATTTTCTTCAAGTTCAGCAATTTGTTCTTTAAGAGATTTAATTTCATCTTTAAGTTCAGTATTTTGTCTTTTTAAAACTTCATACATTCTCTTAAGAAGTGGATATCTTTCTTCGTTTTTAGCCATAACTTCTTCGCAATGTTGAACAGAAAGTTTAAGTCCATCAAGTAAGTCTAAGTCTTCAGCAAGTTTCTTTGCTTTTTCTTCATCAATATCAGCATAGTTATTAACACCATACAAAACAACTTTTTGCTTAGCAACCAATGCTTCTTTACGACGAAGTTTCTTTTCATCATTTTCATGTGTTTTCCAAACCTTATTTAAAGGTATGAAATCTTTTTTGCATTGTTTAAAATCTTTTTCGTTTGCTTTAAGTTTTTCTTCAGCGTCTGCAAGTCTTGCTTTAAGGTCTTCAAGAGATGACACTGGAACTTGAACAATTTCTGGTCTAACAGTTTCCAAAAGTTTTTGCTTTGCATCTTCAAGTTCTTTGCACATTTGTTCATATCTTTCTTTTTCACGAAGAAGTTCTTGTTTTTCTTCTTCAAGTCTTGCAATTTCTTCTTCTTGATTATTTTCAGGTTCTTCTTCGTCAACCTCTTCGTTTTCTTCTACTTCTTCAACTTCTTCAGGTTGTTCTTCAACTTCCTCGTTCTCTTCGTCTTCAACAGGTTCTTCTTCGTCTTCTTCTTGCTCTTCAGCTTCTTGTTCTTCTTGAAGACGTTTAATAAGTTCCTGTCTTCTTCTTTCAAGATATTCTCTTCTTTCTCTATTAATTCTTTCTTCTTCAGATTCTTGTTCGCTAACTTGTTGTTTTTCTTCTTCTGCTTTAACTTCATCAACATCAACAATATTGCCATCTTCTAAAAGTTTTGGTTCATTGTTATCAAAATGAAATTCTTGCATATTTTCATTGCCAACCTTTGTTGCATCTTGTTTATTGCTATTCTTTTTGGAATAAATTAAAATTGCTTCCCAAATAAAATAGATGATTAAACTTGCAGCAACAACTACACCCAAAATGATAAACACAGTTGCAATTGTAGATTCAATGCTAATACTTAATAAAGAATTTAACATATCACACCTTCCTTTAACCTATTTTTCAATCATATTTTACCACACCCATCTTAATATGTCAATAGTAAAATTTCAAAAAACAGTAATTTTTTCGTAAAAATGATTAAAAATCAAGAAAATTTCGTCTTTTTTCGCATATTTTAGCCAAAAAACATAGCTTTTTAATCATTTTGCTATAATATTATATATTATTTAATATAGAAAAACAACATTTTTATTTAAAAAATATTGTTTTTTTGAAAAAATTTTAAAATATAATGTTTTATTCCACAAATTTACAATGTTAGCAAATTGCCAAAAGTAAAAATAAAAAGCCACAATTAAATGGCTTTTGGTGGAGGCGTCGGGTTACGCTCCCGAGTCCAAAACATATTTTTAAGACTTTTCTACATATTTATTTTGTGCTTAAATTTCACTTTAAAGTTACCCACAAACAAGTTTTTAAAGCAAGTCTTTTAAATTTTTTACACATACAAAGACAAAATTTGCATAAAATTTTTGCCTAAACTGACACTTTAATTTCTATTGGCAAGATAAAAATCAAGCGGATAAGATAATGCTCTATCAGGCGTTATTTCAACTAAGCAGCGCAAGGCATAGCATTCATTGAAACAACATTTTCATTTTTGTCTGCGTTTATTTTACGCTGTTCTTGTTTAAGGCGTAAGGACGAACCGCCATATGCTTTACATCTTAAAAATCATGCTCTGTCGAAACTAAATCGCCCCCATTAACGCTTTGACGAATATCTTTCAATGTCGCGCTTAATGGTTTTTTCTTTTAAAGTCTGGCGTTTATCATAAAGTTTTTTACCTTTTGCAAGTCCAATTTCAAGTTTAACTTTTCCACTTTTATTGATGTATAATTTGGTTGGCATAATTGAAAAACCTTTTTCTTTAACCGTTCTCTCAAACTTCAGAATTTCATTTTTGTGCAAAAGTAACTTTCTTGTTCTTCTTTCATCAACCTTGAAAACATTGGCTTTTTCATATGGCTTTATATATGCATTTTTTAAAAACATTTCGCCATTTTTTACGGTAACAAAACTATCCAGTAAACTTACGCCACCTTGACGCACCGACTTTACTTCCGCTCCTTCAAGAGCAATTCCGACTTCAATGCAGTCAGAGATGAAATAATCATGAAACGCCTTTTTGTTATTTGCTATAATTTCCATTTCATCTCCTTTAATATATTATATCACAAAACACCATATTTTGCAATATGCAATATATTATAATACTTTGTTCCTATTTGTCAAACTTTTATTTAATTTTAAAATATAAACTATTTTAATTTAAATGATAAAAATAAAAAAATCACTAAAATTTGCACTTTTTTAACTTTTTTTCTTAAAAAATTATGCTTTTTTAATGATTTTCACAATTTTAACAATCTATAAAATGATGACTGTTTATAAATTACACCACTTTAAAATCAATATCTCTACTGTATAAGTTTACATTTATAAGTTGAACTTTAACCTTGTCGCCAATTGAAAAGACATTTCCAGAACCTTTAAGTTTAAGTTGTTTTTCAAGGAAAATATAGGTGTCATCAGGCAGTCCTTCCAAACGAACAAGTCCTTCACAAGTGTTATCCAAAGTGACAAAAATACCAAAGTTTGTAACAGAAGAAATTGTTGCTTCAAACACTTCCCCAATCCTATCTTTCATTAAATATGCCTTCCAAAGGTCATCAACATCACGCTCTGCCATATCGGCATTTCTTTCACATTCGCTTGATTGCTCGGAAGCATCAAAAGTGAAGATATCTAAATCATCTCTGCGCTCAGTATCAATTTTACCATGAAGCCATTCTTTAATTATTCTGTGAATGGTCAAGTCTGGATATCTTCTTATCGGAGAAGTAAAATGACAATAGTCAACAAGAGCAAGTCCAAAGTGTCCTAAATTTTTGTTGGCATATTTTGCCTTTTGCATACTTCTTAAAAGCATTTTGTTGACAACATCTTGAGTGTTTGTATCTTCAACCAAATCTAAAATTTCTTGAAAATATTTTGGAGTGATGTTATCTGGAACTTGTGGATATCTAACCCCTATTCCTTTCAAAAAATCACATAGTGCAAAAACCTTTTCTTTTGTTGGTGCTTCATGCACACGATATACAAAAGGAATTTTTAAATCGTTAAAATGTTTTGCCACCACTTGATTTGCAAGCACCATAAAATCTTCAATAAGCCTGTGTGCTTCATTTCTTTCTCTTCTTGTTATGTCAATCGCCATGCCTTTATCATCAAAAACAAATTGCACTTCTGGAATTTCAAGATTAAGTGCTCCGCGTTTTTCTTGATTACTCTCCAAAACATCGCAAAGTTCACGCATAACTTTAAAATGCTCCACCAAATCTTTGGTCTTTTCATTTAATTTATCTTCTGTTAAAGCCTCATGAACTTCTTTGTAAGTAAGTCTTGCCTTGCTTTTAATAACACTTTCACATATTTTATAATCAATTACTTTTCCATTAAAATCAACTTTCATTATGCATGAAAGAGTCAATCTTTCCACACCTTCGTTAAGAGAGCATATTCCATTCGAAAGTGATTTTGGAAGCATAGGCAAAACAGAAGTTGGGAAATACACACTTGTTCCCCTTCGGTATGCTTCTTCATCAAAAATGGAATCTTGTGGAACATATTCGCCAACATCAGCAATATGAACACCAAGTTCATAATAATTATCAAATTTTTTAATTGAAACAGCATCATCAAGGTCTTTTGCATCTGCTCCATCAATTGTGAAAATAACTTCATTGGTCAAATCTAAACGATTTTCTTTTTGCTTTTTGGAAACACTCTTAGGCAAAGTTTTTTCCGCCTCAATCACAACTTCTGGAAACTCTTCAAACAGATTATGCTCTCTTATCAAAGATAATTCCAAAGTTTTAACATCGTCATTCATGCCAAGAATTTCATCAACGATGCATTTTACTTTACCCTTGTCAGTTCTAACAATTCTTGCCATAACCTTCATATCTTTTTTAAGTTTTAGCCCTGTTTTAACAATTGGAAAATCAGTTAAAATTCTTTTATTGTCTGGGTCAAGGAAAAAGTTGCCTGCAACAACCTTAACAAGCCCAACTATGTTTTTAAGTTCCTGATAAACAGAAACAACTTCTCCGTCAATTCCTTCCCCAGTTTGAGAAATTATTTTAACAATAACCTTTTCTCCATCTAAAGCACCAAGGGTTTTATTGGCAGGAACAAAAATATCGTCTGGCATGCCTTTAACCTTAACAAAGCCAAAGCCCTTGCTTGTGCCAGAAAACTCTCCTTTCACATATCCATGTGATGGAATTGTAATAAATTTGTTTTTTCTGATTTCAAAAATATCGCCATTATTAACCAAAGAGTAAAAAAGTTTTTTCACTTCTTCAACACTTACATTCATGGCAGATGAAATAAATAAAAACAGTTTGTCAATATTTGTAAAGACCAAACTATTTTTATTAATCAACTCTAAAATTTTCTCTTTTTTATTCATTATTCTCCACTATAGATAAGAATGGAAACTAAATATAAAACTGCACAAACAAAAATAGTAATTGCCATTATGATTGTTATAAGTTTAAGTTTTCCATCTCTTGAACTTCCTTTATTTTGAGAGTAATAACTTTCCTTAACACCAGTTATTGCTTCTGCACCACCTGCATCTTCTGATTGAAAAAGAATGGTGATTATCATGATAAGTGCACAAGCAAAAATGATACTAAAAAGCACAATTCTGATAATTGGAAAAGAACTTGTTATCCAAATTGGAATTTGAGTTTCTTCTGCGAGTAACATACCTAAATTATTCATATACATCTCCTTAAAATCAAGTAAACTTGGCAACACAAAGAACAACCACAATTCCAATAAGCAAAATTGCTAAAACCAGTTGCCCCCATTTAATCTTATCGTCTTTATTGTAATTATAAGACTTTTTCACAAACACAGAAAGGCTTAAAAGTCCGCAAATGGCCAAGATTGAAACGACAATATAAAAAGTTAAATCAGTCCAGTCATTTGACACCCAATCACAAAAATCCAGCCAAATGTTGCAAAGCATACTAATCATAATTTTCTCCTTGCCTAGACATTTTAACATAAAAAATTAAATATATCAACTATTTTTTATATTTTTGTAGCAAAAATATGATAATCTCTTAAATTATCTTTAAGCACCTGACAATTTATTTGATTTTTTTTCATAATTTTGATAATATTGTTATCGTAAAGTTAAAAAGGAGTTGGTTTATGAATAGAACAAAAATTATCTGTTCAATTGGTCCAGCATGTGCAGACGAAGAAACAATAACAAAACTTGCACTTAATGGCATGAATGTTGCAAGATTTAATATGAGCCATGGAACACATGAATCACACAAACAAATGATTGATGTGGTTAAAAAAGTGAGAGAAAAATTGAACCTTCCTATCGGCATTATGATAGACACAAAAGGACCAGAAATTCGTGTTAAAGATTTTGAAAATGGCAAAATTTTTCTAAATCAAGGCGACAAGTTTACCTTGACAACAAAAGAAATTGTTGGAAATGAAAAAATGGTAAGTGTTACATACAAAGGATTACCTAAAATAATAAAAAAGGGCTGTAAAATTCTTTTAAATGATGGCATCATTGAACTTGAAGTTTTAAAAGTTACAAAAGAAGATGTTGAATGCGAAGTTAAAACAAGCGGAGAATTGTCAAACCACAAAAGTATAAACCTTCCTGGAATTAAAACGGATATGCCATATCTTAGTGAACAAGATAAAAGCGATCTTCTTTTTGCTAAAGAAATGGAAGCTGATTTTCTTGCCATTTCTTTTATCAGTTATAAAGAAGATGTTTTGGCTGTTAAAAACTATTTAAAAGAAATTAAATTTACAAATGTTAAAATCATCTCCAAAATTGAAAGTGCTGATGGTGTTAAAAATTTTGATAAAATACTTGCCCTTTCTGATGGCATAATGGTGGCAAGAGGCGACCTTGGAGTGGAAATTGATTTTGTTAAACTTCCAACCCTGCAAAAGAAATTTATTAAAAAATGCAATGAAGAAGGAAAAATTTGCATTACCGCCACCCAAATGCTTGAAAGTATGATATCAAATAAACGCCCAACCCGCGCAGAAATATCTGATGTTGCAAATGCTGTTTATGATAAATCTACTGCCATAATGCTTTCAGGAGAAACCGCCTCAGGAAAATATCCAGTTGAAAGTGTTATGACTATGCGTAAAATTGCTGACGAAATTGAAAAGGATATCTCTTTTGAACCAGTTGAATTTAAAACACACAACACTTCATCCAGCATTGGCTATGCTGTTTGCAGTTTGGCAGACACAGAAAATGTTAAAGCAATTAATGTTGTAACAAAATCTGGTGAAACAGCAATGTATGTCAGTAGGTTTCATCCAGAAATTCCAATCATTGCCTGCACCCCTAACAAAAGGGCATATTACAGCATGAGTCTTCTTTATGGCGTTGTGCCAGTACTTGAGAAAGAATATAAAAATATGGATGATGTTCTTAAAAATGGAATTGAGAGAACAAAACAAACAAACCTTGTTAAAGTTGGCGACAAAATTGTTCAAACTGGTGGCATGACTGCTGGAAAAAGTGGAAGCAACCTTTTAATGGTAAAAAAAATAAAATAAAACTCATCATTGATGAGTTTTTTTATTAATAATGATTAATATTATTTAAAATTTGTTTTAACAAGTTCAACCACAAAATCTGCAATTTCCTTTGCTCCATTGCGGTTTTTATCAAATTTTTCTTCATTTTTCATACATTTTTCAAGTTTTTTTGGATTTTCAACAAATTTATTGTATAATTATTTCATGAATAAAAGATTGGATGTAATTTTAACAGAAAAGGCTTTATATAATTCAAGAGAAAAAGCGAAAGAAGCAATTTTATCTTCAAGAGTTAAAGTTGATGGAAAAATTGAAAACAAGCCTTCTTTAATATGCAATGAAAATTCCACTTTTGAAACTTTGCCATTTGAATTTGTTTCTCGCGGTGGATTTAAACTTCAAAAGGCAATTGAAGAATTTGGTATTCAATTAAAAAATAAAGTTGTGCTAGATATTGGTGCTTCAACTGGCGGATTTACTGATGTATGCTTGCAAAATGGAGCAAAAAAAGTTTACGCAGTTGACACTGGCATAGGGCAACTTGCAGAAAAGATAAAAAATGATAAAAAGGTTATAGATTTATCAAAAACGAACTATTTAAATTTTGATATTTCAAAACTTTTAGATACTCAATTTGTTTG
>CALWFX010000081.1 GCA_944377765.1 uncultured Clostridia bacterium
TATGACCACTTCGATACGCTTCCATAAGTTTTTTAAGTTTATGCTTTAATATTATATAATTTAAGGTTATATTTTTCAAGTGTTTTAACTAAAATGATGGCAAATTACTATCTTTTCTTTCTTTTGATATTGACAGATATCTTTATGTATGTTAAAATTCAAACAGAGGATAAATATTTTTATGAAAAATAAACCAAATAATTTGAAATATAAAAAATTTATTAAATATGAAGGCTACAAACTTTTTATTGGAGATATTATAGGAGGCGAACTTTCACATTATATAGATGAAATGGATGATGTTATACTTGATGTGCAAGAAAATTGGATGGATTGTTATGCAAGCAGAGAACTATTGGGTAAGACTTTAGAGCGTTTTATTAAAGCATTAAAAAACACAAGTGAAGTGGTAAATGAATTTTGTGAACCTAAATTTGAAAAGAAAAAGGATTTACATGAAATTATCATAGAAAAACTTATGTATCTTCATGAAGATTATGAAAATGTTGTTAATAGAGTTGATATAAATGATAGAAGATTGAATGACGATGACTTATTCTATGAACTTTATAAGGCTGGAGAAGCTGGAGTGCAAATAATTGAAAATATTTTGGATACATTATATAACATTGTTCCATACACTGAGAAACAGCGCGACCTAACCTTTCCTGACACGCAAAACATTTGGCAGATATGCAACGACAACAGAGGAAAAATTGAAACAAAAACTTTACATACAGGATTTTATGATTGTGCAAATAATAGGCTTTTGAAAAAAGAAGTTGTTATGGTGAAAGATATTGTGGATACCAAAAAGGATGATGGTAGAAGTTTGTAATAAAACAGGATTATCTTCCTGTTTTTATTTTCTTTACTTTTTAACTTTTTTAATGTTAAAATATTTATAGGAGATAAAATGAAAGAGTTTGTTGATATGCTGGATATAAATGGTGATACTATTGGTATTGTTGAAAAAAATGAAGCACACAGCAAAGGGATTTTGCACAGAGTTGTTCATGTTTGGGTTATTAACAGCAGAAATCAAATATTAATTCAAAAAAGAGCAAGTGAAAAAGACTTTTTTCCAAATGTTTGGGATGTTTCTTTTGCGGGACATATTAGGGCAGGAGAAAGTTCGGCTAGTGCTGGGGTTAGGGAAGGCAATGAAGAACTAGGGCTTGATATTGAGGAAAATGAATTAAAATATGCTTTTACTTTTTTGGATAAACTGCACTACAAAAACATGAATGTTAACGAATTTGCGGATGTGTATATACTTAAAAAAGATATTAATTTAGATAATTTATCCTTGCAAAAGGAAGAAACTGGAGATGTAAAATTTATCTCGCTTTCAGAATTTTTTGTTCTTTGTTATACCAATAAATTTTTGCCACATTATGAAGGATACAGAAAACTTAAAGAGTATTTAGAAAAATAGGAGATAGTTATGAATGCTGGATTTGAACCAGTTGTTGATGTACATTGTTTAGTTTTGATTTTGGGAAGTTTTCCAAGTGTTAAGAGTAGAGAAATAAATTTTTATTATGGAAATAAACAAAATCGCATTTGGAAAACCTTAGGAGAATATTTTGATGAAAATGTTGTGGATAATAAAGAAGAAAAAATCAAATTTCTTTTAAAAAATCATGTTGCTCTTTGGGATATAGTTAAATCTTCAAATATTAAAGGTTCAGGAGATAGTGAACTCTTGAAAAAAGTTGATGAGATAAATGATATTGAAAAATTATTGCAAAAATACCCAAACATCAAAAAAGTATTTTGCAATGGTAAAGCCAGCGAGATACTTTTAAAAAAATATTTTCCTAATATAGATTATATATATTTGCCATCAACAAGCCCTGCAAATGTCAGTTTTTCAAAACAAGTTTGGTTTGAAAATTTGGACAAGATATTTAAAATTTAATAAAAATACTGCAAAAAACATAAAAAATTTTAAAATATAGTTATTTTTGGGGGATTTTAATAAAAATTCCTTCTTTTATATGCTTCGGCGTAAGATTGTTGATAAGCAAAATTTGTGTTGAATCAACATTAAACTTTTCTGCAATAGTTTTAAGATTTTCCCCTTTTTTAAGTTTATAATAAGGAAAAGATTGTTTTGTTATGCTCATAGTAACTCCATTTTAATAATAAATATGTTTTATAATGGTAAATTATTATTAATTTGTAAATTTAATTTATATGTCATATTTAAAAAGGTTGTTTTATAAAATTAATATATGAAATCAATTTTTAAAAATGTGGCAATAATAACAATTTTTTCAGTTATTACAAGGCTGTTAGGCTTTTTGCTTAGAATATATCTTTCGCGAACAATAGGAGCGGAAGCACTTGGACTTTATCAAGTTTCCCTTTCTGTTTTCATGGTGCTACTTACGATTGTGTCAAGTGGACTTACACTTATTATATCAAGAATGACTGCAAGTTACAGGGTTAGTAACGACAAAAAAAGTGTGGCAAAATTGGTGTCTTCAAGTTTACTTGTTGGGCTTGTTGCAAGTGTTATTCTTTGTGCCATAATTTTGGTTTTTAAAAACTTATTTGCACATCTATTTACAAATGAAAATTGCATAAACATTTTAATTATTTTGCTTCCTGCCCTTATTTTTTCTGCAATTTATTCTGTTTATCGTGGCGCGATGTGGGGTTATGATAATTATTTTGCACTTTGCATTACAGAACTTTTTGAACAAGTGGTTAAACTTGCTTTATGCGTTTTGCTGTTAGGGGCAGGATTAACGGCACTTCAAAATGCAATGACTGTGGCATGGGCTTTTACTCTCTCTTGTGTTGTTTCAGCAATTTTTGCTGTTGTTCTATACTTTTTTTATGGCGGAAAAATGGCCAAGCCAAGCAAGGTTTATAAAAGTGTGGTGAAACAATCTGCACCAATAACAGCAGTTAGAGTTGTTGGAAGTTTGGTTCAACCATTGATTGCAATAATACTGCCTGCAAGGTTGATAGTGGCGGGTTATACTGTTTCTCAAGCAATGAGCATTTATGGTGTGGCACTTGGCATGACATTTCCATTATTATTTTTACCAACAACTTTGATAGGTTCACTTTCCACCGCTTTAGTTCCAGATATTTCAATGGCAATGACCATGAATGATAATGAACATATTCAAAAACGCGTAACATCGTCAGTTACTTTTGCCTTGTTTGTTACATTTTTAATTGTTCCATGCTTTATTGGTATAGGCGACATTATTGGGCTTTTCCTTTTTGGGGAAGCATTAAGTGGAACACTTTTACAGTATTCTGCTTGGATAATGGTGCCAATGGGAATCACAAACATTACTTCTGCAATATTAAATTCGGTTGGTTTGGAAGTTAAATCCTTTGTCAATTATGTAATTGGTGGAATTTTCACATTTTTATCAGTGTTCTTTTTAACTAATTATATGGGTGTTTTGTCTCTTCCTTTTGGAATGGGTATTAGCATGACAGTCACTGCAATATTGAATGTTTTCATGCTTAAAAGAAAATTAAAAATTGAAGTTAAAATTTTGAAACAACTTTTTCTTATGCTATTACTTTCCTTGCCAACGATTGCCATAACTTCATTCACAAGTGCTTTATTATCCTATTGTTTACCACAAATATTTAATATCATAATTTGCGGTTGTCTTGGATGTGGACTATTTATTCTTTTGTGTGTTATGTTTAAGGTTGTAAGCATTGATGCATATTTTGTGCAAATAAAAGAAAAATTAAAAAAGGTAAAAATTCAGAAAAAAGCTAAAAAATTTAAATAAATTTAATAAAATATAAAAAATAATTTTAAAATTATATTTTAAACTATTTTTTAGTTAATAAAATAGGACTTTTAATTAAATTTTAATAAAAATATTTTTAAAAATTATAAAAAATCATTAAAAATAATTAAAAAATTAATTTTTTTTGAAAAATATAGCATATTTTTTATATTTTGTTTAAAAATTTGAAATTTAATTATAATAAAAATATGTTAACAATAATTGTCAGAGCAATAATCATATATTTAATAGTTTTGTTTTTGTATCGACTTATGGGGAAAAGGCAACTTGGAGAAATGCAACCTTTTGAACTTGTCCTTACTTTAATTATTGCAGACCTTGCAACAATTCCAATGGCAGAAATTTCTGTGCCAGTTTTGCATGGTGTTGTTCCACTTTTAACGCTTGTTCTTGTGCATTTCATTTTAACTGTTCTTTGCAAAGTATCAACAAAATTTTCAAGATTTGTCAGTGGAAAACCTGTTATTGTTGTCAATCCTGAAGGGGTGGATTACAAGGCTATTAAAAACTTAAATTTGTCTATTGATGATATTATGGAAGCAATTCGTGGGGCGGGCTATTTTAAACTTGAGCAAGTGCAATATGCAATTATGGAAACCAATGGCAAAATGTCGGTTTATCCTAAAAGTGAATTTTCGCCAGTAACAAATGGTGATATGAACATAAAAGCAGAAAAAAGTTGTTTGCCAATAAATTTGATAAGCGAAGGCAAAATCATCAAGGAAAATTTAAAGATTGCTAATTTAAATGAAAATTACATAATGAAGTTACTTAATAAGGCAAACATAAAAAAGGTTAAAGATTGCTTGATATTGACAATTGATAAGGGTGGCACGGTTTTTGTTCAGGCCTTTGAAGGAAAATATCAAACTTTCAAGGTTGAGCCTTTGGGGCAGGTGCAAGAATGACAAAGTTTATGTGGTTTCAACTTATTTCAATTTTTTTTGTGCTTGCGGTGCTGGTGCTTATTTGTGTTTTTGAAGATAGGCTTGTGACAAACTCTCTTGAAAATGTTGCAGACTATGTTTATCAAATTGAAACAGCAATTGAAGAAAATGATGGAATAAGAAATAGCAAGGTGGAAAATTTGGTTGATAATCTGGAATATGATTGGTTTAACGATGAAAGTAATCTTTGTTTTTTGGTAAATCATAAGTCAATTCAAGAAATTGGCATTGAGATAATAAAACTTAAAACATATATTGAAGAAGATGATATAAGAGAATTTTCAATTTCGTTGGAACTTATCAAACTTTATTCAGAACAATACTTTCATTTTATGGGGGCTAGTTTTCATAATATTTTATAACAGCCATTGGCTGTTTATATTTTAGTATGGATAATATCAGTATATTTTTATTATAAAAATAAAAAAATTTTCAAAAATTACTGAATACCAGAAGTTAGTTTTTTATGAAAATTAAGTTAAAATATTAATAAATATACAAAATATACCACAAAAAAGTTGACTCGGGGGGGGGATTTGCTAAAATGATTTTAGAAATATATTTATTGCCTTGGATTTATAATGTTTAAGAGGTGGGACTATGAAAAAGTTGATAATTTGTTTATGCGCTTTGATATGCGTTTTTTCAGCGGTTATCGTTGGCGGTTTAACAAGTTTGAAAAGCAAAGATAGTGTTGAAGAAAATTATGAAATATCAACTTTAAGTGTTCCAAATGTGGCAACCGATTTATTTGAAAACAGAAGGCTTACAAGTTTGCGAAGAGAAACAATCACAGAAGGTTCTGGAACTGAAAGAAATCCATATATAATTACAACACCAGGCCAAATGCTTAGCATTCAAACTGGAAGATACTATAAACTTGGTGCAGATTTAAATTTTGGAATGCATGAATTTAAGCCAGATGAATTTACTAGTATTAATTTTGATGGGAATGGCTATTCTATTACAGGCGTTTTTATAAGCGGTGGTGATTATGCTGGTTTTTTTAGGCAACTTGATGATTCTATTATAAGAAATTTACATATAACAGGTATTATTAGAAGTGATGGTAATTATGTTGGCGGAATTGCCGGAGCAATCACTAACACGCAACTAATAAATTGTTCATTTAGTGGCTATATTTATGGAGGAATGGGTGTTGGAGGTCTTGTTGGTTATGCTAGGGAACCTGGAAGATATAAAAGTGAAATAACAAATTGTGCAAACAAAGCAAATATTTATGCAGAAGGTGATTATATAGGTGGACTTGTTGGGAATGTTACTGGAAGTACGACTTCTGGATATGAAACACTAATTTCAAACAGTTATAATATGGGAATTATACAAGGTGGACAAGCAAACATTGGTGGACTTGTTGGTAATGCCACTAATGCTATTGTTGAGAATTGTTATAATATTGGAACTATCAATGCACCTTGGTATAATCATGCAGATGGAGAAATTGGTGGAATTGTTGGGAGTGCAAATCATAGTGAATTTAGAAATGTTTACAATTATGGAACATTGAGCGTTGTTGCTGCCCCAGAAGTAGTTGGTGGATTTACTGGTGTTGATGAACAAGACAATATATATGAAAATTGTGTCAATTTTGCCGAAGTTTTTTGTGAGAATGAAATTTTAAATAATGGGTTTATTGGACTTTGTAGTAGCGGTAGCACAATTTTTACAAATTGTTATTTTGGCGGAAAAAGCACAGCCCAATCAGCAAATGCAGAAATTTCTATAAGTGGAATAACTCGTTTTGATGGCGAGATTATGTATGGTGATAGAGCATTTTTTGAAGATTTTAAACTTGATACTTTTGTGGTTGATGATGCTGTAAATATGGGTTTACCATATATTGAAGAATCATCTGGGTTAAAGCCACTTAGGGCAACTGATGAGCGAACAGGAACTTGGATAAATTATATACGCGAAAATGAATTGTTAAATTCTGAGTATCCAACTGGAATAGGCACAGAAGATGATCCATTTCTTATTGAAAATGCAAAGCAGTTCGCATTTATTGCGTTTCAAATAAGAGACGGAAATGATGAAATTGCAAGTTCATATTTTAAACAGATGGCAGACATTGATTTATCAGCATACTACTGGGAACCCATGGAATTCTCTGGTGTTTATGATGGCAATGGCTATTTTATTACAGGGGTTTATGCAACAGAAGGTGGAGTGTTTGGCCGAGTTACGCCTTCAAGAACTGGTGAAATTGAAATTCCTATTATTCAAAATGTAAATGTTATGAATGCTGTTTACACTAGAGATGGTGGCGGTGTTGTTGGAGATATTGATGATGGATTTATTAATAAATGCACATTTCAAGGGCAATTTTTAACACGAGATATTGGTATAGGAGGTATTGTTAATACTGTAGATAATAGTGATATTGCATATTGTGAAAACTATGGGTTAATTTATAACACTGGTTTATCAGCAGGTATTGCTACAAGAGTTGGTGGCACAAATAAAAATATTTATGGTTGTGCAAATTATGGTAGTGTTATTGGCGAGCGAGCGTCAATTGGTGGAATTGTTGGGGCAGGCGGTGAAATAACAATTGAAAATTCATATAATATGGGCTTAATTCAAGGAATTGACACTGTTGGAGGAATTGTTGGGGAGACAAATGAAAACACCATTTTAACAAATGTTTATAATGCTGGAGATATAAGGGGAACAGCTTATCGGGATCAGTTTAGAGGTAATATGCTTGGCGGTCTTGTTGGATGGACTAGTTATGAAATTTTGATTGAAAACAGTTTTAATGTGGGCAGTGTTATTGGCATAAATGATTATGGAGCATTTATTGGCAGAGATACTGGCAGTTCAATTGAAAATTCATATTATGGTGGAGTTAGTCCTATGCAGGGAACTGGAACAGATGAAATGGCAGATTGCTATTTCCAAGATTTAGAAAGTGCAGTGAGAGATAAAAGCTTTTTAACTGAAATACTTGGTTGGGATAGTCGTCTTTGGCAAACCTCAAGAGATGTAAATGATCAACTACCATCTTTAGCATATTTAAGTCGTCCAGAATGTTTTTATGGAATAATTTATATGACAGGTGTTGATAATTGCAATTTTGTTATTGACTATTCTCCAAAGACCATTATTGATGTTGGTGTTGAAAACACAAGATATGAACTTGAAAGTTGGAACACTGAACCTGATGGCAGTGGAACTGAATATGCAATAGGGCAAGAATACCCAACAGATACACCCGGTTTGCAAGATCCAGATCTTCCACAATATACTTATTTGTATGCGCAATGGAAACGAGTTATCTATGATATAACTTTAAATCATGGCAATGGAACTTCAAATTCAACAATTTATGTTTATTATGGCAAAGGATTTTATTCAAATGTATCTGCAACAACCGCAATCACAAGTGTAAGTTTGCCAACAGAAATAACAGGACAACATTTTGCTGGATATTACACAAAAACAAATGGTGCTGGAACACAAATTATTGATGCAAGCGGAAAGATTATTGGGAGCAACACTTTCACAAATGCAAATGTCACACTATATGCATATTGGGTTTATAACACTTACAGTGTTAAGTTTAATGGAAATGGCGCAACAAGTGGAAGCATGACAAATCAAAATTTTACCTATGGCTCACAATCAGCATTAAAATCAAATGCATTTGTTAAAACTGGGTTTAGTTTCATTGGCTGGTCAAAATCAAGTTCAGGCAATGTTGAGTTTTCAAATGGGCAAATTGTAAATAATTTAACAGCAAACAATGGCGAAGTTATAGAATTGTTTGCAGTTTGGGAAGCGAACAACCCAGCATACTATTACGAAGAAGGCGGATATTGGTATGTTGAAATGGGTATGTTTCCGCAGACACTTGAAACGAATAACACAATAATAACTGCTTTAAATAATGCAAGTAACAACACAAAAACATATCGAATTGGTGGGGAAACATTGATAACCAGAAGTTACAATGGAACAGACTATGCACAATATGAAGGCAATTGGTATAAGGTTGAGTTAGTTAAATGGAGATTGCAAGGCACATACACAGAAGGGCAAGGTTTTGAAAATGCAAATGTAACAGCAGTGTTAGCAGAGATTGTATATGCAAGTGCATGGGCAGAAAGTGAACTTGGAATAGGGAAAGGTTATAGCGATTCACTGATAGACGATAGAACCTTTTACGATGATAGTTTGTTGTATGAATGGTCATCAGGAGATACAGATTTTATTGATGTAACAAACAAAAAAGTTGAAAAGTTCACAGCAAATGGAGTGCAAGAAGTGAACTATACGCATGAGCCAGACTTTTTTGCATCATCCATAGAAGAGATAGAATCAGTCTGTGGAAAGAATGCAAATATGGAGATGAGTGACCTTGTAAAAGCAATAACCAACAATGGTTTTAAATATTGGGCAAGAGATTTAGGAACAAATTTAAACACAGCAAAATGTATGACAACCATGGGCATGGTGAATCAAAGCAATATGCAAAATGTGTTAGGTGTGCAATACACAATAAATATCACTGAATTTGGATGCGTGTCATAAAAATGCAGGGCATTTTTATGACAATTAAGAGCGAAGCAAACATAAAATGAGAATGAAAAGTTCATTCTCATTTTTTTGTGTATTGACATTGTTTTCCTTTTAATTTATAATTAAGCGAAGGAAAATATTATGGAATACTAAAAAAAAGATTTAGATTATGCAATAAAATTGTTTTCAAAACGCCATGATAAAGACTTAAAAAGGGTTTTGGGTAGATTAAAAATTTTATATAATAATTTAGATTTTTATAAAATACAAATTTCAGCAACTCCAAGCAAAGCAGATATTGAAAAATTAACGAAACATCTAATTAAAATTGTTAAGTTTGTTTATATGGGAACAATTTTAGCTAAAGAAGATGTTATTAAATATTGTTATTTAAATGGAAATTGCGATCATTTTATTGGTGCAATCAGTGCTGTGTATGAAAAAAATTTAGGGATAAAAATTCAACCCTCAACTAAATTTCCAACAAAGGGCAACAATGAACTTTACATTTTGCCTGTTGGTCGACCATTCAACTTTAAGCCTTGTGAAGAACAAAAAGATACCATATATTTAATTGGGTTTGGTTGGAAGGAAGAAAATGATGAATACAAGACAAAGCAACCATACACATATCATAGAGCGCTATATTTAAATGGAGAATATTTTGATATTTGCGGTGGGAAAAATGAAAAAGAATTTAAGGAACATTTAAAGGAAAATTATCAAACAAATGCGGACACAATTTTTAAAACAAACGCTAACATTGGTTATGATATTTTTTCTGCTTTTCTTAAAGATTGTGTGGTTGTTGAAAAGAAAATTGTTGAACCACAATTAAGTTTATGTTAAAATTTATGTGTGTATTATAAATTTTTCAGGCAAATTTCACTTTTTGCTTGCAAAATTTTTTAATATATGCTATACTTTCAAAGTCATTGGACAAATAAGCACTCAAAGAGCATTTTTAAATCGGTTGCCTGAACGCTTACAAATTTTTGTTTTTTAATTTTTTATTTTGAATTTGTTTGTAAGTAAAAGTGTAATCTTGGGTTGATTTAAAGAGTTAAAACTTTGGGGAAGGACAAAAACAAGGAGGTTATTATTATGTCAGTTATTTCAATGAAACAACTTCTTGAAGCTGGTGTTCACTTTGGTCACCAAACAAGAAAATGGAATCCTAAGATGAAAGAATATATTTTCACTGCCAGAAATGATATTCACATCTTAAACCTTGAACTTACTTCAGAACAAGTTGATAAAGCTTACAATTTCGTTCGCGATATCGTTGCTTCTGGTAAGAGCGTTCTTTTTGTTGGAACAAAGAAACAAGCACAAGAAGCAGTTAAAGAAGAAGCTGAAAGATGTGGAATGTATTACATTAACACTCGTTGGCTTGGTGGAACTTTAACAAATTTCAAAACTATTAGAA
>CALWFX010000082.1 GCA_944377765.1 uncultured Clostridia bacterium
TTAAACCTGTTCGTCCTTGGTAACCACCTATTGAAATTTGTTGTTTTGTGAATTAAAATTTCTTTAGGGGATTTTATGCAAGACAAAAATTTTTATAATGAAGCCGCTGAAGGTTTAAAGAAGATTATTCAGATAAGCCAATATTTGCTGTCAACCTTGTTTGTCAAAGCTGGACGTGAAGAACATAGAGAAAATGAAAACATTGTTGACTTAGCAAGCAAATCCAAAGTGACCGAAGTTCAGGAGGTCACAATGAAAAGCAATATAAAAAATTTATATCACCGCAAAGATGGACGCTGGGAATATAAAAAACGAAGAAATGGTGAACTCATACGCTTCACAGTTTCAACAAAAGAAGCAGCAATTAAAAAAATTCAAGATATAAAATCAATGCAAGTTCATAAAAAAAGAACTAATGAGAAAGAAACAGTAATTGGTTGGACAAAATATTGGTTGAATACCTATAAGTCAACTAAAAGTCAAAGCACAAAAAATAATTATACATCAATCATTAATTTGCATATGCCCAAATTTTTTAAAGATATGAAGTTGCGCCAACTTACTCCAGCAATTCTGCAAGAATTTCTGAACGAGTTCAATCCCAACAGTCGAGTTGTTGATTACGCATATTTAACCTTGAGACAAAGTTTAAAACAAGCATATATTAATAATAAAATTTCAAGGAATCTAGCAGAAACAATGATTAAACCGCGAAAAACACAAAAACATAAAAAGACTGCGCTTTCGATGATTGAACAAGAACGCTTTTTAAATATTTTAAAAACCTATGATGAAGATGTCCAATATTTTATGATTTTCAGTCTTATTGCCGGCACACGTAGGCAGGAAACCTGGTCATTTAACCTTGAAGATATTGACGAACAACGAAATAAAATTTATATCCATGGAACCAAGACTGAAAGTTCAGAAAGAAAGATTAAAGTAAGCAAATCTTTTATAGAGTTTTTAAAATTGCGAAAAAACAAACCATATTTCACACGTCAACCACACTACTATTCAGATATGGCACAGGAAATATATAAAAAAGCAAAAATTGAAGGCAAAACACTTCATGATTTGAGGCACACATGTTCGACAAACTTACACTACCTTGGTTGGCCAGATAAAGAGAGACAGGATTATTTGGGACACGCATCAATAGTTATGACAAACGATATTTATACAAATTTGCAGGATGATATTACAAAAGACGAATTAGTTAAATTATATAATAATTTATATTTGCAAATTTGACGACCATTTTGACGACCATTTTTGACAAAATCTAAGTATATTAACTCCTACATCCCTTATAAATACGCATGTATACCATTTTCAAAAAATCTCTTAATCGAAGGGTCCGGGGTTCGAGCCCCCGGCAACCCACCAAGTATATATTTTTTATAGTGATTATAAGAGAATAGTGAAACAAAATAATAGTTATTAATCCTAAAAACTTTGATTAAAAAAATCTACGAGCTCCTTCGTAGATTTTTTAATTTATCTATCTGTTCCGATGGCTTTTCTAACACGAGATAAAACAACTTTGGCAACTTTTTCCGCTTTCATTGCCCCTTCTCTTAAAATTTCATCAACTTCTTCTTTATGACTCATGTAATAATTAAACTTTTCACGCATTGGTGCAATATAACGATTGGCAACTTCAAAAAGTTGTTTTTTCGCTTCTCCCCAACCAAGTCCATTTAATAAATCTTGTTCAAACTTGTCCGCTTCCTCTTTTGTGGCAAAAAGCTTATAAAGTTTATTTACAGTGCAGTCTGCATCTTTTGGTTCTCCTGGCAAGCGACTGTCAGTTACAACTCTCATAATAGATTTTTTAAGTGTTGCTTCGTCAGTGAAAAGTATGATTGTGTTGTTATAACTTTTACTCATTTTTCTTCCATCAAGCCCAACCAAAGTGTGATTGTTATCATCAATATATTCCATAGGTTCTTTCAAGCATTTGCCATATTTACCGTTAAAATTATGAGCAATATCCCTTGCAATTTCAATATGTTGTTTTTGGTCAAGCCCAACAGGAACATAATCAACATCATAAAGAAGAATATCTGCAGCCATTAAAATTGGATAATTATATAGTCCCATATTCACGCCATCATCTTTATCAATTCCTTGTGCTTCATTTTTTTCCACGCATGCTTTATATGCATGAGCTCTATTCATAAGCCCCTTTGGTGTTACATTGCAAAGTATCCAATTAAGTTCAAAATCTTCTTTAATATCGCTTTGCCTATAAAAAACAACTTTCTTAGGGTCAAGTCCACAAGCAAGCCATGTGCATGCAATATTGTAAAAATACGCTTTCATTTCTTCTTTGCTGTTCAAAGTTGTAAGTGCATGATAATCAGCGATAAAATAATAGCATTCATAATCAGGATTTTTACTTAACTCAATTGCTGGTTTGATTGCTCCAAAATAGTTTCCAATATGTGCATATCCTGTTGGCTTGATACCTGTTAAAACTCTTTTCATAATTTCTCCTAAATTACTTAAAATTTTAGCATTAAAATGATTTTTTTGTCAAGCAAATAAAAATATAGCACAAAAAAACTCTATTTAATCTAAATAGAGTTTTTAAAAATTATAGAGCCAAATTGTTTTATTTCATGCTTTCCATAACTTTAAAAATCAAATCTTTGTTTTCGTCAGACAAATTTCTGAATGCCATTAAAAATTCTTTCTCTTTTGGATACTCTCTAAAATTTTCACAGAAAAATTCTTCTGGTAAAATTCCGCAAATATTAATAACATCTAACAAATTATCTGCAGGGATATTTAATTCGCCCATTTCAAATTTACTGATATAACTTGGAGAAAGTCCCATTCTTTGTGAAAGTTCTCTGGCACTTAATTTTGCTTCATTTCTAAAATATTGAACACGCTGAACAATAAATTCTCTATATGCTTTTGGATTTTTATCTTCACTCATAAAAACACCTTCCTTTCTAGTTATATTTTACTAGTTTTAACCTAAAACCCCATTTACTCACAATGTTAAATTATTAGATTAATAATGCCCTAAAAAGGTAAAAATATACTGTCAGAAATTTATCTTTCCTATGGCTCTTAAAATTTACTAATATTCAATAAATTTATTGCAATTTATATAAGTAAAGTAAATTTATTTAACAGTGTTTTTATGCACAAAACTATTCTTTAATATTTAATTATCTAAAATTACTTCTCCACTTAAAAATGCATCAAAGAAACTTTCAAGATTGATTTTTGCTGTTTTTGAAAAAGAGTCTATCAAATCTTCCCCTTTTGCATTTTTATAGCAATAGGCATCAAAATATTCACTTAAACATTTGAAAAACTTTTTATCTCCAAGAGTTTTTCTTAAACTATCATACATTAAAACACCTTTAGTATAAACACAGTTGACATATTCAGGTTCTGTTGCAAATTCTTTTAAACTTCTGTTCATGCTTTCACCCACTTCACCATTCACACTTTCATATACATCGACAAACATGCGATATGTGTTTTCTGCTCCTAAAATAATATCTTCATATTTAAGCCCAAACTCAGAATGTTTTTCAAAGAAAAGTGCTGTGCTATATTCAGTTAAACTTTCATCAAGCCATGCTTCTTGAAATTCATTGTTACCAACAAGCGAATACCACCACTGGTGTGCAAGTTCATGAACAATAACATATCTATAAGTTTCAGCATCAATGATTGCATCTGAAATGTAAACTAAGTTAGGATATTCCATTCCACCAAAGCAAAAATTTATTTTAACAACATTAACTACATCATATGGATATTCTCCAAACATTGTTGAAAATTCATCTATAACTAAGCAAGATAACTCCAAATATTCTTCAGCATTTGGGTCATCATAGTAATAATAATTGACCTTTACTCCATTTATTTCTTGCGATATTACCTCAAATTTTTCTGAAAGAACAAAACAAAAATCTCTTAATTTTTCTCCATTTATACAAGTTGTTTTTTTGCCATTTTCGCTTGTTTCTTTCACAACATTTCCACTACTTACAAAAGTGTATTTAGCGTCATATGAGATTTCCACATCATAGTTTGCTATATCACTATAAAAAGGGTCGCCATTGCTTGCAAATTCATTTTCAACAAAACCATTTTCATAAACACAAACAATCGGATAAAAATTTCCAAAGTTTATGGTGTTATTGCCATAACCAAGCCTATGATTTATATTTGCCAAATTTACAATATAACTTAAATATATTTCCACTTCTTCGTCTGGGAAAATCTCAGCATCTAATGAAACAGTTAAAATACTTTTCTCTTCATTCAGTGAAAAATTAGTATCTTTTCCTTCGCTCATTGCTTTTTTTATTTCAATATTACCAAAACTTTCTCCATTTGGATATGCTTTATCTTGTGAAGAAGTGGAAACGACCTTATTTCCTTCGTTGAATGAATTTGCATACAAAAAAAATTTAATTTCACTTAAAGCATTATCCGATTTATTTTGATAAACCAAAGTTTGCTCACAAGTTAAAGCGTGCAAATTCTCGTCATAACTGCCAACAATTGAATAATGTGAAATTTCATCATCTTTACTGCTGTTGCATCCAAATAAAAAAATCGGCAATGCCAAAACTAAAATTAAAAATACTGATAATTTTCTCATGCAATATTTTATTAATGATAAAATTAAATCATTACTAAAAACTTGTAAAATAAAATTTTTTATGTTACAATTTTGCATAAGGAGTTTTGTTATGGCATTTTGTAAACTTTCAGTTGAAGCAGTTGCAAGCAATACAGTAAGTGTTGACAATATATTTATTAACAACTATCTGCCTTATGCACCAGATGAATGTGTAAAAGTCTATTTATATGGCTTATATAAATGCCAAGACGCAAGTTCGCTGGATAACACTCTTGAAAATTTTGCAAACGAGCTTAATATGAAAGAAGAAGATGTTGAAACATGCTTTTATTATTGGCAAGAACAAGGACTTGTGCAAATTCTTGAAGTTATACCTTTTGAAGTTCGCTATCTTCCTATCACAAATGTTTTAACTCACACAAAAAAATATAATGTCAAAAAGTATGGCACTTTCAACACTCAAGCGCAAGAAATTTTGTCTGGCAGAATGATTACACCAAAGGAATATGAAGAATATTATTACATAATTGACGAACTTCACATGGAAAAAGAAGCACTTCTTATGATTATCAAATATTGCGTTGATACCAAGAAAAGCGAAAACATAAATTATGCCTATATCACAACTGTTGCAAAAGATTTTGTAAATAAAGGCATTAAAACCGCAAAGCAAGTAGAAGAATATCTCTGCCAACTTGAAGGCTTGCATGAAGGCATTGAAATGGTGTTTAAAACACTTAAATCTAAGAAAATGCCAACACTAACAGAGCGTGCAACCTATAAAATGTGGAAAGATGAACTCGGTTTTGATGACAGTGTAATTTTGTATGTCGCTAAAAAACTTAAACGACCAAGTTTTGAATTTTTAGATGTTCAATTAAAAAAATACCACTCCATGAAACTCATGAAAGTGGAAGAAATTGAAAATTATGAAAGTGAAAAGAAAGCATCACTTGAAATTGCAAAGAAGATAACCTCAAATTTAGGATTATACTATGAAAATTTAGAGCCAGTTGTTGACAACTATATCTTTAAATGGTTTAACATTGGATTTTCCATTCCAATGCTGGAACAAATTTCAAATTATTGTTTTAAAACCAATGTAAGAACACTTGATGGCATGGATAATGTGCTTGCAAAGTTCAATAAACTTGGAATAATAAGCGAGCAAAGTTTAAATGAATACTTTAATAGTGTTTTGGCTGTTGATAAGAAAATTAAGCAAATTTTGGAAAAAATTGGCTTGTCAAGAAATGTCAATCAATTTGACAGAGATAAATTTAAAGTTTGGACTGATGCTTGGGCTTTACCTGAAGATGTAATTGACTATGCCTGCACCCTTGCACTTGGAAAAGAACAGCCAATGCAATATTTAAGCACAATTCTTTCTTCCTATCACGATAAAGGAATTAAAACAGTTAATGAAGCAAAATCAGCAAATATTTCTCAACAAAAACCAAACACTAAGAAGTTTAATAATGAAAGAGATTATACTCGCGAAGAAATGAACGCGTTGTTCCAGTCAATAGAAGAAATTGAGGTGTAATATGAATAAAGAATTAATTAAAAAGGCAGAAAGCATAATTGTTAGTAGAAGACTAAAAAATGAAAACGCCTATAATGAACTTGTTGAAGAATTTTCAAAAGATGAAAAATTTGATAGACTTAGAAAAACATATCAAAGTTTATTAATCGAAAATGCAAAAAAATCTGCTTATGGTGAAAAAATAGACAACAAAAAAGAAAACCAACTTAAAAAAGAAATTGACGAGTATTTTAAAACCCATGGCTATGAAAATAAAATTGACTACACTTGCCAAAAATGTCAAGATTTTGGCTATATTAATGGCAATATGTGTGAATGTTTAAAAAAAGAAATTTCCAATATTCTATTTAAAGAAAGCAATTTTGGCAAACTTGAACCATTTGAAAAAGCAGAAAAAACTGCAACTGACAATTTAAAGCCTTTTTATTCCTTTATGAAAAAATGGTGTGATAGCGACTTCAAAAAGAACACAATTTTAATCTCAGGTCAAGTTGGAACAGGAAAAACATACTTAACAAGTGCAATTGCTGACAAACTCATAAAAAAAGGAAAAGTTGTTAAACTTGTAACCGCTTTTCAAATGAATATTGATTTCAATGAATATATTAAAACAAAAGAAAAATCATGCATTGATGATTATCTAAATTGTGAATTTCTTTTCATAGATGACCTTGGAACAGAAGTTTATTATAAAACTTCAACCGACCAAACCATATATAATATTTTAAACGATAGACAGAAGAAAAATCTTTGCACAATCATATCCACCAACCTTGACCTTGCAGAAATAAAAGAAAAGTATGGCGAAAGAACATTTTCAAGAATAACAAATAAAGAACTTTCCATCCTTATCAACCTTAAAGGCGAAGATTTAAGAAGCAAAAAATCCATGCACTAACTGCATGGATTTTTTAATTAAAATAAAAAAGAGTAGAGAAATCTCTACTCTTCTTTGTATTAATTAAATAGTTAAATCAGTTATCTCGTTCTCTATTCTTGAGATATCTCTATCTCTCATCGACCATTCTCTTTAAAAGGAGGTGA
>CALWFX010000083.1 GCA_944377765.1 uncultured Clostridia bacterium
ATAAACTTTCATTTCTCCATCTTGCCACTCTTTGGCATCAATAACAACATCAAGTTTAACATTTGCGTTATCTAAATTGTATTTAAACATTTTTTACTCCCTTATCTGTAAATTTTACTTAGATTAATATAACAAAATATCATATCAAAGTACTACATGATATATTAGCACACTTTTTTATAAAATGCAAACATTATGACTAAAAATTTCGATAGATTACTGTCGAATTTTGTCTAATTCATTCGAAAATTATAAATTTGATTTATATTGATATATTTTTAGTAAATAACTTTAAGATATGGAATTTTTATAAAAAATTACACTAAAATACAATTTATTGTAGTGTTATGTCTGCATACTACACAAAATGATGTGCAATATTATATATTTGCTTTTATGTTTCAATTTAATTAGTGCATACTCTCAGTATATGCTATAATTATTCATCATAACTTGTTAATCTAACTTTCTTTGCAACACCTTTGCGCATATCTTCACTTATTGCAGCATAATGTTTTTTGGTTGTGTTAACATCTTTATGTCCTAAAACATCTGCAACAATATATATATCATTTGTTTCTCTATATAAATTTGTGCCAAAAGTGGAACGCAACTTATGTGGAGATATATTTTTAAGTGGAGTGCTTTCTCTTGCAAATTTTTTAACAAGATTTTCCACTGCCCTTGTGCAAATTCTTCTGTTTTGCAAAGAAATGAAAAGTGCATGTTCATCTTCGCTGAGTGGCAAAGTGTTTCTGACTGTCAGCCACTCTTCAACAGCATATTTAACTTCATTTGGATAGTATAGTATTGTTTGATTACCGCCTTTTCGTGTAACCTTAAATGCATTTTGTGAAAAATCAAAATCTTCAACATTAAGTCCCACAAGTTCACTTACTCTTATTCCTGTGCCAAGAAAAAGTGTAACAATGGCATTATCTCTTATTTTAGTGTTTTTATTGTAATTTTTTTGTCTTTGAGTAAAAGTTGTTGGGTCATTGACAGCATCAAGCATTTTTTCAATTTCGTTATTTTCCAGTCTAACAATTCCTTTCAAATGCAGTTTCGGAGTTGGCACTTTGCTGGCAACATTTTTTTCCAACAAATTATGGTTAAATAAATACTTAAAAAAACTTCTTACACTTGCAAGTTTTCTTGCTTTGCCATTTTCTGTATTCTTAAAAATTTTATTGTCAATTTCATAATAAGAAAGATAGGATAAAAAACCTTCAATATCTCTTGCATCAAGGCTGTTCAAATCGTTCAGAGAAACACTTTTTTTGTCCTTTTTGAATATATATTTTGAAATATAGTCAAAAAATATGGAAATATCCATTGCATAGTTAACCCTTGTAAGACTTGAAGTGGTAAGTTCAATGCCAGTGAAAAAATCGTAGCAATATGGTGGCATATCTTCCAAATACCCGCCTATCTTTTTCATGTTTAACAAATCTCTTTTCTCAAAATATGTTAATGTTTTCATATTTTATATTATATCATATTCAACATATTTTTCAAACAAAAACAACATTTTACGAATAGTTTTTGTAAATTTAAATTTGTTCCAACATAAAATCACAATAAACCCCATAGCCTTTTGTTGGGTCAGACAAAAACACATGAGTAACCGCTCCCACAATTTTGCCATTTTGCATAATTGGAGAGCCACTCATTCCTTGCACAATGCCACCTGTTAAACTTAAAAGTCTTTTATCAGTAACCCTAAAAACCAAACTTTTATCATTGGCTTTTTTCTGATAATTTGCTTTAATTATCTCAATTTCATATTCTTCTTTAATGCCACTTATATCTGAAACAATTGTTGCCCTGCCCGGCTTTACTGACAATCTTCCACCAATTTTTGCAGTCAAATTTTCATCAACAAGCCCATTCAAATTACTCAATGTTCCATTAATGCCAAATTTAGTGTTATTTACAATACTTCCTTTATCTTTTCCATTTTGGACAAACACGCACCTTAGTTGTCCGGGGTTGTTTTTTTGGCCCTTATTAATTCCAATCAAATTACATGGATAAACCTTTCCACTTTCAATCGGAACAATATTTCCGCCAATTTCGTCCACAATTGCATGACCAAGTGCACCATATTCTTTTGTGTTTTTATTAACAAATGTCAAAGTGCCAACACCTGTTACACTATCTTTCACAGTTAAGCCCAATTTATATTTATTTTTTTTATCTTTCAAAACTTTAACCAGCGTTTTAAACTCTTTATTCTTCCTTAGATATGTCACTTCTGCTTCGTCATTTCCACTTAACACATTTTGAAAATCGTCTATTTCATTAAAATCTTTACCATTAATTTTTGTTATAATATCGCCTTCTTGAATACTATCGTTATTATCGCTTATAACTATTGCCCCATCAGTTACAATGGAAAGTCCGATTGGCGTTCCACCAATATAATAATCATCATCCGATGCCATAACAACTGATATTTTGCGAATAGGAATAAATCCGAACAACTTAAAAACAATTTCTCCGCTTTTAACTTTATCTGTTCCAACCGATTGTTCCTTTTGGTTTAATTTACCTGTGATATATGAACCAAACATATGATTTTCATTTGCACTTTCCACATCTTCATAATTAACCAAAAAATTATCTTCAATTTGAAGTATGTCAATAACAGGCATCGCAATCAGCATAATGCAAGTTAGCCATAAAAAAATATATGAAATCCAAAATTGTTTTCGTTTCATTTTTTTAGTATTTGTAAATTGAAATATTTTATGTAAACCAATTTGATTAAAAATAAAAACAGATAACATCTGTTAAAAATCTGTTTTTAAAATA
>CALWFX010000084.1 GCA_944377765.1 uncultured Clostridia bacterium
ATTAAAGAGTTCAGTTTTAAGTTCTTTAAGTCTTGCGTTTAACTGTTCAAGAGAAAGAGTTTTGATTTCTTCATTCTTCATTCTTCTCACCACCTTCGTTTATTTCTTCTTTCTTAATAAACTTAACTTTGCAAGGAAGTTTGTGCCCAGCAAGACGAAGAGCCTCACGAGCAGTTTCTTCACTTACTCCTTCAATTTCAAAAAGGACTCTGCCAGGTTTTACAACAGCAACCCAGAACTCTGGATTACCTTTACCTGAACCCATACGAGTTTCAGCAGGTTTTTTTGTTACTGGCTTATCTGGGAAAATCTTAATCCAAACTTTACCGCCACGCTTGATGTAACGAGTAAGAGCAATACGAGCAGCTTCAATTTGGTTAGATTTAATCCAACAAGGTTCTGTGGCAATGATACCGAAAGAACCATAAGTAAGAGTGTTACCTCTTGTGGCTTTACCAGTCATTCTACCACGCATAACCTTTCTTCTTTTAACTCTTTTTGGCATTAACATTATTCTTGCCCTCCTTTGTCGGATTTGGCTTGTAAAATTTCGCCCTTGAAGATCCAGCATTTAACGCCAAGTTTGCCATAGTTTGTGTAAGCAGCAGAAACACCATAATCAATATCTGCTCTTAAAGTGTGAAGTGGAAGAGAACCTTCCATATACTTTTCAGTTCTACCGATTGTATTTGCTCCATCAATAACACCACTTACTTGAACTTTGCATCCCTTCGCTCCAGCCTTCATAACTCTTTGGATGGCTTGTTTTAATGCTCTTCTCCATTGAACACGCTTTTCAAGTTGTTGAGCAATTGAATCTGCAACAAGTTGAGCGTCAAGGTCTGGTTTTTTAATTTCCTTAACATTGATAATAAGGTTTTTAACTGGACGAACAATTTTTCCAAGTTCTTTTTTAATTTGTTCAATACCTGCACCTTTTGTTCCGATAATCATACCAGGTTTTCCAGTGTAGATATTAACAATAAGTTTTGTTTCTGTTCTTTCAATTTCAACTTTTGAAACGCCAGAAGCAGAATGTTTTTTGTTAAAATATTCACGAATATCGTGGTCTTCCTTAATGTTTTTGGCAAAATCTTGTTTGTTAGCAAACCAAGTTGATTGCCAATCTTTATTTATTCCAAGTCTAAGACCAATTGGATTAACTTTTTGCCCCATTATTTTGCCTCCTTCATTTCGTCAAGCACGATTGTGATATGACAACTTCTCTTCAAAATGTGGTCAACTCTGCCTCTACCTCTAAAGTTTACTCTTTTCATCATAGGACCAGGAGTTGTGTAGCATTCTGCAACATATAAGTTGTCAGATGAAAGTCCTTTGTTGTTTTCAGCATTAGCGATTGCACTTTTAAGAACTTTCAAACTTTCGCTTGCACCTTTTTGTGGCATATAACTTAAAATTGCCACTGCTTCATTAACTTTTTTACCTCTTATGTTGTCAAGAACAATTCTAACCTTTGAAGAACTCATGCGAATGTCTTTTGCAACAGCATAAGGACGGTTATCTTTATTAGCAGCTCTTTTTTCTGCTTTTTGTCTAATTCTTGTAGCCATCTTTCACCTCTCTATCTATTTTGTGCAGTCTTTTTCTGACCTGCATGACCTTTAAAAGTTCTAGTTAAAGAGAATTCGCCAAGTTTATGACCAACCATATCTGCTGTGCAATATACAGGGATATGTTTTTTGCCATTGTGAACTGCGAAAGTGAAACCAACAAATTCTGGATAGATAGTTGAGCTTCTTGACCAAGTTTTGATAGGTTTTTTAACGCCACTTTCAGTCATTTCAAGAACTTTCTTCATAAGTCTTGGACTAACATAAGGCTGTTTAATTTCTTTACTCATCTCACTTCTCCTTAATTAATTCTCTTAACCATTAAACGGTTAGATTTATTCTTTTTCTTTCTTGTCTTATAGCCAAGTGCTGGTTTACCCCAAGGTGTAACAGGAGTTGCCATACCAACAGGGCTCTTACCTTCACCACCACCATGTGGGTGATCGTTAGGGTTCATAACAACACCACGAACTGTTGGACGAACGCCCATATGTCTTTTTCTTCCCGCTTTTCCAAGAGAAACAAGTTCATGGTCAACATTGCCAACTGTTCCAATTGTAGCACGGCAAGTTAAAAGAACTTTTCTCATTTCTCCGCTTGGAAGACGAAGTGTTGCATATTTTCCTTCTTTTGCCATAAGTTGAACTTCAGCACCAGCAGAACGAGCAAGTTGTCCGCCTTTCTTTGGTTCAAGTTCAATATTATGGATTAAAGAACCAACTGGAATGTCTGAAATTGGAAGATTGTTACCAACTCTAATTTCAACATTTGAACCGCTCATCAAAACATCGCCAACTTTAAGTCCAACTGGAGCAATGATGTATCTCTTTTCTCCATCTTTATATGAAAGAAGAGCAATGTAAGCAGTTCTGTTTGGGTCGTATTCAATTCCAACAACTTTTGCTGGGATATTGTCTTTATTTCTTTTAAAGTCAATAATACGATATTTTTGTCTGTTACCGCCACCCTTGTGACGAACTGTAAGTCTGCCTTGTGCATTTCTGCCTGCGTGTTTTTTCTTAACAGCAAGGAGAGATTTTTCAGGTTCAAACTTTGTTATTTCACTGCCATCAAGTTTTGTGTAAAATCTTCTTCCGGCAGATGTTGGATTACTTTTAATTATAGCCATTTTCTCCTCCTATTAAGATAAGCTTTCAAAGAAGGCAATAGGTTTAGATTTTTCAGTCAAAGTAACAATTGCTTTTTTATAATCGCTTGTTTTACCAACTGTTCTGCCTTGCTTTGTGTTTTGCGACTTTTTATGACCTTTAACATTAACTGTGTTAACTTTTGCAACTTCAACTTTAAACATTTCTTCAACTGCATGAGCAATTTGAACTTTGTTTGCATTTTTGTTAACAACAAATGTGTATGTCTTGTTTTGAATTCCACTATAACTCTTTTCCGTAAGTAGTGGTCTTACGATAATTTCGTTTGCTTCCATTATGCGTTAGCCTCCTCTAAATATTTAATTGCAGATTCAGTCAAAACAACATTTTTGCTTGCAACAACATCATAAACATTCAAAAGTTCAACATTAACAGTGTCAAGTGTTGGAATGTTAGCAACTGCTTTAAGTTCTTTATCAGAATTGTCAGCATTAACAACTAACACATTACCCTTAAAGTTGAATGCGTCAAGGAATTTTTGAGCATCTTTTGTTTTTGCAGAAGCAATTTCAAATTTGTCAAGAACTGTGATTTCTTTGTCAGCAAGTTTAGCACTAAGTGCACTAAGAAGAGCAGTTCTTTTTGCTTGTTTATTGACTTTCTTAGAAAAATCTCTTGGCTTTGGAGCAAAAACAACTCCACCGCCTGTCCATTGTGGTCCTTTTGTTGAACCTTGTCTTGCGCGACCTGTTCCTTTTTGTCTCCAAGGTTTAGCCGCATGACCTCTAACTTCACTTCTTGTTAATGTGCTTTTTGTGCCTTGTCTTTGATTAGCATTATAAGCAACAATAACTTCATGAATAAGGCCTTCGTTATACTCATTTCCGAAGATGCTGTCTTTTAATGTTTTTGTTCCAACTTCTTCGGCATTCATGTTATATACTTTAACTTTTGCCATTTTCCCGCTCCTTATTTAGCCTTAACAGATTCTCTGATTGTAAGGATAGCACCCTTATTTCCAGGAACATTACCTGTAATTAAAAGTAAGTTTCTGTCTGCATCGACTTTAACAATTTCCAAGTTTTGAATGGTAACTTTTTCATTTCCGTATTGTCCAGCCATGTGTTTATTTTTAAAAACACGAGATGGTGAAGAGTTAGCACTCATTGAACCAACTTCTCTATGCACAGGTCCAGTACCATGTGTCATTTTAAGTCTATGTTGATTCCATCTTTTGATAACGCCAGTAAAACCATGTCCTTTTGTGATACCAGAAACATCAACTTTGTCGCTCTCCTTAAAAATGTTTGCTTTAACTTCGCTTCCAATTTCAAGGTCGCCATCAAGGTCAAGTTCTTTAACAACCTTCATAGGTTCAACCTTTGCTTTATCAAACACACCCTTCATAGGTTTTGTGACATTTTTTGTTTTCTTATCAAATGCCACAACATATGTGTTGTATCCATCAGTTTCAACGGTTTTCTTTTGAATTACAATGTTTGGACCTGCTTCAACAACAGTAACAGGAATAACTCTACCGTCTTCGGCAAAGACTTGTGTCATGCCAATTTTTCTTCCGATAATTGCTTTACTCACTTCTCTTTACCTCCTTATAAACTGATTTTAATCTCAACACCGGCAGGGAGTTCGAGTTTCATAAGAGCATCGATAGCCTTAGTGCTTGGATTGTAAATATCAATAAGTCTTTTGTGGGTTTTACTTTCAAATTGTTCTATTGAATCTTTATAATTGTGTGGAGAACGAATCACAGTTACCACTTCTCTGTCTGTTGGAAGTGGGATTGGTCCAGAAACTTTTGCACCATTCTTGCCAGCAGTTTCAATAATTCTTTTGCATGCTTTGTCAATAAGTGAATGTTCATAGGCCTTAAGTTTAATTCTCATTTTTTGTGTTGCCATTTAATTTTTTACCTCCTGTCAATAGCACTCCGAAATGTTGCATTTTTAACAAACACGAAAAGTTTTTAAGTGAATCATATTTGTCCCACAACAACTATGGTTTTCTCAAACACTACCCCGCGTGTGTCACGCTGTTAGACTTAAAAAAATGTCATTTCGGTCACCTCAGCATCTATGGCTGAGATTTGGTCCGCACAAATTTTCTTACCACTGCTTGATTAAGTGTAAGTAACCTTGTGTTTCACCCCATAAATAACAGCAAACATATTATAGCAAAGAGATATGAACATTGTCAACACTTTTTTAAAAGTTTTTCACAACTTCTTAAATTTATTTTTTTAACATGTAAAATCAAATTTGTATTATTATATAATATAAATATCATTATTAAATATCTTTTCATATATATTAGTTCAAAAGCAATATATATCAACTTTTCAACTTTACTGCCAATTAAACAATTCCTTAAATTTAATCTTTTTTGCGTCAATATTTTTCTTGTTTAAGTTTATTATAAAAAGAGTAAAAAAACATAATAAAACAAAAAACGCAATTTTTTCTAATAAAAATGCGTTTTTTCTTAAATTTTTGTTGTTTTTTGATATTTTTTAAATGATTACTCCTTTTTTAAAAGTCCCATTATAGGGCTGTTAAAACTGCTTCCGCAGTTGCACCATGAAATGGTGTCCGCAAGGTTATTACATAAAAATAAAAGCATGACTTTTTCATCATGCTTCTTCTAACTTTCAAATTATTTTTTCATTATTTTTCCAGTGAATTAATTTCATGGTAAAGAAATGAAAATAAAACTTTTATCAATCTTCTTTTCTAAGTAATGTTGCAATAGCAAGTTTCTTTTCATTTGATAAGTTTTTCATTGATTTTATTAACTCCATATCTTGTTTATATGTGTTTATGTCGTGGTAAAAGAATTGCTCTTCACTTATTCCACAAGCATCAATAATATTTAAAAGTGCTTCAAGACTTGGCAGAAAGTCTTTTCCATTTTCAAGTCTATTTATATATCCCTTATTTAGTCCAGCAAGTTCGGAGAGTGCTTTTGCTGAAAGCCCCGCATTATGCCTTGCTATTCCTATTCTCTCTATTATCTCTTCTCTACTTAACATAAAAACCTCGGATTTAATTTAATATCAATTAAATTATATGCGTTTTTATGTGGTAACTATGCTCACATTCCAAATCAAAAATAAAATTATTACTACAATGTATGCGATTTTATTTGATTTTTGTCAAGTTTTATGTTAATATTCATTATATTGGGAGTGAAATATGGAAGATTTAAAAGTTACCAAAGATAAATTAAAAAAGGTTGCGAATGCTTGGGCTGAAATAAAAAGTTTAAGTCCAAATGCTATTTATGACATTAATGACACAACTGTAAATTGGAATAAAAAGATTGCTTTTGAAGAAGCAAAAGATTTTGTTACTCAAAAAGTCCAAATTGAAACTCCAAAACCCACTGCAAAAGATGAAACAAAACCAAAAGAACCTAAAAAGGTGTCTATAATAGGAATTTTACTAATTATCTTTTTTGGTTTACCAATTATATCATGTTCAGCAGTATTTTTCTCAGAAATAGATGATTATTATTGGAATTTATTATTGCCTTATATTTTTAACATAATAGCATTTATTTTTTTAACGGTTGGAATTTGTTTGATGATTTATTACAAAAATTCATGTGCTTATAATAAAATGAAAGCATTGCCATCGCCTAAACAAAGGATAAATATTATTGCTATAATTTTGATTGTCGCAGGTTGTTTATGTTTGTTTAATCATGTTGGTGCCACTACAACACCAAATGTTAGCGTGGGAAATCCAAATGATATATTACCTCAACCTACAGGAAATGATTTGGGAATTATTTATTTATGTTCAATTCCATTTGCGATTTTTATTTGTCTTGGTGTATGTCTTGTATTTTCAAAAATGAATTCATATAAACTAAGGTTATTAAAACATGAAAATAACTTACAAATTTATGAAGAAAATATTAAATATAACAAAGAACAACTACCAAAAGACATTGAAGAATACGAGAATAGTGTTCAAAATTTGTATAATGAACAAATTAAATTAATCAATACAACACATAAAAAAATCGGTGAAAAATTTGCAAAAATTGAAGAGATAGATATAATCTCAGTTTCACAAGCGAAATATGCTCAACAACTTTTAGACTATATTTATAAAGGTGCTGAAAGTATTAAAGAAGCATTTGAGAAACTTGAAAATGAAAAGGAAAAAATTAATAAGCAAATTGAAGAAGATAATCAAAAACTAGAAAATAATATAAAAGATATTACAAATAAGACTTATAAAAATAATGCTGATAATGAGAAAAAAGAAAACAACAAAAACTTTAAAAGTAAATGGAAAAAACTTTCAAAACTCGCAAAATCAGCGATATTAGTTCCTGTAATATATTTTGTTCCAGCAATTATTGTTACAATTTTAGCAAATGTTATCAAAACTCCAAGTATGATTGCAACTTTGATGACAATTCAATTAATAACATTATGTTTTGCTGGCGGTATTTTTATTTTTGAAGGAGTCGCCATTGGAATTT
>CALWFX010000085.1 GCA_944377765.1 uncultured Clostridia bacterium
AAAATATAGTTGGCATAATTTACATTAATTGTATTTTCATTTAAAATTTTAATTTCCATAATTGGCATATTTTCAACAGTTGCATTGATTTTATCGCCTACGATAGAAAAATCTATGTTTTCAAAAATATAATAGTTTGAAGTTGTATTATTAGAAGTTGATGCAAAAGTGCCATCAAAAAGCACAATTGTTGCTGTTAAATCTTCATTGATTTGTATAAAATTATTGGTTACATAAGGAGAATCATTGTAAAATAAAGAATCTTCATATATAACATTTGTTACTTTATATGAACCAACAATATCTTCAATTGTATATGGAACAAAAGATTCTGTTTCAACAATAATGCTGACATCCTTTGCTGGCATGATAAATGTGTAAGTATTTTCATTAAGTTTATTAAAATTTTGAATAGTATTATTTTCAGAGCGAACATCTTTAACAATATAATTTTGGGCAGGTTCAATGAAAATTGAAACAATTTCATTTTCCTTTGCATTATTTACACTGAAAGTAATATTTGCATTATTCGTTTGTGGGCTTTTAGTTATGCTATAAGTATATTCTATAAGTTGAAAGTCAGCACAAATTGTAACATTGCTTTCTGGCATTATAAAGGAATATGTATTGTTTGCTTCTTTTGTTAGAGTAACATTATCAGAAAAAATGGAAGATAATTCATAATTATTGTTTGGACTTGCCAAAATGGTAACTTTTTCACCCACCTTTGCCTTTGTTTTATCGGCAAAAATGACACCATTATCAGATGAAATTGTTTTAATATCATATTGTTCTTCACTTTCCACTTCTTTAAGAGTAAAAGTTGCTTTAATTGTGATATTATGGTCTGGCATATTAAATAAATATTTATTTTCAGTTATTTTTTCAATTGCAACGCCAGAAATTAAGATAGAGCCTAACTTATAATTTTCATTTGGAGTGGTTGTAATAATTATGCTTTCATCTTCATAGGCAGAAGTTTTATTGGTTGACAAACTGCCATTTTCACTTTTCTCAATATTAATTTCATATTTTGGCTGTTCTATGTAAACTGTTTTATCATCACAGCCAGAAAGTATTATTGCACAAGGTAAAATCAAAATTGCAAAAATTAATCCTAAAATTGCGATTTTAAGATTTTTCTTAGATTTTTCCATTCCTTTTCTCCTTCAACATATTTATTATAACTTAAAATCTATATAAAATCAAGATAATAATATAAATAACTAAATTTTGTTGATGGTCATATAAAAAAATATGTTTGATAAATTTGAAAAAATTGAAAATGTTAATTTAAAAGACTATTGCACTTTCAAGATTGGTGGGAACGGCAAAGTTATTGTTTTTCCAAGAAATGTTTATGAATTAAAGAAAATTTGTAAGGAATGTGAAGAAAATAATTTGCAGTTTTTTATTTTAGGCAATGGGAGTAATGTTTTATTTCCAGATTATTATTTTGATAAAGTTATATTAAGTCTTAAAAAGTTTGATAATATAAAAATTATAAGAAAAAATGTTGTTTTTGTTGGTGCTGGTGTAAAACTTTTTGTGCTAAATAAGTTTTTGCTTGAAAATTCTTTGCAAGGTCTTGAATTTTCTTTTGGTATTCCCGCAAGTGTTGGTGGCTTTGTTTGCATGAATGGTGGAGCTTTTGGTGATGAAGTGGCAAATCATATTTTAAGAGTGAAAGTTTTAAGAGATAATAAAATAATATGGTTAAAAAGAAAAGAAATTGATTTTTCATATCGCAATTCTAACATTGACGACATAATTTTGGGTGTGGAATTTAAACTGAAAAGCGAAGATAAAAAGTTGATAGCAGAAAAACAGCAACAGTATCTTTTAAAAAGGAAGGAAACTCAGCCCTATGATAAATTTTCTGCAGGGAGTGTGTTTAAAAGACAAAACAATTTAATTCCTGCAAAAGTGATTGATACTTTTGGGCTTAAAGGAGTTAAAATTGGAGATGCGGAAATTTCAAGAAAGCATGCAGGTTTTATTGTGAATAATGGCAATGCAAAAGCCATGGATGTTTTAGCATTAATTAAATATATTAAGTTAAAAACAGGTATAAATTTTGAAGAAGAGATTATTATTTTGAAATAAACTTATTAAAACATTGTCAACTTGTGGTGTTTTATATTATAATATTTGCATGGGTTAGGAGAAAGTATGAAAGCAGTTATTCAAGTTGTCAATAATGCAACATTAAAGGTGGAAAATAAAGTTATTTCTCAAATTGGACAAGGTCTTGTGGTGTTCTTTTGCGTGGAAGAAAACGATAGGGAAGAACTTGTTGATTATTTTGCGAAAAAAATATCGAATATGCGAATTTTTGTTGATGAAAATGGCAAAATGAATAAATCGGTAATTGATATTGGTGGGGAAATTTTGTTGGTTTCTCAATTCACTTTGGCAGGAGAAACAGAAAAAGGCAACAGACCATCATTTGTAAAAGCAGAAAATCCAGAAAGAGCAAATAGGCTTTATTTAAAACTTGGAGAAATTATTTTTAAGGAATATAAAGTGCCTGTCAAATATGGAGTTTTTGGTGCAGACATGAAAATTGCACAAGAGAACAGTGGTCCTGTTACCATTTTTATGGAAAAAAGATAAATATTTTATATAGAATACAATTTGGCTTGTATTTTCTTTTGCAAAATGATAAAATAAAAACAAGGAGTTTTTATGGTTTTATTTGGTGATTATCACACTCACACAACCTATTCAAGACATAATCATGGTAAGGGAACAGTTCTTGAAAATGCCTCTGTTGCAGCAGATAAAGGGCTTAAACAAATTGCCATAACTGACCATGGTTTCAACCATACTTTTTTTGGAATAAGAAGAAAGGATATTCCTCAACTTCAAGAAGATATATTGAATGCCAAAGAAGTTACTGGAGTTGACATTTTGCTTGGCGTGGAAGCAAATCTCATATCACTTGAAGGGGATGTGGATGTAAAAGAAGAAGATTATGAGTTTTTGGATATTTTTTTGATGGGTTATCACAGAATGGTTAACACATCTTCGTTTAAAGATAAAGTTTCTTTAAACTGGGCAAACGATATGGCTAAAATTTTTCACCCAAGCCAAGAACTTATCAACAGAAACACAACTGCATTTTTAAAAGCGCTTGATAAGTATCCTATTGATGTTATCACACATTTAAACTATGGCTTTCAAACAGACACTTTGGCGGTTGCAAAAATGGCAAAGCAAAAAGGTGTTTATGTTGAACTTAATGGCAAAAGAATTAATTTCACAGATGACGAAGTTTTAACAATGGCAAGCGAAGGTGTTAAATTTATTGTAAATTCTGATGCACATTCTCCAGATAGAGTTGGGGAAGTAAACAATGGACTAAATTTAATTTACAGACTTAATATTCCACTCTCTCAAGTGGTAAATGTTGACAAATTACCAAAATTTAACAAAAAAAGAGGTTTTTAGGGCTGTTATGTCAACAATTTTAGTTTTAAAATTAAATTTGTTTAGGGAGACATAAAAAATGGATTTTACTTTTATTTTATCGTATATTATAACATACATTGTTTTAAACATTTTGTTTTTATGTATTGCATTAATAAATAAAAAGTATACAGCAAAAATGACTCGAAATAATTTTATTATAAAATATCCTATCCTTTTGCCAATATTAATGTTTATTATATCATTAATCTTCACTGTTATAATTTTATTTATGGCAACAATAGGATATAATGAAACGGCAAGTTGGTGGGTATTTGTAATTTTTAGTATTTTTGTTTTATTATCTTTAATTACTATGTATGCCACATTAAGAATTAAGATTATTATTGTTGAGAATGATATAATTTATTTTCCAGCGTTTAGTAAAAAAAGGAATTTTACATTTGATGATATAACTTCTGTGAAATATCATAAGCAGTCAGTAACATGTTATAATAAGAAAAAACGAATTTTTAATATAGATTTTATGTTATCAGGATATGAATTATTTTTATCTAGAATACAAAATAAACCTATGTATGTAAAAGATAAAGACTTAAAGGATAAATATTAAGGAGTGAGAAAATGAGTTTTTCCAGACAATCTAAGATTGAAATTTTGAAGACTAAAATTGAAGATGACACTTCTGCTCTTTCTTTTTTGTCTGGGCTTTTTCATTCATGTGGGGAAGTTGGGAAAAATGGGTCGCACTATTTTGTTACCATTGTCAGCGATATTGAAGAACTTTTTCAATATGTCAAAGAGATTGTTAAAAGGCTGTATGGAAATAATATAGATGAAAAAATTTCTGAGAATTATTTAATCAATAAAAATACTTTTTATGAAATGACTTTTGATGTGGAAAATTTTCAACAATTACTTTTGGATGTGGGAGTTATTGATTTTTCAAATGGTATTTCTTTTGTTTTTGACTTAAACAAAAATCTTTTAATTGAAGACAATGCTTGCAGAAGTTTTATTAAAGGGGTATATATCGGTTGTTCCACTTCTTCAATTAAGTTTTCTGAAGGTGCACTTAAAAGTGAATCAACAGGCTATCATCTTGAATTTGTGTCAAAAAATCATAATTTTTTATTGGAATTTTCATCAATATTGGCAAATTATAATATTATTGGCAAAATATTTGAAAGAAAGGGCGATTTTGTTTATTATTTAAAAGATGTTAATGCAATCATTGACATTTTGGCTTTGATTGGTGCAAATGAAAGTGTGCTTGCATTAAATAATGAACTTGTTACAAGAGAACTTAGAAACAAAGTAAATAGGCAAGTTAATTGCATTAATGCAAATATAAATAAAACTGTTGAAGCAAGTTTAAAACAAGTGGATGCCATTAACACAATAATTTCCACAATAGGACTTGAAAGTTTGTCGGAAGATTTGCAGGAAGTTGCCATGCTTAGACTTGCCAATCAAGAAGAAAGTCTTGATGAACTTTTAAAGTTATCCACAATTAAACTTACTCGCTCAGGGCTTAACCACAGATTTAGAAAATTAATTAAAATTGCAAAGGAGTTAGAAGAATGAAAGAT
>CALWFX010000086.1 GCA_944377765.1 uncultured Clostridia bacterium
TTGTTGTTTTTTAAGTGGTAAAATTTGCCATTTTTTATTTTACCAAGGCTGTGCACTACCTGCTGCGCCACATCAGCATAAGCCCAAAATGGGCAAAATTTATTAAATTTTTTAGTCTTTTTTAGGCTCTAAAATTTCCTTACCAAAGTTTTTCTTTTTTCTTTAATACTATGATAAGAATAATTGATGCCACAATTATGATAAACACAATACACAAAACAATGATTAGCCATAGATATGAAAAGGTCTTGTCTTTAATTGTGGTAACTTCAACCATATCAAAGGTTTTAACTTGCCCATCAGTGTCGTATATTGTGCAGTAAATTTCAAAATCGCCTTCAACACCATTGCTATCAAAAACAAATGTTTTCCCATTTCGATTTTCGTAACTTGGCCATAGGGCTTCATAGGAATAATATTGTCCGACCCTATCACTTTCTGTTAAAACATATCTCATATTGTTTTGGTCAACACCTTCAATTGTCCAAACAACATAGCATGGGTTGACATAGTTATATGTTGATGTATCTAAATATAAGTGATAGACATTTAAAAATTGGTCTGAACTTGAAATGGTGTATTTGATGTTTATGTCGCCTTCCACTTCGTCAACATTATCTGGCACAATGGCAAAATATATTGAGCCCATGCTTTTATCAATATTTTTGTTTTGCGAACTTTCAATAAATGAATACACAAATTCAAATTTATATATACCAAAGCCATTTCCAAATTTAGTTTGAACTCCTTCTGAAATATTGGTTTGTTCGTCTATATAAAAAGTGAAAGGAACTGTTGGAAAGTTGTTTCCAAAAATTGTGGTTTCATAGATAACTTTATCTTTATTTAAGTTTGTGTCACTGCTGACATTTTGTGTCCAATCTTCTGTTTGAAGATAGGAAACATAGAGTTTTGCACCAGTGAATTGTGTTGGAGATGAAAGGTAAGGGGCGCTCATGTTAATTTTAAGGTAATTTAATTCTGACCAATTGTAATATATATAGTTTATACTTTTATCCAAAACTTTAATAGGATCTTTTGTTTCGCCATTCATGATTGCATTCGAGTGATTAAAACCTTGAAAACGAACTGTGAAGTTGTCATCTTGAAGGATCATCGTGTCATCACTTATTCTAATTTCATTTCCAATTGAAGTTTCGGCATTGGCATAAAAAATTGGAATGAAAGAAAAAATGCATACAAAACTTAATGCAACAAGCAAAAATATTGATAAAAATACATTTATTTTGCTTTTATTCACATATTTATTTTATCACAAATATGGAAAATATAAAAATAAATTTGGCAAATTTTTAGAAAAGATATTTGACTTTAAATAATATTATTTTTATAATATTAATATGGAAACAGATTTTATGGTGGAAACTGATGTAACTGTCAGTGATATGGAAACAAATATTGACAAGGTTGTGGAGAAAGTGAACAACACTGAACCTGAAGTTCTTGCCAGTTCTTTTTTATGGGTAAAGGAAGAAACTTTGGTGCTTATTGTTAAAGCAAAAAATGAAAAGTTTGAAAATCTCTATAACTTTGATATTTGTGGAAAAAAGATGATTGATTGGGTGAAATTGTCAACTTCTGCTTGTACACAAAAAGTTTTGGAAAATGAAAATGCCATCTTTGAAAATTTAGTGCGATATGCTGGAGAATATAAGTATATTGCTGTGTTTTACAGTGACACGCCACTCCTTCAAAAATCAACTTTTTTGGATATTATGAAATATTTTTCTGCAAAAAGAATGAATTTTTTACCACTTCAAAGGGGTTTTGTTATCAATTCATCCTATGTTGAAAATTATGATAAACTTTTATCTGCTCCATTTGTTGATTTTGGAACTGATGATTTTTATTTGTGCCAAGATGCAAAGTCAATTTCATACGCTTTTCAAGTTTTAAACAAACGCATTTTAAATTTCCATAAAAATCAGGGGGTTGTCCTATTTGGAGAAAACACAATTTTCATTGAAGCAGATGTTCAAATTGAAGAGGGTGTTATTATTTATCCAAATAACATTTTGAAAGGGGAAAGTTATATTGGCAAAAATGTTATTTTGGAAAGTGGAAATTATATAGCAGACACGATTGTGTGTGACAATGCAATTGTAATGCAAAGTTATCTTGAAAAAAGTAAAGTGCCAGAAGGAAAGACGATTGGTCCCTTTGAAAAACTTATTAATGAAACACTTTAAGGAGTTAAAATGAAAATTGTTGTTGGATTAGGTAATTGTGAAGATAAATATGAGCATACTTATCACAATATTGGCTTTGATGTTGTGGATGCTCTTGCGGAAAAATTGGGAATAACTTTTAACAAACACATGTGCAAAGGCATGGTTGCGGAAGGAAGGATAGGGAGAGAAAAACTACTTCTTGTCAAGCCTTTGACTTTCATGAATTTATCTGGAGAATGTGTTGGGCTTCTTAAACAAAAGTTTAAAGATGCAAGAATTTTGGTTGTTGTTGATGACATTGATTTGCCACGTGGGAGCATTAGGTATAAAGAACATGGAAGCGGTGGCACTCACAATGGACTTAGAAGTATTGTTTCATACATTGGAGAAGATTTTGAAAGAATTAAAGTTGGAATTGGCAGAGATATTTTTATGGATTTAGCAGATTTTGTTCTTTCAAAATATGATAAAGAAACTTTTGAACCAATCATTAAAAAGGCGGTTGATGAAATTTTAGAAAGGCTTAAATGACAGATTTTTTAGAGATATTTAAGAAAAAAGATATACTCCGATACAAAAATATTGGAGGACTTACCATAGGCGAGAAGGCGATATTGACGGCTAGTGTTGGGCGTGGAGTTTATCTTTGTGGAGATTTTGTTACAGCAAGCAAGTTGAAGTTTGCTTTAAACAATTTAAATTTAAAATGCGAAATAATATCTTGTGGGCGTGAAATTGAAGATGTGCATGATGTGAATTTATATCAATATGCCAATTCTGTTGCAAGATTTTTAAATGATGAAATTGATTTTCTTATTTTTTTGCCGTCATCAATGACTTCAAAATTCAGTTTAGAGTTTTTAAAACAGCAGTTTGTTATTGAAAAAGAGAGTAGTTACAATCTTGATAATTTGTTCGCCATTTTAACCAAATTTGGCTACGAACGAGTGGAATATGTTAACATTGAAGGTCAATTTGCTGTTCGTGGAGATATTTTAGATATTTTTGTTTATGGAGAGTCAAGTCCTTTCAGGGTAGAGTTTTTTGATGAAGATGTGGAAAGAATTATTCAGTTTGAAATTTCGTCCATGAAAACATTAAAAGAATTTAATAGCATAAAAATTCTTCCACTTATTCTTATGACAGGCAATGACAATGTGAGCAAATTGTCAAAAAATTTTATTATTGATGAGCCTATTAAAATTGAAAATGAATGTGCAATTTTGGAAAACAGCAGAAAAAATTTATCTTGGGAAAATGAAAACCTTTTCATTTCTTTTTCTGAACTTTATAAAGAGAAAAATGTTGTTTTTTCAAACACAGAAATTGCCAGTTATGAAAATTCAACCATAGGGCAAAAAAGTTATTTAACTGATTTTTTGTCACTGAAAAAAGACATAGAGATGTATTTATATCAAAAAAATTCTGTCTTTCTTTTTGCTGGGCAATACGTTGACATGATGAAAGAATTTTTGCAGACAAATAAAATTCAATATAAAATTTTTGACGAAAATTTTGAAGAAGGAAATTTGTATATTGTGCCTTTTTATTTTCCTTTTTCTTTCAGTTTTTTACAAGAAAAGATAATTGCAATTGGCACAGATGATTTATATAAACCAAAAAGAGTGGACTTTAAACGCGGAAAGGAACGTTTTTCTTATCTTCCAAAGATTGGAGATTATGTTGTTCATTCTTTCTATGGTATCGGTATTTGTAAAGATATTGTCAGATTAAAACTCTCTCATTTTGAAAAAGACTATTTTGTGCTTGAATATAAAAATGGCGCACTCTTGTATCTTCCAACAGAACAAGCAAACTATATTTCTGCATATATTGGGGCGGAAAATCCTAAAATTAACTCTCTTGGCACGACAGAGTGGACAAGATTAAAACAAAAAGTTAAAGATAATTTAAAAGAGATTGCAATTGAACTTGCAAAAATTTATAAAGACAGACAAATTCAAAAAGGTTTTAAGTTTGAAAGAGATGATGAACTTGAAAAACAATTTAATGATTATTTTCCATATGAATTGACAAGCGACCAAGTGCAAGCAATAAGCGATGTTGACAAGGATATGGAAAGTGACAAAATTATGGATAGGCTTATTTGTGGGGATGTTGGCTTTGGTAAAACTGAAGTGGCGTTCAGAGCTTGCTTTAAAGCGGTTTATAACTCCAAGCAAGTGGCATTTCTTTGTCCTACCACAATTTTAAGTGAACAACATTATCGTTCAGCAGTTGAAAGATTTGCTCCATTTGGAATTAGAATTGAAAAATTTAACAGATTTAAATCGGAAGCGGAAACAAAACAAATTCTTGAAAAACTTAAAAAAGGCGAAATTGATATACTTATTGGCACACATAAGTTGCTTGGTAAAAATGTGCAATTTAAAGATATTGGACTTTTGGTGCTTGATGAAGAGCAGAGATTTGGCGTGAAAGACAAAGAAAAAATTAAGGAGTTAAAGAAAAATATTGATGTTTTAACTCTTTCAGCAACACCAATTCCAAGAACTCTTCATATGTCGCTTACAAATATTCGAGATATCAGTGTGATTGCAACTCCGCCAAAAGATAGACTTCCGATTCAAACATATGTAACAGATTATAGTGACCAACTTTTGGTGGATGTTTCAAAAAGAGAACTATCCCGTGGTGGAAAAGTTTTGATTTTGTTTAATAAGGTTGCAGAAATTTATAACTTTGCTTCTCATGTAAGAAATTTACTTCCAAATGCACTTGTTGGAGTTGCTCATGGCCAGATGATGGAAAAGGAATTATCAAAAGTCATCAGCGACCTTTATGACGATAAATTTAATGTTTTCATCAGCACCACGCTCATTGAAAATGGCATTGACCTTCCACAACTTAACACCCTTTTTGTTATTGACAGCGACCATTTGGGACTTAGTCAACTTTATCAAATTCGCGGGAGAATTGGAAGGGGAGATAGGCTTGCCTATGCGTATTTAACCTATGATAAAGGCAAGGTGTTAACTGAAGATGCTTATAAAAGATTGGAAGCGATAACTGAATTTAGAGAACTTGGAAGTGGCTTTAAAATTGCAATGCGCGACCTTGAAATTCGTGGAGCAGGCAATATTTTGGGGAAAGAACAGCATGGTCATATGGAAAAAATTGGCTATGACCTTTATGTTAAACTTTTGGATGAAGTCACTCGTGGGCTTAAAGATGGCAAAGAAACAAGTGCTAAGGAAATTAAGGTGGAACTTCCGCTTGATGCGTATATAAGCGAAGATTACATTTCTTCACAAGAAGAAAGAATAATTTTTTATGATAAGATAAGTCAAATCTCTTCATATAGAGAAAGAGATATGATTTTGGCTGAACTTAAAGAAACAAATGGAGATGTTCCGAAAGAAACAGAAAATCTTTGCAATATTGCGTTGCTTAAAAACTTGGCAACAAATTTTAATGTTAAACTTATAAAAATAACTGCAAAAGAATGTCTTGTTTATTTTTATAAATCAAAGGATATTATTGATAAAAGATTGTCGAAAATGGGAGAGTTTTATAACATCAGTTTAAAATTTGAAGAATTACCTATTCTAAAACTGAACAGCAATGAAAATGTGGAAAGAAAAATGAAAATCTTGCAAGAAATGTTTGAAAAGGCGTTAGGCGAGAAAAAAGATTGAGAATTTACTGCTTTTTACTTGAAATTTATTTGTATTTAATATATAATATTTTAGTTAAAATCTATTTATTTACTTGGAGAGTCTATGAAGAAAAAAGTATTTTCACTTGTTTTATGTTTAGTTATGTGTGTTTCAGTGCTTGCTGGATGTAATTTGTTCGGCAATGACCTTGAATATTATTATAACACAGTTGTAGCATCAATTAATTATGAATATGCAATTGGTGGAGAAAATCAATCATATTCAGAAAATATTACCAAAAGAGAACTTATTAATGCTTACAATAGTTATGGCTATAACTATGTTCAAAGTTACAATTATTCTATGGCAGAAGCAATTGACATGACAATTGACACAATTGTTAACAGAAAACTTATGATTACTGCTGTTAAAAAATATTATAAAGATAACAACCTTGAACTTTTAAATGATGCTGAAAAAACTTATATTTGGGAAGAAACTTTCAATTCTTTATATGAAAATTTTAGAGGGTATTACAATGAAGTTTTAGGCGTTGAAGAAGATGATGATGAAAGCACAACTGAAGATGGTGCCACAGTTTATACAAGATATGAAAAAAATGCAGTTTTATATTCCTATAAAGATAGCAATGACAATGTAAAACTTGGAATTAAAAAAGTTAATCCAGCAACAACAATACGCGATAATGGCGAAGTTAAATATTTGGAAGTAAATGGTGAAAAAATCGTTTATGACTATGATTATCAAGATGATGAAGGAAATTATATTTTCCAAGATTTGATTATGAACATCTTTAAAGGTTACACTGAAAGTGACACAAATTGGAAGAGCGCATACAACAAATACTTAAATGTTGTAAGAGAAAACTATAGTTATGAAGATTTAGACAATGATGACGACTGTATGTTGTTTGAAATGAACAGAGTTTACGAAGTTGTTAGAGATAACTATATTGTTGATAAGTATGAAGAAATTTATAATAAAACAGCAGAAAGCGGTTCAACTTTAACAAATGTAAGAACAGAAAAAGTTATTGAATACTATGAAAACCAAGTTAGAGCTGACTATGAAAAATATTATGGCAACTCTTCCGCTTTTGAAACTGCTGTTCTTGATGAGTCAACAAATGTAAATTATGTTTATAAAGGTTCTAATGCAACAAACTATTTTAGTGTGGGTGTAATTAAGATTGACTTTAAAGGAAAGACTGTTGAAGAACTTCAAACTGAACGCGATAATGGCAAGTGGTCTGAAGCAAAATATCAACAAGAACTTGACAAACTTTACAAGTCTATGTATGTTAATGTGAAAGATTTTGAAACTGGCGAAGAAACTGGGGAAAAAGTTGGAGCAGAAACATTGCTTAGTATGATAAATAATGCTATGAAACAAACTCCAGACTATTTAGATTATAACACTATTATTGCTGACTCAGAAAGAGTGAATGCAATTTTAAGTGATTTGGGTTATCAAGATGTTACTGATGAAGGTGAAAAACAAGATATAATTCGTCAGTATGTTGAAGATAGAAATAGAGAAATCTCTTATGAAAAAGCTGATGCTTTTGTTGAATTTTATTATTCATATAACGATGATACCACCTATTTAAGCGGTGATAAAAATGCTGTTTTTGGAGTTACAAGTTCAGGAGAAGCAGTTTACAGCACCACTTATTCAGAAAGTCAAAATGATGCTTTCGATGAAGCAATTGTTGAACTTTACAACAATGGAAATGCTAAAGTTGGTGATACATCAAGTGTTATAAGAACAGACGATGGGCTTTATATCCTTTTCTATGCAGGTGAAGTTGAAAGCGTGTTTGATGGAATTACTGATAATTTCACAATGACCATCAATGATATTAAAAAACTTGCAACAACAAGAGTTAATATTTTTAATGATAAAACAATATTTGACCAAATTTATGATACTCTTTATGTTGATTCAAATTTTGACAATTTCGAAGAAGAAAATTTGAAATATTTAAAAAATACCTTAACAAAATCAAATGATGGAATTGTTAAGTATTATGATGAGTATAAAGATTTGTTTAGTTAATTTTATGAAAAAGAAACCTTATTAAATTGACAAAGGTTTCTTTTTTTGTTAATATATATCTGTATGGATAAAATAGACGAAGAGAAGAAAATTGAAGAACTAGATGATAATTCTTTAAATAAGCAACAAGAATTGCCTTCTGAAAATATTTCAGAAAATCCTGAAAATATTGAAGATTTTGTTGTTAAAGGTAAAGATAATTTTTTTTCTCGTCTTGTAAATAAACATAAAACAAAAAAGGAAGAAAAAAGAAAAAAGGTTGAAATAGAAAATAACTCTCTTTCAAAAGAAGAAAGTGAAAAAATAAATCAACAACTTGACGAAGCGAATAAAGAAGCAAAAAAAGTAAATTCTAAAAAACAAAAAATAACAAGTATATTACTTTTGGTTTTTAACATTGTTTTGGTTGTTGCCTTACTTCTTTGGAATTTGTTGGGCTCTGACGAATTCACACCTTTAAATCTTCTTGATGTTCATATTTGGCCATTTTTAATTTTTTTGCTTTTCATTGTTTTAAATGTGTTTTGTGACACAATAAGTGCTCATCGCATGATTTACAGAAAAACATATCGTTCAAGGTGGGCGCTTGCTTATAAAACCATTGTTACATTAAGATATTATGACAGTGTAATTCCACTTTCTGGTGGAGAAGCTTTTGCTGTTTCCTATTTGGCAAATCGTGATGTTCCAGGAGCAACAGCATTGTCAATTCCAGTTGCAAAAATGATTTTTCAACAAATAACTTGGATAGGTATAGGACTTTTTTGTTTGATTTATGCTCAGTTTGTTCCACAGTTTGATGGTTTTGTTACAGCAACAAGTATTATTGGCTTTATTATATCTTTTTCTGCAATATTTATTGTTATTTTTGTATCTCTATCAAAAAATCTAGGGAAAAAACTTGTTTCATGGTTCACTAAATTGTTATATAAGTTGCACATCGTTAAAGATTATGATAAGCAATATGCAAAATATTTGAAATTTATTGAAGATTATCAAGCAATAATAAGAGAGTATAGTAAGGCGAAGTGGGATATATTACTTCAATTTTTCCTTTCTATTATACGTTATGTCACTACTTATTCTTCGCCATTTTTGATATATTGCATTTTTAAAGGTTTTCCAGCAACTGGTGGGGCTGAGTTATATACAACATTTTTTGTTTCGGCAGCCTTAATTGAATTTGCATCAAGTTTTATTCCATTGCCAGGTGGCTCGGGCATGAATGAAATTACCTTTACTGTTATATTTAGTCAATTTTTACAAGGTGAAACATTTTGGGCATTGCTTCT
>CALWFX010000087.1 GCA_944377765.1 uncultured Clostridia bacterium
GAACAAATTTTTTTACAGTTGTTCGTCAAAAAATATCTCAAAAAGTGGCACATAATCTTGAAAATTGATAAATAAGGATGCTAAATTTAGGTGGTGAAATGGCTGAGAAAATTATTGATAATAAAATTAATTTATTGGGAGATGATTTAAAGACAGAACTAAAAGTTGGAAGTAAAGTGCGAATTGCTGCGTCTTGCTTTACGCTTTTTGCCTTCAATGAATTAAAAGAAGAATTATCAAAAATTAAAGAACTTGAAGTTATATTCACTCAGCCTACATATACAAAGCACGATTATATTCAAGATGCAGGAAAAAGAGAAAGGCGAGAATTTTATATACCAAAACGAGAAAGAGAATCAAGTTTGTTTGGAACCGAGTTTGAAATTAGACTTAGAAATAAAATGAGTTTAAAAGCGATTGCTTCCGAGTGCGCAAAGTGGGTTCAAGAAAAAGTTAGATTTAAAAGTAATATAACAACGAATACAATGCAAAATTTTATTGCAGTAGAACAATTTGACGGAACAAAAGTATCATATTTCCCAACACCCGCAGAATTTAGTGCGTCAGGGCTTGGTTATGAGAAAAATAATGCAATGATGACAGGGATTTGTAAAACGGACACTCCTAGTCTTGCAAGTTATTATTTATCTCAATTTGATGAAATATTTGCCGACCCAAAGAAAGTTGAAGATGTCACAGATGAAGTTGTGCAAAGTATAAGCGCAGCATATAAAGAAAACGCACCCGAATTTATTTACTTTGTTATTTTATACAACATATTCACAGAATTTTTGGATGATTTAAGTGAAGATAATATGCCTAATGAAGCGACAGGCTTTAAAGATACTAAAATTTGGAATATGCTTTATGATTTTCAAAAAGATGGTGTCATTTCAATAATAAACAAACTTGAAAAATATAACGGATGCATACTTGCAGACAGTGTCGGTCTTGGTAAAACATTCACAGCACTTGCAGTTATTGCTTATTATTCTCTGCGAAACAAAAGTATTCTGGTTTTGTGTCCAAAAAGATTGGGCGAAAATTGGACACAATATTCGGGCAACAATAATGACACCACAAATATTTTATATGAAGATAGAATTCGCTATGAGGTTTTGTATCACACTGACTTAGGCAGAGCAGGGACGGCTCATAATGGCAGAGATTTAAAGCTTGTCAATTGGGGCAACTATGATTTAGTTGTCATTGATGAAAGCCACAATTTTAGAAACAACAATCCTGTTAAAGACAGAGAAAGTAGATATGACTTTCTTATGAACCATGTTATCAGAGAAGGTGTTAAAACGAAAGTTTTAATGCTATCTGCTACCCCTGTAAATAATAGATATAACGACTTAAAGAATCAGTTAGCACTCGCCTATGGACAGGACTATGAAAGTTTTGAGAAAAAACTGCCAACAAAAGCAAAAATTGATGTTATTTTTAGGCAAGCACAGGCGGTTTTTAACGAATGGAGTAAAAAGCCAGCAAGTGAAAGAAAGTCTAAGGATTTAATAGATAATTTAAGCATTGATTTTAAAATATTGCTTGACAGTGTCACCATCGCAAGAAGCAGAAAGAATATTCTTAAATACTACAATTCAAATGATATAGGCAAATTCCCTGATAGATTGCCACCACAATCATACGCACCTGAACTTACAACACGAAAAGATGTTCCACAATATAAAGAAATTTATCAATCCATAAACTCATTAAGTATGGCGGTTTATGGATTGTTTGATTACGTCCTTGACAGCCAAAAACAGAAGTATGAAAGAAGATATGATGTAGAGTTTAAATCAAACAACTTGGCGGGCAGTTTTATGAGTGGTAGAAACTCAGGTATTAAAAGACTGATGACTGTCAATTTGTTAAAAAGATTAGAGTCAAGTGTTGAAGCTTTTAGACTTACAATGAAAGGTATGCTTGATTTAAACAAAGACGAAATTAGGATACTTGATAGATGTGACCATGGCGAATTGTATCCAAACGCAGCAGCAACAAAGAAAATTTTTAATTATGAGCAATTTGACCAAGATGAAGATGGAAGTTTAAATCTAGTTCAAACAGATAAAGGTAAAGAAATTAAAATTGATTATGCAGATATTGACAGAATTTCTTGGCGGAAAAATATGCAACACGATGTTGAAATACTTGAACATTTACTTAGCGAACTTGACAAAATAACACCAGAAAACGACTTGAAATTGCAGACTCTTAAAGGTGTTATTGATAAGAAAATGGAAAAACCAATAAACGCTGGCAATAAAAAACTCCTTATCTTTTCAGCATTTGCGGACACTGCTAATTACCTATACGAAAATGTAGCCAAATGGGCAAAAGATAAATATGGCATAAATACTGCCCTTGTGGAAGGTGGCGGAAATAAAGTCACTTTAAGACATTGTCCAAAAGATACAAACACACTTCTTACTATGTTCAGCCCTATAAGCAAAAACAGAGAAGAAGCGTTTAGTTATAGGCGAATAATGATAGATAGTTTGCATAATGACTCGCTAAATTGGAGTTATAAAATTGATAGACACGCCTACGATGATTGCTTTGAAGATATAGACATTTTG
>CALWFX010000088.1 GCA_944377765.1 uncultured Clostridia bacterium
TGAAATATTCAAATTTTATGGAAGTTAAATTTAAGGCACTTTCTGTTAATGAAGGGTTTGCCAGAGTTTGTGTTGCTGCATTTTGTGTTCAATTAAATCCTTCTGTGGATGAGGTTACTGACATTAAAACTGCTGTCAGCGAAGCGGTTACAAATTGTATTGTTCATGCCTATCCAAAGGATACCAAGGGAGATATCACTCTTCGTTGTGAACTTGAAGGTGATGTTGTTACTGTGGTTGTTAAAGATAATGGCGTTGGAATTGCCGATATTGAAAGAGCAAGAGAACCATTTTACACTTCAAAACCAAGCGAAGAACGCTCTGGAATGGGTTTTACTGTTATGGAAAGTTTTATGGATAATGTTGATGTTATCAGCAACTCTTTTGGCACAACCGTTAAAATGTCTAAAAAAATTGCAAGTTGCCCTTGCGAAGTGGTTGGTTAATGCTGGGGCAAGAAGAAACTCTTGAACTTATTAAAAGAGCCCAAAAAGGCGAACTTGAAGCCAAGGAAAAATTGGTCAATGAAAATTCTCCGCTCATTAAAAGTGTTATCAAATGGTTTAAAGATAAGGGTGTGGAAAAAGAAGATTTATACCAACTTGGATGCTTGGGGTTTTTAAAGGCAATTAATAACTTTGATTGTTCGTTTAATGTCAAATTCTCCACATATGTTGTGCCAATGGTTGTGGGAGAAATTAAACGCTTTATGCGTGATGATGGGGCTGTTAAAGTGTCAAGAGCAATAAAAGCATTGAATATTAAAATTAACAAATATATTGATGACTTTTTTGGCATTAATAATAGGCGACCAACAATTTCAGAAATTGCAAAAGCCTTTAACATTTCTGAGCAAGATGTTGTGCTTACTATGGATTCTTCAAAGATGCCTATCTCACTATACACTCCTTTTGATGATGGCGAAGAAGAAGGCTTGACTGTTATTGACAGATTTGATAACGAGTCAGGTGGCAGTGATTTTGTTGATAATTTAGCATTAAAAGAAGTTATTGAAAAACTTGATGATCGCGACAAAAAAATTATTCTTTTAAGATATTTTCATGATAAAACACAAAGTGAAATTGCAACAATGCTTGGAGTGTCACAGGTTCAAGTGTCGAGATTAGAAAATAAAATTCTTGAAACATTAAAAAAGCGGTTGACAAATTAACTGAATATATTGGATATTGCTAAAATAACTAAAAATATGTCATTTTTTTGTTAATTCAGTTGACATGGCTTTTTTAATATTGATATTATTAAAGTGGGGAGGATAAATATGAAAAGATTATTAACTGGAATTGCCAGTTTGGCACTTGTGCTTGTTGGCGGTGTTGCACTTTCAGCTTGTGGTGGTGTTAAAAACATTGTGGATACTTCGGGTAACTACCAAAATGTTGAATATGCGGAAATTCAAGAAGCTTTGACTTCATATAAGTCAAACGCAGAAGGCTATGAGTTTATAGTAAAATTTGATGGCGGATTAAATGCTGATATTGCTCAATTGAAAGGCTCAGGATATTACAGTGGCATTGTTGAAAGCACTGGCAATTTTTATCTTAAAGGTGATTTGAATATGTCTGGCTCAATAAATAACGAAGTTAAAATTTCAGTGGATACAAGCGGTGATATATATGTTAATGCTTCAACTCAAACAGCATATCGCAATATTAATGGCAAAAAAACACAATCTTCAATTGAAACATCTGAAACTTTGTTTGAATCATCATTTTCTACCTATGGCAATATAATTTTTGGAGGTAACTACGATGATTATTTTGCAACAGAAATAACTGGTGCTGAATATCAAATGGCAACTTCTAATGATTATGTGAAACTTATGCTTAAAACAACCGAAGAAACTACAACTGATGATGTTGTTGAAAGTGTTACTACAACATTCTATTTAATTATGGATGCTGAAGGAAATTTGCAAGGCTTCAGTATGCAAATTAGCAGTAACGATGAAAATGTTACTATTCAGTCAAAAGTAAGCACTCAAAAAGTTGAAATGCCATCAAATACTGATGATTATGTGGTTGCATAACAAGAAAACTTTTTGATTAATAAAAGTTTGCAAGTTAAGAAAGTGAGTGGAAAAAGCCACCACTTTTTTTGTTTGCAGAGAAAATAAAACTTTTTTAAAAAAAGTTTGCGTTTTTTCTTGACTTTTTTCTCAATTTATCATAAAATAATTGAGCAAGTGTTGATTTTTCGGGGTGTGGCTCAGTTGGTAGAGCGCGCGGTTTGGGACCGTGAGGTCGGGGGTTCGAGACCCTCCACCCCGACCACAACACTTGTTCCTTGGCTGATAGCCTTGGGCCTTTAGCTCAGTTGGTTAGAGCGACCGGCTCATAACCGGTTGGTCCGCGGTTCGAGTCCGTGAAGGCCCACCATATTTTTTTGAAATATTGTTAAATTTTAGTTGCAATATAAGGAAAAATATGTTAAACTCTTACAAGTTGCTAACTTGGCTCGGTAGTTCAGTTGGTTAGAACGCTAGCCTGTCACGCTAGAGGTCGTGGGTTCGAGCCCCATCCGAGTCGCCATTTGCCCTGATAGCTCAGTCGGTAGAGCAAAGGACTGAAAATCCTTGTGTCGGTGGTTCGATTCCACCTTAGGGCACCAACATACGAAAGTATGTAAAATGAAAGTTGATTGTGAAATATATATAGACACAAGGATTTTCATGAGTAAAACTTTCAAAAATACTTGTTATTTTTGAAAAGCGAAGCAATCAATTTGCAAGCGGAAATTTTGCGAAAGCAAATGGAGCGGAAAAAATTGAATTGCGGAGCAGTGTCGGTGGTTCGATTCCACCTTAGGGCACCAACATACGTAAGTATGTAAAATGAAAGTTGATTGTGAAAACACAATCTTTGAATAAGAAATAATATATTTTACATTTTCTTATGGGAAGGTTGCAGAGCGGCCAAATGCAACGGACTGTAAATCCGTCGACTATGTCTTCGATGGTTCGAATCCATCCCTTCCCACCACTAAATATGGATGTGCTGGCGTGGCTCAATGGTAGAGCAGCTGACTTGTAATCAGCAGGTTGAAGGTTCGATTCCTTTCGCCAGCTCCATTATTTTAAATGTTTATGACTATCATTTAAAATTTTAAAAACTATGTATCACATTATTTGATACATAGTTTTTTTAAATCACTAATATTACTTGACCATTAAGAAGATATAAAAGCAGAGTTTCAATCAAATTAAAAACTAAAAGAATTAAGAACACAACAAGAAGGAAAATAAAGCGATTACAATCAGTTCCGCCATAGCGTTTACAATTACAATTTATTTTGTTAATTATAAGATAAAACATAAGTAATATGAAAAGCGTGATTAGTTGACATGGCAGAATAACTATAATTGCAGTTAAACTTCCACCAAGTCCATAAAGAATAAAGATTAAAGCAAAATTTAAACCAAATAGATAACTTCTGTATATAAGTAAAATTTCAGCAAGTGGAAATAGAAAAGGAACAAACGAAACACCAAATAAAATTAAGATGTTTATTGTGATAGATAGGGTTCTTGAAAAAAATGCTGATGATGAACCAATAAAGCCTGATTTAAAGTCATCGAGGGAAATTTCTTGTAAACTAGATAATGATTTGCTGTTGTTATATTTTATAGCAATAAAAATGCCAACTGAAATTGCAATTAGCATAAGTATTAAGGAAATAAAAAATTTCCCTCTATTTTCTTTCATTGCTTTGACGCATGAAAATCGAAGACCATTTATGAAAGAGTGAGATTTATATGACTTTATCATGTTATATACTATTAAAAATATGATATAAAAAGAACAATTTTATTGTTAATTTGTCCTATTATAATATGTATTGCATAAAAACTTACCTTTTGAAGAAAATATTAAAAAGGAGTTTTTATGAAAAAAATTTTTTCAAGTTTTGTATTACTTATTATGGCATTTTGTTTTTTAACTTCTTCTCAAACAATGTGTGTTTATGCAGAAAGCGATATTGATATACTATCTAAGAGTGGTCTTTTAATGGATTATCAAAGTGGGGAAATTTTATTTGAAAAAAATTCCACTTTACATTTACCAATTGCGAGTATGGTAAAGATGATGACAATTTTAATTTCGCTTGAAGAGTTTGATGCTGGAAATGTTTCTCTTGACACAAAAATCACCACCACTGAAAATGCTTCTGGCATGGGTGGTTCACAAGTTTTTATTGACCCATATGTTGAGTATACTTTTGAAGATTTATTAAAGTCGGTTATTATGGCTTCTGCAAATGATGCATCAGTGGCTCTTGCTGAATACTTTAATGGCAATGAAAAAAGTTTTGTTAACAGAATGAATAAAAAGGCAAAGGAACTTGGTATGAATGACACAAATTATGTTAACTGCACAGGGCTTCCAGCACCAGAACAATATTCTTGTGCAAAAGACTCTGGAATAGTTATGAAAGAAATTTTAAAACATGATTTATATCATAAATATTCTTCAATTTGGATGGACGAACTGGTGCACCCGTCAGGAAGAAAAACAGAACTTGTCAACACAAATAAATTAATCAGATATTTTGATGGTTGTGATGGTGGAAAAACAGGTTCCACAAATGAAGCAGGGTGTTGCTTAACTGCATCTGCAAAGCGTGGCGATATGCGACTTATATCTGTTATTATTGGAGCGGAAAATAGCAAAACAAGATTTAATGAAAGTTCTCTTTTACTTAATTATGGTTTTGGAAATTTTGAAAATAAGTTTTTGGTTGACACCGAAAATGCAATAGCAAATTTAAAGATAGGAAAGGGTAAAAAAGAAAATTGCGATGTTAAAAAAAAAAAAAAATTTACTGCACTTGTTAAAAAGGGAGACAATGTAACCTATGAAACCAATTTAATTTTACCAGAAGCTATTAAAGCACCACTAAAAACTGGAGATAAAGTTGGTAAAATTGAAATTTTAAAAAATGGAAATGTTATTAAAGAAATTGAAATTGTTGTGAAGGAAGATATTAAACATAGTTCATATCTAGATAATGTTAACAAGATTATAGAAAATTGGTAAAATTAAAAAGGACGCTAATTGGCGTTCTTTTTCTTTGTTTTGCTTGCTATTTGGCACTTTTATTTGCTATAATTATTTTATAAATAGTTAAAAGGAGATGAAAGTGGAAGAAGAAAATATAACAGAAAACAATCAAACTGATATGCTTTTGTCAACTGATAACTATCGTTTTAAACTTGATAATTTTGAAGGTCCGCTTGATTTACTTTTGCACTTAATTAAAGAAGCAAAACTTGATATTGCCACAGTTAAACTTGCCGATGTTACTGAGCAATATCTTAACTATATGCAAGACATTAAGAATGTGGACATGGATAAGGCAAGCGAATTTATCACAGTTGCTGCAACCTTAATTGAAATTAAGTCCAAAAAACTTTTGCCTGTGGAACAGGAAGCACTTCCTGATGATGAAGAAGATGATGAAGCAATTCTTTTAAGACGCTTGAAGGAATATGAACTATTTAAGAAGGCAGGGCAAGAGTTAAAGCAAATTGAAGATATAAACAAAATGTATCGAGCACCGGGCAAGGAAACAGAAAAAGTTAAAATTGTTATGAAAGATATGGTGCTGGAACAACTTTTGGATGCTTTTGCAAAACTTCTTACAAAAGAAGAACTTAAAAAAGCAATTAAAAACGAAGAACCAAAGAAAATTGTTAAAGATAGATTTACTGTGGCTGAGAAAATTATTGCAATTCGTAACTTTGCCAAGGAAAGAAAAAGGTTTGAGTTTGAAGAACTTTTTCAAGACGATATGACCAAAAGTGAACTTATCAATGTTTTCTTGGCACTTTTGGAACTTTTAAAGTTGCAAACAGTTAAGGTGCTTCAAAATGGAACTTTTGGGCAGATTATCATCACTGCAAATGAGGTGTAATATGAAAGTGGAAAATAAAAAAGAATTAAAAGAAATAATTTTATCAATTTTGTTTGTGGCAGGTGATGGACTTGACAAAGATTTTATTTTGCAAAAACTTGAAATAACACCAAAAGAACTTGAAGAAGCAGTTAATGAACTTTGCAAAGAGTATAACGATGAAAAGGGCATTCATGTTATTAAATATAAAAACAAATTGCAACTTGCTTCAAATCCACTTTATGCTGACTATATCAGCGAAGTTTTAAATCCAGTAAGAGAAAAATCTCTCACTCGTGCTGCTCTTGAAACTTTGGCAATAATTGCATACAAACAACCAATAACCAAACTTGAAATTGAAGATATAAGAAGAGTTAATTGTGATTATGCAGTGCAAATTTTGGTTGACCAAAATATGATTGAAGTTGTGGGGCGTAAGGACGCGGTTGGAAAACCCCTTCTTTTTGGAACGACTGAAACATTTTTGAAGCGTTTTAATTTGCAAGATTTAGCAGAACTTCCAGATTACGAACAACTTTTGGAAAGAATTAAAGTTATCAATCAAGAAGAAATTAATGCTGTTCAAAGCGATAGTTTGTATAACGAATTTGAACTTAAAACTGAAGAGTTGCCAGATTTCTTGAAAGGAGAAGACGAACTTAATAAAGTTACTGGCGATGCATCATAATAAAAATTTTAAAAGGAGCATAACTCCTTTTATTTTTTTCATATATTAACATATGGACAAGAAGTTGAAATCTTATGGCGAAAAATATGAAAATGTGAAGAAAAATTCATATAAAATTAAACTTAAAATTGTGCTTCCGCTGTTTTTCTTTGCCATTTTTGTTGTTATAACTATTTCAAACTTGTTTTTTAGTTAAATATGAGTATTTTTAAAAGAAAAACAACTAAAAAAGTATTAATCAATCCCGCTTTTTTTATAATTTTAATTTGGCTTATTTGTGCAACAAATGTTTACATTGCAATAAGTTATTTTTTTGCTATCCTTATTCATGAACTAGGGCATTACTATTTTGCTAAATTTTTTGGCTATAAACTCACAAAGTTTTCACTTTCTCCTTATGGTGTAAGTTTGTCATATTATGGGCAAACTTTGGAACAAAAGGATGAAATATACATTGCTCTTGCTGGGCCACTTGCAAATTTAATTACCGCATTTTCAACCATTGCTGTGTGGTGGATTTTCCCAACTTTTTATTTTCTTTCTTCTTCATTTGTGGAGATTAGCGTGGTGATTGCACTAACTAATTTATTGCCAGCATATCCGCTTGATGGTGGAAGAATTTTTGTTTCCTGTGTTTCAAACATTATTGAACGAAGGAAAGCGTTAAAAATTACAATTGTTTTTAATATAATTTTAAGTTTGATATTTTATTTACTTTTCTTTGTTTTTTGCTTTATCAATTTTAATCCAACATATCTTTTATTTGCAGTATTTCTCACAATGGGTGTTTTAGATTTAAACTTTCTTAGCGTATATGAAAAGATTAATATATTTAATAAGAAAACAAAAAATTTTTCAAAACCAAAAATCTATGTTGTAAACGAAGATGTTAAACTTAAAGATTTATTTAAAAAAATACAAGGAAATAGAACCTCAATTTTTGTTTTAATACAAAAAAATGGCAAAAGTATTTTACTTAGTGATGAATTTGTTTTAAAACTCTCTTTAACCTTTGACATAGATAAAACTTTTGAAGAAATTTTGAAAAATAAAACATAAAAAGTGCTACTAAAATTTATTTTAACAATGATTACGAAAAGTAATCATATAAAAGCATTTACACTTTATTTTCATAAAAAATAAGTATTATGGTTATATATATTTTTTATTTTTTTGAGTTAAAATATTAAATATATATAGAAAATACCACAAAAAAGTTGACTCGGGGGGGGGATTTGATAAAATCAAAAATGAAAAGCATGATAATTTTGGATTCAATGTATTAATGGAGTTTAAATAGATAATAAATTATGAAAAAATTTATTTTTAGTCTTCTTACATTTATATTATTAGGTAGCACTCTTTGTGGTGGAGTTTTTCTTTTGGCGGGCTGTGACTATTCCCAGTCTCAAGAAGAGAAAAATCAAGAAAATGGAAACAATAGTGATAGTGAAAATGACAATAACGACGAAGATGCAGATGGTGGCTCAGAAAAAGACGGTGGTAATGGAAATAGTGATGATAATATAGAGGAATTTGCCACAGATCAAGATTTTTATATTCAAGCTCAGATAAGAACTAGTAATACAAGTTGG
>CALWFX010000089.1 GCA_944377765.1 uncultured Clostridia bacterium
CACAATTTAAACGCGTTTAAATTGTGTGGAAAACTTCGTTTTCCGCGAGCCATGGCTCGCTTTTCCGCCCTAACCCATCAAAAAACCTTTAATAATCATATCTTCTGCTTCTTCCTGGTTAAGCCCAAGGGTCATAAGTTTAACAAGTTCATCGCCAGCAATCTTTCCGATTGCCGCTTCATGCACAAGGGAAGAATTTGCGTTTTTTGCATCAATCATTGGAACTGAAATAATTCTTGCATTATCAAGAAGTATTCCATCACATTCCACATGACCAAAACACTCATTATCGCCAATTAAATCAGATTTAAATTCTTGATATGAGCAACCTTTTGCAACGCTATGGCTCACCACTTCCACCTTAGACTTTTCCCCTTTCAAATTTACTTTGAAAAGCGTTGTAGCCTTTTGATCATCAGTTGTTAAAATATTTTCTTGAATATGCAAAAAAGCATTATTGTCAAGTTTAGCAAAAGTTTTTCTGACAGAAGAAGTAACACCGCCAAGTTGTAAAGTTTCAATTTCCATAACAGAGTTTTCTTTTTGATAAATCTTTGTTACAGGATTTAAAATTTTACCTCCTTTGCCATTACCTTCTCCCACATGCCTTTCAATATATTTAACATGAGAATTTTTCCCCAAATGAAAAGAATGGATGCCATTGTGAGTGCTTGTTTCGTTTGTGTTATTATGAATGCCACAACCAGCAACAATGGTAACAAAGGAGTTATCTCCGATATAAAAATCATTATATACAAGGTCATTAAGCCCGCCAGCAGTTATAATCACAGGAATATGCACTGCTTTGTTTTGAACATTTGGCTTAACAATAATATCAATTCCACTTTTGTTTTTCTTAGGCACAATTTCAATTTCCTTAGTGGTTTTTCTGTCTAAAACTTGCCCATTTTTTCTTATATTAAAAGCCCCCAAACTTATTTTATGTAAATCAGAGACTTTTTCCAACAACATCTCATCAATCTTATCCATTTACACCCCTTAATTTACTGCAAGTTGCAGGTTCAATATATGGTTTAATCTCTTCATACTTTCCAATTTTTTCCACTTTGCCATCTTTCAACAAAATAACAACATCAGCAATTTCCAAAATTTTGGTTTGATGGCTGACAACAATATTTAAACTGTCTTTAAGCCCTTTAAAAATTTTTGTAAGATTGTCAAAACTCCAAAGGTCAATGCCTGCTTCTGGTTCATCAAAAATATTGACCTTAGACTTACGAGCAAGCACCATGGCAAGTTCAATTCTTTTAAGTTCGCCACCTGAAAGTTTGTCGTCAAGTGGACGATTGATATAGTCTTTTGCACAAAGTCCAACAGTTGAAAGAAAATTGCATAGTGTGTTAAAATCATTTGTTTTGTTTGATGCAATATTAAGTAAATCTTTAACCTTCAAGCCTTTAAATGTTACAGGTTGTTGAAAAGCATACGAAATGCCCATATTTGCCCTTTTAAAAATTTCTTCATTTGTTATATCTTTGCCATTAAAAAGAATTTTTCCAGCACTAGCCTTTTTAATTCCCATAATAATTTTAACAAGGGTAGACTTACCACTGCCATTCGGACCAGTGATAACATACAATTTACCATTTTCAAAAGTTAAACTAACATTTTTTAAAATATCTTTTTCGTTGTTATCTTCAACAACATCAAAACTTAAATTCTTAATTTCTAACATATAAAAATTATATCATTATCAAAATTTATCTGTCAACCATATAAAACAAATAATGAAAAATAAGAATATTAGATTCCTATTTTAAACAAACAAATTCTGATACTTTGATTGTAAGTCTTAACCCGAGCATCATGGTTGGAAATCTTTGTCCTACCCCGCCTGATGAATTATAGCATATCACATTGTTAAGATTTGTGCCAAGGTCGCGAACATAGTAAAAATATGTGGAGTCAAAGTATGATAAATAATCTTTTACAAGGTCAGAAAATTCTGCTGAATAGTCTTCCTTACCCATGATTTCTGCTATTTCTTCTTTTGACGACAAAAAGATTTCATTTTCGGACTCTTCTGTTGTTTTGCCACTTGTTGTAAATTTTTCTGAAATTGCTGAAAACTCAACTAAAAAATCTTGCTCTTCTTTTAAAAAGTTATTCAAATGATCATTCACTGCTGAATAACCACTTGTGTTTGCAGATATATAGCCATTGCCTTCGTATAAATGAAATTTTGAATATTTGCCAACTGTAACTATGTGGTCTTGCACAACCAAGGTATCTTCTGTGTTACCATAATAGTTATCATAGTTTGGATTATTTTTCAATCTCCACCTTACTGGTTCAACCCTATACCAATTTCCTAAAACTTTACAATATTCTTCGCCATGATATACTTTTGCGCTCAACATCATCCCTGCAAAAAAGTATGTTTTTGGCGACATAGTTATTCCATCTAAATCGTTGTATATATCGTCATTTTCTAACTCGTCAATAATTCCTTGGTCTGTTAACTTAGTTTGTGGCATACTGCCCATTTCAACATACCAATAGTCGCCCTCTTCGTCATATTTTGCAATAACATTTGCTTTCCAAATTGCATACAAGGTTATCTCTTTGCCATTCTCTGATGTTAGGTTTATGATAGTATCTTCATTACTAAACTGAACACTGCCTGTTCTTGTTGTCGACCAACCTTGAAACTCATAACCCGGGTTTTTAAAGGTTATTTTGGGCAATGTGTAACTTTTATCATATTCATATGTCACGCTTGACATATTTCCACTTGCATTTGGGTTTCCTGTATTAATATCAAAAACAACCTTGTAACTATTTGCTTTCCATTGTGCAACCAAAGTTACTGAACCATATTTGCCAGTCAAACTACCGGTATAGGTTGATGAACTTATCCAATTTCCAACACTTGATGTTGGTTTCCAGCCATTAAAAGTATGACCTGTGTAAATTGGAACAGGTAAAGATGATGTTGATGTGATGTTATAATTTAAACTGGTAATAGAGCCACTTCCACCATTATAATTAAATGTAATCGTGTATTGAATAGGTTCCCATTGTGCAACCAATACAACACTACCATATTTCCCATTTACACTTGTGTTAGATGCATAAGTTGAACTACTTGACCAATTTCCTACATTCGAACTTGGCTTCCAGCCTTTAAAAGTGTAACCATTTCGTGTTGTAGAAGGCAATAGAGTTGAACTTGTTATTTGGTAGCTTATTGCACTAACTGATAAACCACCATTTGTATTAAATGTAATTGTATATGAATTTATTGTCCATTGTGCAACTAAGGTAACACTTCCGTATTTTCCTTTTACACTTGTGTTAGGTGCATAAGTTGAACTACTCGACCAATTCCCCACATTTGAACTTGGCTTCCAGCCTTTAAAGGTGTAACCATTTCGTGTTGATGTTGGAAGAAGAATATTTGATTCTGTTGTATAAGCGGTTTCTGACGGCGTTGTTCCACCATTTCCATTGTAAACAATTTTAAAAGAATCGGCAATCCATTGAGCAACAAGGGTTACATTTCCATATTTACCAGTAACACTTGTGTTAGGTGCATAAGTTGAATCACTTGACCAATTCCCTACATTTGAACTTGGCTTCCAACCATTAAGAGTATACCCATTTCTTGTGATTGTGGGAAGTTTTGATGTTGAAGTTATATTATAGCTTAGCGAACTTGGAGAAGTTGCCCCATTTCCATTATAAGTGATGGTATAATTAATTGGAGTCCATTGTGCAACAAGTTCAACATTGCCATATTTACCATTAACACTTGTGTTAGGTGCATAAGTTGAACCACTTGACCAATTCCCCACATTTGAACTTGGCTTCCAGCCATTAAATGTATAGCCATTTCGCGTCAAATTAGCAAGTTTTGATGTTGAAGTTATATTATAGCTTAATGCGCCTGGAGAAGTTGCCCCATTCCCATTGTAAGTAATGGTATAATTTGTTGGCGTCCATTGAGCAACAAGGGTTACATCTCCATATTTACCCTTTAAACTCATTCCCGCTTTATAAACTGCCGAACTTTCCCAGTTTCCCACATTCGAACTTGGCTTCCAGCCATCAAATGTATAACCAGTTCTTGTTGGTGTTGGAAGAGAACTTGAAGATTCAATATTATATGTAATATCAGATATATTATTTCCACCATTCTCATTGTAGGTAATTTTATATGATATTGGATCGAAATCTGCGTATACATTGGTGTATCCACCATATCCTAACAATTTGTATGTGCTATCACTAGTTAAATCATAATAGGTATCATTACTACGATACTTCCAGCTAATAAATTGATATCCGCTATTTGCAGAAGTGGTAACACTAACTGAATCTCCATAATGTCCATCAACTGAAGATTGATTTACAGTTCCACCTCCATCTTTTACTTTAAACGTAACAGTTACAGGTTTTGCAACTTTTGCATAAATATTCGCCAATGTACTGGTTAAAGTTATTCGACCAGTTTGCACTCGTCCATCTGAAGCATCATTATCATAAGAGTGATTATCTTTAAAAGAATTAACATAGTTTGTTCCTGTGCAAGTTGAATCTGTAAACCATCCAATAAAATCATATCCATCTTTAATATTACATATGGCATCTCCCTGATCTTTTTCTGCCCCATTCCAAGCATGTGCAGTGTTTTTCCCATGAGGAGAATCTGCCCAAAGACCAAATGCCCCAGGTCCACTTACAATTACACTACCACCATTTGTGTTATTAGCCCCAGAAGGATTTTGTTCATCAAAAGAGATTAAATATGCATGAAAATAATACCCGCTTGCTTCAATCTCTTCATCCTCATCAGTATTGTTATCATTATAGTTTTCGTTATTTTCAGAATTTTCATTTTGTGAATATGATTGATCACACCCTGAAAGAAGAAAACAACTGCCAGTAAGTACAGTTCCAATAAAAAGAAAGGAAAATAAAACCAAAAATATCTTTTTCATTTTTTGATTTTATCAAATCCCCTCCCCTGAGTCAACTTTTTTGTGGTATTTTTTAATATATTCATATTTTAACTTTAAAAATATCAAAACATTGCTACTCGTGTTATGCAATTTTTAAATATTTTTTTGCTTTTTACAAAATTTAATTACTAAAACTATATAAAAATAAAAATAATGCTCAACACAGCATTATTCTTTAAAAATTATTTCATATTAACTGCATTAGGAACTTTTGGCAAACCTGGCATCAACATAATTTCCCCGCAAATCACAACCACAAAACCTGCTCCATTTTTAATTTCAATATCTTTAACATGCAACGAAAAATCTTTTGGTCGTCCCAACAGGCTATCATTATCAGATAATGAATACTGAGTTTTGGCAATGCAAATTGGATAATTTTTTGCCATACTTTCAAATTGCTCAATTTTCTTTAAACTATCTCCCAAATATTCCACATCTTTTGCACCATAAATTTTAGTAGCAACTTTAAAAATTTTGGTTTTTATATCATCGGAAAGGTCATAAGCAAATTTCATTTCCCTATTATGCATATTTTCAAGCACTTTCTCTGCAAGTTCTCTGCAACCCTTTCCGCCTTCTAAAAAAGGACTGCAAACTGCACACGCCAATTTTCTTTTTTCACAAAAATTGAAAATTTCTTTAATCTCGCAATCTAAATCACCTTCAAATTTATTTATTGCAACAATGCAAGACATATTAAACACATTTATAATATTTTCAATATGCTTTTCAAGATTTTCAAAGCCCTTTTCCATGCATCCATGCTCTTTCAATGCTTTAACCGTTACAACAATAACAACTTCAGCAACATTGAATTTTGCATATCTACATTTTATATCAAAAAATTTCTCTGCACCAAGGTCAGCACCAAAACCCGCTTCTGTAACCACATAGTCAGCATGATTTAAAGCAGTCTGCGTTGCAATGATGCTGTTGCAACAATGTGCAATATTTGCAAAAGGACCACCATGAACAATGGCTGGTGTTCCAATTTTGGTTTGAACAAGATTTGGAAAAATGGCATCCTTTAAAATTAACATTAAAGCATTTTCAATTTTTAAATCTCTAACAAAAATAGGCAAATCTTTATTATTAAAGCCAACAACGATATTTCCAAGTCTAATCAATAAATCTTGTCTATCCTTTGCTAAGCATAGGCAAGCCATGATTTCACTTGCTGGTGTGATAACAAAACTTTCCTTTCTTGGTGTGTTATTTTTCAACTTTTCTTGATTAATAGTTATCTCTCTAAGAGCCCTGTCATTCATATCAAGACATCTTGTGAAAGTTACATCTTTAAATTTAAGTTCGTTACCTTGGAAAATGTGATTGTCAATAACAGCAGAAATCAAATTGTTGGCTGTTGTTATTGCATGCATATCGCCAGTGAAATGCAAGTTTATATCTTCGCTTGGTTCAATTTGCGCTTTTCCACCACCGGTTGCTCCACCTTTCCTGCCAAAAACTGGACCCATGGAAGGCTCACGAAGAGCAAGGCAAACATTTTTATTCATTAAACTTAGTGCATCGCCAAGCCCAATTGCAACTGTGGTTTTACCTTCGCCAGACTTTGTTGGATTGATGGAAGTAACCAAGATAAGCCTACCATTTTTTTCACCATTTAAATCTTTAATTTTTGCTTTAAAGTCGCCATACTTATCAATTTTTTTAATATTAAGTTTTTTTGCAATAACAGAGATTTTTTTCATTTATACTCCCATAACTAAATTCTTCTTGAAGAATGACAAGTAAGAAAGATGATTTGATATTTATTTGAAAGTTCTTCAACAATATCTTTTGCCACCTTTAAATTTTTATCGTCAAGGTTGATAAAAGGGTCATCTAAGATAATGAAAGGTTTTTCCTTTTTGTAAATTAAATCAACAAGAGCAAACCTTTTGCAAATATGAACTAAATCTAAAATTCCAGCAGATAAATAGCCATCTTCAAGCATATTTTGTTTCAAGCGCGTGTTAAGATTGCTATCAACCAAAATTCCATCCTTAGCAAAAAACTTATCATAAAATTCGTCAAATTTATCTTGCACAGGTTTAACATATCTATTAGATAAATTTTCACTTGCTTTCAACAAATATTCTTCTGTTTTTTCTAAAATTTTCAAATTTTGTGTGTTTTTTTCAAAAATTTCTTGATTTTCTTGCAATTTATCATCACTTTCTTGAATT
>CALWFX010000090.1 GCA_944377765.1 uncultured Clostridia bacterium
CCAACTTGCACCTGACAATGCACTTGCAGGCATCACAGTTGTGTAAACTCCAATAACGAAAAATTCCACCAAAAACATTATGATTGGATTTTTACCCCACCAAACAAGTGGATCAAATTTTGATTTGTGATATTTATCAAGCACATCAAAAACAAAGAAAATAATACCACTTAACCCAACACTTACCAAAATGAAGGTTGGGGAACAGCTACCAAGATTGATTGTTCCAAGCCACTGCGTCAAAAGCACACCAAGTGCACAGAAGAATGCTGAAAAAACAAATGCAAGGTGTTTTCGATTAAAATATAAATCCGCAATAAACATATCAAAAATTAGCATTGCGCCCCAGCCAAAACCACCAACAACACCGCCATGGACAATAACATCAAGCCAAGCTCTGTTATCACCATAGTTATGGAAAACAGTGTATGCAATTGTGATTGCAAGAGCTCCAACAAATTTTACCCAAGGTTTTGATTTAACAAAAGGAAAAGCAACCAAAATGGCAAATCCAATACCTTGCAATGTTACCCAATAGTTATACCTAAATGCACCATAATCGCCATAAATATTGATAAAGTCAATTGTTGATATAATAATATTCATAATTCCCATGCAAGAAAGTGCAATATAAAAAATTTGTTCTGCTGGGAATGATAATTTTTTCTTCCATGCTGGAATAAGTGCCAAAAGCCTTAAAACAAGTCCAATAATTGCAACCATTGTAAAGGCAAAAACAGTCCAGTCAAAAGCATTCAAGGTGTAACCACTAAAAGAATCCAAAACTTTATTACATAAATCTAAGAATGTGCCAAGACCAATAATTGCAAGGGCTCTTTCAAGATAGTGAACAATCGCCATTTTTGTGCCATAAAGTTTTTGCCACTTATTAAAAGAAAGTGTAAAGGTCAAGCCAATAGCAAATATGAATGCTGGGGCAATGATGTCTGCAAGTGTCATACCTGGCAAGATTATAATTCCTTTTTCAAGTGAATGGTCTGCAAGACGAGAGAGAATGCCAAGACTTGGAAAGTTTTTCAAAAATTGAAAGATAAGCATACAAAAAACGCAAAAGCCTCTAAATCTATCAATGCTTTTTATTCTTTTACTTTCTTTAACTTCTTTATCACTTTTCTTTTCAGTGTTGTTTTCTTCTGTTACTTCATCTGTAATTGGCAACATTCTGTCGTTTATTATTTCAGTTGCTTCAACTTCTTCCATTTTAATTTTTTCCATATTAAACTCCCTATATAATTTCCAATTTTTTGTAATCAATCTTTCCAAAATTTGTTCTTGGCATTGTATCCAGAATTTCAATCAATCTTGGAACAGAATATTTAATTAAAATTTTCTTGCAAAGTGCTATAATGTCTTGTTTAATTTTTTCAACATTGATATCTTTGCTTTTTAAAGTTATGTAAAGTTTAATATAAAGTTTTTCATTATAATGATAAGGCACTGCACATGCTTCATCAACAAATGGGTTTTGTTTTGCCAGATTTTCAATTTCGGATGGGAAAACATTAATTGCATTAATTTTAATTGAACGTTTGCATCTATCTATTATATATAAGAACCCGTCTTCGTCCAAATATCCAAGGTCACCAGTTTTAACCCATTTTTCTTCACCTTTATGAACAAAACCATTAACTTCATTCAAATATCCACGCATTGTGGAAGGTGAGCAAACGGCGATTTCTCCAATTTGATTTGGGTTGAGGGGGTTGTTGTTTTCATCCCAAATTTCAATTTTTGTGTTTGGAATGGCTTTTCCACAACTATAAGGTCTATAGTTTTCAAAAGTGTTTGCAGCACAAACACTGGAAACTTCTGTAAGTCCATAACCACGGAACAACCTTGCAGAAGAATTATATCTTTTAAGAATTGTGTCAAAATGCTCAACAAAAGACTCTGGTAAAACATCCCCACCACACCAAAGATCCATGAGTTTTGTTAAATGTTTGCCATAAAAGTTTTTGTATTCAATCATTTTTTTGAACATGATTGGCACACCAGCAAAGAAAGTTACATTATATCTTTTTATTAACTTGTTAAAAGATTTTGGCTTAAATTTTGGCACCAAAATAATGCTATATTGATTGGTTAAACATGTATGAACAGAAACACCAAGACCATAAGCATGAAACATTGGAAGTGCAACCAAACCATATTCACTTCCACCACCTCTTATTTTTCTGGTGTACATTTTTTCAAGTGAAACACTTAATTCATTAAGAGCAAAATTTTGAAGTTCAATAATTTTTGGTTGTCCGCTTGTGCCACCACTGTGCATTGTGCAAACAACATCTTGCGAATTCCCCCCCCCGCAAGTTTCAAGTGACTCTTTATCATTATGACTATTATGTTTAATAAGTTTTGAAAATTTTAAACTTTTCTTATATGCCTTATATCTTGTTCTTGCGAACATTGCATAAAAGATTTTTCTAAAAATAACAAAATTTGAAATTGAACAATTAATAAGAATTTCTTGGTTTAGTGTTGCAAGAGATTTGTGGTCTTTAATCAATATATCATAATACATAAGACCTTTTGATTTTGTTTGTATAAGATTTTCTTTTAACTTGTCAAGCGGAGTCAATGGATGGACAATGTTTGCAACCACTCCAAGTTTGGAACAGGCATAAAAGGCGATTAATGATTGAGGACATGTTGGAAGATAAATTGTTAAAACATCTTTTTTCTTAAATCCAAGTTTTATCAATGAAATTGCAAAATCGTCAATATATTTAATAAATGCTTTCATGGAAATTTTGTGATTGTCAAAAACAATATTACCTTTTTTCAAATCACAATTTTTAACTAGCATATCATAACATGTCCAATTATCCAATTCCTAATCCTCCGTAAATACGATTTCAGTTTATCATATAACAAATAAAATTTCCAAATAATATTTAAAATTTTTTTAGTAATTTTAAATTAATACAAATTTTAATTATACAAATTTATTATAATGGGGGATTAAAATATTGAATTTAGTTTGTATAGTTTGATATTTTATTCTTAAAATCACAACAATGATAAGTTATTTGAAATTATCCTTTAAAATTATTGCAAAAAATATTTTAGTATGATATAATAAACATGCTTTATATTTAACTTAAAAAAATCATAGGCAAAAAAATGCACTCGTAGCTCAGCTGGATAGAGCGTCCGTCTACGGAACGGAAGGTCTTGGGTTCGAATCCCCACGAGTGCACCACTAAGACTGCAATTCGCAGTCTTTTTTATTTTTATTATAAAAACCATTTTAATTGCAATAATTAATTTGGAGGCGGTATGGCATATTCATATAAGGGCGCAATCACATTTGGGCTTGTTTATATCCCTATTGTTTTGATTGCAAGCATAAAAAATAATGATATTGGCTTTAATCTTATTGATAAGAAAACAATGAGCAGGGTTAAATATAAAAAGACCTGTGTTGATTGTGATGATAAGGAAGTTAAAAATGAAAATATTGTTAAAGGATATCAATATGAAAAAGACAAATATGTTATTTTTACAGATAAAGACTTTGAAAAAATAAAAACCCAAAAAGATAAAAATATAACTATTGAACAATTTGTCAATTTAGACGAAGTTGACCCAATTTATTTTGACAAAGCATACTACGTTTCTCCAACTGGCGGAGAAAAAGCCTTTGAAGTTTTGTTGTCTGCAATGGAAAAGCAAAATAAAGCTGGAATTGCAAAGGCAGTTTTGGGGACAAAGGAGACTTTAATTTTAATTAGAGCAAAAAATGGCAATATGCTTGTAAATACCCTATATTTTTATAATGAAGTTGTTAAAGCACCAGTTGTTAAAAAGGTTAAGGTGCAAAATAAAGAAGTTTCTCTTGCAGTTTCTTTAATCAATGAAATGACAGAAAAATTTAAGCCTGAAAATTTTAAAGATGAATACAACTTAAAACTCAAAAAGGCAATTAAGTCTAAAATTGCGGGGAATGATATTGTTGTTCATGAAGATAGAGAAGAGCCAAGCAAAGTGATAAATTTAATGGAAGCATTGCAAAAAAGTTTGAAAGGTGGAAAGGAAAAATTAAAAAATGACGCTTGAAAAATATAACGAAAAAAGAGATTTCTCAAAAACTCGCGAACCAGTTGGAAAAATGAAGAAGTCCATTAAGAAGCGTTTTGTTGTTCAATTTCACAAAGCAAGACGCGACCATTATGATTTTAGATTGGAGTATAAAGGAGTGCTTGTCAGTTTTGCAATTCCTAAAGGTTTTTCTTTCAATAGTCATGACAAACGTTTAGCGGTTCATGTGGAAGATCATCCGCTTGATTATTTTAATTTTGAAGGGAGAATTCCAGAAGGAGAGTATGGTGCTGGCACTGTTGAAATCTGGGATAAAGGATACTATGAAATTTCAAAAGATTTAAAGAAAGGAATTGATGAAGGGGAATTTAAAGTTTGTTTGCAAGGAGATAAACTTGTTGGCTGTTGGGCTTTTGTGCATTTTAAAGAAGATAACTTTTTGGTGATTTATGAAAATGCAGTGGGAAATAAGGTAAAAAAGAAGAAAATTATAAAGAGCAAATTGAAATTGCCATTTGATAAAGTTCAAGTGCAGTTGGCAACTTTAACAAAAAAGGTGCCTAAGGAAAAAGATTATATTTATGAAATTAAATATGATGGATTTAGAGTTGTGGCATATTTAGAGAATGGTAAAGTTAAATTGAAGTCTAGAAATGGCAAAGATTTTACAAATAAATTTAATAGCATTGCCAAAGATTTGAAGGACACTTTTACAGACAAACTTATTGTTTTTGATGGGGAAGTTGTTGTTTTTGATAAAAATGGAAAAAGTGATTTTTCTTTATTGCAAGAGAGCATAAAAAGTGGGAAAAATAATTTTTGTTATGTTATTTTTGATGTTTTAGCATTAGGCGAAAAAGATATCAGGCAGAAAAAGCTTATTGACAGAAAAAAGATACTTAACGATTTAGCAAAGTTTTTTCCTAAAAATATCATATTGAGTGAAATTGTGGATGGAAATGGGGAAAAGTGTTTTGAAATAGCAAAAAATTTAGGGCTTGAAGGAATTGTTGCTAAAAAGAAAAATTCTGTTTATAGTGGCACACGAAATGAAGATTGGTTAAAGATAAAATGCCACTACAGGCAGGAATTTGTGATAGGTGGATATACAATGAAGAATAACTCTTTAGCATCCTTACTTTTAGGATATTATGAAAATGATAATTTAATTTTTGTTGGAAAAGTTGGCACAGGTTTGAGTGAAAGTAAAAAGCAAGAACTTATGTTGCTATTTAAAAAGAAAAAAATTAAAAAAACACCATTTTCTAATTATACTGGCAAGAACGATATATTTATTAAACCAAATTGTGTTGCAGAAATTCAATTTGCTGAGATAACTGGTGGCAAGATGTTAAGACAAGCAAGTTTTATTGGGCTTAGAAAGGATAAAGATGCAAAAAGTGTTATTTTGGAAACTGATAATAAAGGATAAAATATGGAAAAAGTGCAGGGAATTGAAATAACAAATCCAACAAAAATAATATTTCCCAAAGAGAAAATAACAAAACTTAATGTTGTTAAATATTATGGGGATGTTGCAAAATATATGTTGCCATTTTTAGATAAAAGACTTTTAAGTGTGATTAGGTGTCATGCAGGAATTGGTGGAAAATGTTTTTTTAAAAAACATCCAACAACAGAAAATGCCCATATTCAAAAATACTTGCTGGATGGGGAAGAATATTTTTATCTCTCTGATGAGAAAGGTATAGTAAGCCAAGCACAAATGGGAACAATTGAATTTCATTTTTGGGCAAGCAAAGTTACAAACATAGATAAGCCAGATATTATGACTTTCGACCTTGACCCAGATAAAAATTTACACATAGATAAATTAAGGGAGGCGGTTTTTAATTTAAAATATGTTTTAGACAGTTTGAAATTAAAATCGTATTTAAAAACAAGTGGTGGAAAGGGATATCATATTTTAGTGCCATTTTCACCTAGTTGCCAATTTGATGAATTTGAAAATTTTGCAAAAAAAGTTGCTCTTTTATTAGAGCAAAAATGGCCCAAAATATTTACCACAAATATCCGAAAAGAAAATAGAAAAAATAAAATATTTGTGGACTATTTAAGAAATGGCAAAGGTGCAACTTGTGTGTGTCCTTATTCTCTTAGAGTAAGAGATGGTGCAACCATTTCAATGCCTATAAGTTGGAATAATTTGGAGAAAGTAAAACCAAATGATGTTAATATTTTTAATTATAAAAATTATTTAAAACTTTCCCCATGGAAAAACTTTTTTAAAAATGAACAAAAAATCTATTGTTAAATAAAAAAACTCTATTTGCATAGAGTTTTTTAAATTATTTTTTTTCTTTTTCGTCTTTTTCTTCTTTTGAGCAATCGCCTTTAATTGCATAGGCAACCCCAAGACCTGTCAAAACAACACCAGAGAGCATTGCAACGATATAACCAATTGTGGTTAAACTTGAAGCAAGAGTTGTTCCATCAAAACTTGATGACCAAGTGATACCTTGCAAAACGCTTCCAACAAGAACCATTGCCAAGCCAACAGCCAAGATTACAATTGTTGTTGTGATAAGTTTTTTCATATTCCCTCCTTTTCATTATACTATATATACAATATTTTGCCGAAATATGTCAAATATTATAATCAAATTAATTAAAATTTATTGTTCCAAATTAACAGAAGTTTTTTAAATATATATATTTCTTTTGCTTTTAATTCAATTTATTGCTATAATAACAAAAGGAGTAAGATATGATTAAATTTGGAACAAGTGGATTTAGAGCGGTTATTGGCGATGGTTTTACCAAGGAAAACGTGCAAAAAGTTGCATATGCAGTTTGTAAAAATGTTACAAAGAAAAAAGATGCTGTGATAGACATTGGTTTTGACAACCGCTTTATTGCAAATTTCTATGCTAAATGGGTGGCGGAAGTTTTTTTGTATCATAAAATCAGGGTCAATTTCTATAAACACCCAACTCCAACACCTGCACTTGCGTTTGTATCTAAAAGTCACACTTTTGGTATTGTGTTAACTGCAAGTCATAATCCATATTATTATAATGGTGTTAAAGTTTTTAAAAATGGTGGAGAAATTGATGATGATTTTGCCAAAAAGATTGAAGAGATTGCAAACAGCATTGAGTTTGAAAAAATAAAAACCTTGCCATTTGACGAAGGAGAAAAAGCGGGATATTTAAATATCATTGATAAGAATGAAGACTATGAAAAAGATGTAATTTCCTATTTAAACAAGAAAAATATTTCAAAATACAAGCCAAAAGTTCTTTTCAATGCCTTGCATGGAAATTCCAGCAGAATTGTTCGAGAAATTTGCAAAAAAATTGGCTTTTCCCATTTTGAAATTATGAAAGAAAATATTGACCCATATTTTGAAAACAGTTTGCCGGCACCATATCTTAAAAATTTGGTAGACCAAAAAGAGAGAGTGGTCAAGGAAAAGTTTGACCTTGGAATTGCCTTTGATGGCGACAGCGACAGAATTACCATTATAGATAAGAGTGGAGAGATGTATGACTGTAACTATGTTTTTCCAGTTGTATATGAATATCTTGTGAAGGTAAAAGGCTTGAAAGGTGGAGTTGCACACAATGGGCTTTTTTCAAGTTTGATTGGAATGCTTGCAAAAGAATTTGGCGAAGAAGAGAATTTGACAAAAGTGGGCTTTAAAAATATTGCCAAAGTGTTTGAAAAAGGAAAGGCTTTTATTGGTGCTGAAACAAATGGTGTTGCGTTAAGAGACCATGTTTATTGCAAAGATGGAATTATGACTGGCTTTATTGTGATAGACTTGATGTCTTACTATCAAAAAAGTTTCAAAGAAATTTTGGATGAACTAACAAAAAGATTTAATTTTCCTTCATGCACCATAGAATTCGCATATCCTTTTTCACTTGAAAAGAAAGCGGAAATAAACAAGCAAGTTTTCATCAACAAAGAACTGCCAAAATTGAAACGCAAAATTGTGAATGTAACATATGATGATGGATGTAAAATATTTTTTGAAAACAATTATTGGTGTGGAATAAGATTTTCAGGAAATGAAAATGTTGTGCGACTTTTCACTGAAATGGAAAATATTAAAAATGCCAATAAGATGATTGCAGAACTTGAAAAGTTTATTGGTGTTAAAGAAAGACAATAGAATGAAAAAAGAATAGTAAGACAAACTATTCTTTTTTTATTTGTTATTTTTGAAATATTCCACAATTTGCTCGGCAAGGCTTTCATGAATTCCTTTAACAAGTTTCAATTCGTCAGCGCTTGCATTTTTTATGTTTTCAGTTGTGCCAAATGCTTTTAAAAGAGCATCAATTTTTTTCTTGCCAAGTCCTTGAATGTTTTCAAGTTCACTTTCAGTTTGTGCTTTTGTGCGTGTTTGCCTGTGAAAAGTGATAGCAAATCTATGTGCTTCATCACGAATGCGTTGAAGAAGTTTAAGTTCAGCACTTCCATATTTTAAAATGACAGGCATATTTGTTCCCACAACAAAAACTTCTTCAAGTTTTTTTGCCAAAGAAATTATTTCAATATCATTTTCAAAGCCGAATTCTTTTAAAATTTCATAAGTGGAAGAAAGTTGTCCTTTTCCGCCATCAATAACAATCAAATCTGGTTTTTCCTTAAAACTTTCGCCATCTTTGTTTTGAAGGCGTTTAAGTCGTCTTTTTAAAGTTTCTTGCAAAGATGCAAAATCATCATTGCCCCTAACTGTTTTAATTTTAAACTTGCGATAATCTTTTTTTGAAGGCTTACCATCTTTAAAAACCACCATGGATGCCACTTTGTTTGTTCCGCTTATGTGAGAAATGTCGTAACATTCCATGCGTTTAGGCAGGTTTTTAAGTTTAAGGCTTGCTTGAAGAGCGGAAACAGCACCAAGTGTGTTATTATATTGTAATTTTTCCTTTTCCAAATGTTTTTCCAAATATTCGGTTGCGTTTTCGGTTGCCATTTTAAGAAGGTTAAGATTAACACCATGCGGATTGGCAATAATTTTTATATTCTTATTTAAGTATGCAGAAATTAACTCGCTGTCAACATCGTGGCTGACAATAATTTCATTTGGGGGTATCATGTTTTGATAATATTGAACTATAAAGTTAAAAATGGTTTCTTCTTCGTTGACATCGCTTTGTGTGTAGTTTTGGATGCCTAAAATTTTTCCGCCACGCACAACCATCATTGTGATAACACCACTAAGCCCATCAGTTACATAGGAAATGACATCTTTATTCACATCTTTTGGCAGATTTGCAACAACTCTTTGTTTAAGTTTTGCCACCATTTTAAGTGCTTCGCGAAGTTCAATTGCCCTTTCAAAGTTTTCCATATTGGAAGCGGTTATCATTTTTTCCATTAAAATATTTTCAATTTCTTCGTCATTTCCATTAAGAAAGTTGATAACTTTTTTAAGTTCTTCCATATATTCTGCACGCGTAACTCTGTTTGTGCATGGTGCAAGACAAAGTCCAAGCGCATAGTTTAAACATTCTCTTTTAAGTGGGTGGGTGCTGGAAAATTTTTTACTGCAAGTTCTCACTTTAAAAGCGGACGAAATGGTTTTTAAAATTGCCTTTGGGTCAATGCCAGCAATGTATGGGCCAAAATACTTTGCACTGTCATTCTTTTTAATTTTTCTTACAATTTCAAGTTTTGGAAATTCCTCTTTCATGTCAATTCTGATATATGGAAAAGTCTTGCCATCTTTGAGCAGGATATTATAGAAAGGTTGATATTTTTTAATCAAATTGTTTTCAAGAGCAAGGGCATCAAGTTCACTAATGGTGATAAAGTAGTCGAATATATCCACATTATCCACCATTGCCTGCACCTTCACAGGTTTTTCACTGTGACGAAAATATTGCGAAACCCTGTTTTTAAGGTTTTTCGCTTTTCCCACATATATAACTTCACCATTTTTGTTACGCATAATATACACGCCACTTTTGTTTGGCAAAGTTTTAAGTTTTTCCTTAATTCTTTCGTTCATGTCTTTATTATACTCATTTTTACTCTATAAAAACAAGAGTTTAAACTTAAAAAGTTTTGTTGTTGCAACTTTTCCACAGGTTAGCAAAAAATTAGTGAAAAAATTGCAGAAAAATATATTTTAAATCAATTATAAGAGAATATTTTTAAAATTTATTTTTATTTTTTTGTTATAAAGTGGAAAATTTTGTATATAATTGTATTTTTATTTTATATATTGTGAAAAATAATAGATTAAAGAATATAAATAT
>CALWFX010000091.1 GCA_944377765.1 uncultured Clostridia bacterium
TAAAAATTCATGGAGTAAAAAATGAAAGAAGAAACAATTGAAAAAATAAAAAGCCATTTTAAATTATCTCCGCACGAAACAAAACTTGTGCAGTCTATTGTTGTGGAAGATATAAATCTTGACAGGCTTAATCATGTTATCGACATTATGGCTGAATATTATATGGGCAATGAAGTTTTGGTGTCCTATCTTCTTTTTCAGTTTTATAAAGTGAGAGAAGATGAAGCAAAAAATTTTGAAGATGCTCTAACTTCATCTCAACAAAAACTTTATGAAACTTTTAAACTTTTAAGAAATGTCAACACAATTTCAAAGAGTGGAGAGGCGGAAGATATCAAGCGTATGTTTGTGGCAATTTGTCAAGATATGCGTGTGGTTATAATAAAATTCGCTACAATTGACTATGACCTTCACAAACTTACATTGCCACTTGATGACGAATCTAAAAAATTTGTTAAAATGGTGGCTGATATTTTTGCTCCACTTGCTGAAAGTTTAGGACTTAGTAAATTTAAATCGTCTTTTGAAGAAAAGACTTTTGAACTTTTGGAACCTAAAGCCTATAATGCTCTTAAAAACAGTGCATTATTAAAGACTGAAGATAACTTGAAGCAAATGGAAATTGTGGAAAAGAAACTTGAAAAAATTTTGCAGGAACTTCATATTGAAGGAGAAATTCAAAAACGCCAAAAACACTTATATAGCGTCTATAAAAAAATTAAAATGAAAAATATTACACTTGGCAAAATATATGACCTTCTTGCAATGAGAGTTATCGTTCCAACAGTTGAAGATTGTTATTTGGTTTTAGGTAAAATTCATTCTCTTTATCGTCCTATACCCGAACGAGTGAAAGATTATATTGCAAATCCTAAACCAAATGGATATCAAAGTTTGCACACAACAATTATTGCAGATAATAATCGTCCGCTTGAAATTCAAATTAGAACATTTGACATGCATAAGCATGCCGAATATGGTATTGCAGCACATTGGATTTATAAAGAAAGAAGAAATGTCAACAAGTTTGACGCTAAGTTTGCTCGTTTTAAGCAAATTCTTGATAATTCTAGCGAACTATCTCCAGAAGAATTTTTGGAAACTTTGAAGAGTGACCTTTATGGCGAAAGCATTTTTGTTCAAACACCAAAGGGAAAGGTCATTGAACTTCCTGTGCATTCCACTGTTATTGATTTTGCTTATTGTATCCACAGTGAAATTGGCAATAAATGTGTTGGTGGCAAAATCAATGGAAAGCTTTATCCAATTACCACTGAACTTAAAAATGGCGACACAGTGGAAATTATCACTAACCAAAACAGCAAAGGTCCTTCAAGAGATTGGCTTAAACATATTAAAACCTCGTCGGCACGCTCAAAAATAAGGTCATTCTTTAAAAGCGAATTTAAAGAAGAAAATACTCGTATGGGAAAGAATATTTTTGAACAGGCTTTAAAGGCTAAGAATTTAAATATCTCAAAACAGGATAAAGATAAATATTTAACTGATATCGCTTCTTCATATATGATGGAAACTCCAGAAATGCTTTTTGCAGAAATTGGCGGTGGAACTCTTTCTGTTAATTCTGTTATTGGAAGAATTATCAACTTATATTACAAAGATAACGCGCCAAAAATTCAGAAAGAAGTTATTGAAGTTAAGAAAAATAAAGATGGAGTTTTGATTGATGGCGACAGCGGACTTTTAATTAGATATGCAGGGTGTTGCACTCCTGTTACTGGCGATGAGATTATTGGTTATATTTCACGCGGTAAAGGTGTTACAATACATAGAAAGGAATGTCCAAATCTTAAATATCTTGAAAAAGAACGACTGATTGACGCAAAATGGGAAGATGATGTCATTTCAAATTTTGTTGCAGTAATTAAAATTGTGGCGGATGATGATAGCCATGTTGTTGATTACATCAATAATGTTGCAAGAAATTTGAAAATAAATTTAAAAGGTTTTACCTATAAAAAGGTGAAAAATGATTTAATATTTGATATAATATTAAATGTAAAGAGCAAGGAAGAAATTGATGGTGCAATTCGCACATTCGAAAGTGTGAAGGGTGTTCAAAAAGTTTTTAGGAGTGAATGATGAAAATTGTTTGTGATAGTGTTGATTTTGAAAAAGATATGCAAGACCTTGTCAATCTTTTCTATGATGAAGGGGACAAGCCTTTTTCCATACATCACTCAGACAGCATGATAGACAGTACTATCACAAGCAAGATTGAAATTGATGATGGACTTAATAAAAAAGAATATGTTAAATTTTTCACAATTCCATCAGGGCTTCAGCCTTTAAGAGAAAAAAGTTTGAAAAAAAGCGATTTTAAAAATCATTTATATCAAGTTTTAAGTTCAATAACAAAAAAATCTCTCCCTTGGGGTTCGCTTACTGGTGTAAGACCATGCAAATTTATGCGTGAAATGGTGGAGCGTGGAGAAATTAAAGAACATATTGTTTCTGAAGTTATGATGAAAGAGTATTTTGTTCAAGAAGACAAGGCAAAACTTGTTTTTGAAATTATGAAAAACCAGAAGTGTATTATTAAAAATGATAAACTTGTTGACCTTTTCATAAATATTCCAATTTGCCCAACAAGATGCAATTATTGCTCGTTTATTTCCAACGAACTTTGCACAGTTGTTGATAAAGTGGAAAAATATCTTGAATGTTTGTTTAAAGAACTTAGAGCAGTTAAAGAACTTATTGCAGAGAAATCATATATTGTTCGCACAATTTACATAGGCGGTGGCACTCCAACAGTTTTAACAGCAGAACAACTTGACAGGCTACTTAGCGAAATAAACTATCCTGTTTCAGAATTTACTGTTGAATGCGGAAGAGCGGACACGATAACGCGTGAAAAATTGGAAATTTTAAAACGACATAATGTAAACAGAATTTCAATCAATCCACAAACTTTTTGTGAAAGCACACTTAAAAGAATTGGAAGAAAGCAGACAAACAAACAAATTTTTGATGCATATATGATGGCAATGGAATATGATTTTATTGTCAACATGGATATGATTGCAGGACTTCCAGGCGAAAAACTTGGAATTTTTAAGCGTTCAATTAACACTCTTTTAGAGTTATCTCCGCAAAATATTACTGTGCATACCTTGACACTCAAAAATGGTGCTCCACTTAAAGACAACAAAGCATCTGTTTTTGAAAGAGATGTTCCAAAAATGGTGGAATATGCTGAGAAAACTTTACAAGAAAATGGCTATAAACCATATTACATTTATAGACAAAAACATCAAATTGGTGGACTTGAAAATGTTGGATATTTTAGAGATGGGCATGTGTGCATATTTAACATTGACAGCATGGAAGATGTTTCATCTGTGATTGGAGTTGGTGCAGGTGCAATTTCAAAAAGAGTTTTCAACCTTGAAAATAGGCTGGAAAGGGAACCAAATTGTAAGTTTATAACTGACTATATTGACCGCATTGATGAAATGGTGGAGAAAAAAATAAAGTTTTTTAGTTAAATAGGAGGATTTATGATTAAACCACAGAAATTGAAGAAAGGTGATAAGGTTGCAGTTGTAAGTTTGTCAAGTGGGCTTTTGGGTGAGCCTAAGATGATACACAAATATAACCTTGCAAAGAAAAGATTGGAAGAAGATTTTGGCTTGCAAGTTGTGGCTATGCCAAATGCTTTAAAAGGTATTGAATATTTGAAAAACAATCCTAAGGCAAGGGCTGATGATTTGATGATGGCTCTTAAAGATAAAAGCATTAAGGCAATTATTTGTGCAATTGGTGGAAGTGATTCTTATAGACTTCCTCCTTACATTGATTTTGATGTCATTAAAAATAATCCTAAAATTTTCACAGGTTTTTCTGACAGCACCACCAATCATTTGATGTTTTATAAGGCTGGAGTTACTTCCTTTTATGGACCAAATATCATGTGCAATTTTGGGCAATATGGTGAAATGTATGACTATGAAGTGGAAGCGGTTAAAAATGTCTTCTTTAATTCACCAAAAGAATATGAAATTAAACCTTGTGAATATTGGTCAAATGATTTTATTCCTTGGGACGAGAAAAACATAAACAAAATGAAAAAAGTTTTAAAAGACGATGGCTATGAAGTTTTGCAAGGGACAGGCAAAGTTAGCGGAAAATTTTTAGGCGGTTGCGTGGAAATTTTAGGAAGGTTTTTGGGTGTTGCAATGAGTGATGAGCAAGAAGAGATTGAGAACACTCAACGCACAAGAGAGTTAAATGACAAATATAATCTATTTCCAAGTAAGGAAGAATGGAAAGATAAAATTTTGTTTATTGAGACAAGCGAAGAAAAGATTAAGCCAGAAAAATTAAAAGATATTTTAACTGCCATGAAAAATTATGGAATTTTAGATAACATTAATGGCATAATTGTTGGAAAACCACAGGGCAAAGTCTATTATGAAGAATACAAGAAGGTTTATCATGAAATCTTTAAAAATTATAGAAAAGATTTACCAATATTCTATAATGTAAATTTTGGCCATGCTGAGCCTATAAATATCATTCCTTATGGAGTTAAGTGTGAACTTGATTGTAACAAAAAAACAATTACTATCAAAGAAAAAATGCTTGAAGATTAGGTGTTATAATAGAATTATTAGTTAAAATCAAGGAATTAATGATATTTTTTGTTGTATCAAGTAAATAATTTAATAAAAATTCTTTACTTTTGTGAAAAATTATGTTAAAATAATTAAGTCGATTAATGCTTAGCACAGTTTTGCGGAAGTCCTTCGACCCTTAACTTTGTTAAAGCAACTTAAAATTTTTATGGAGGAAAGTTATGCAAGCAAAAAATGAAATTATTGCAAAATTCAAACAATCTGAAAATGATACAGGTTCTGTTCAAGTTCAAGTTGCTCTTCTCACTGAAAGAATTAACCAATTAACTGAACACTTGAAGAAAAATCCTAAAGACAATCATTCAAGACGCGGGCTTTTGCAAATGGTTGGTAAAAGAAAAGGCTTCTTGCAATATCTTAAAGATAGAGACATTGAAGCATACAGAAAACTTATCAAAGAACTTAACATCAGAGAAGTTAAATAATTTTTGGGGAGCGTGTTTTTTTGCTCCCTTTTTTTCAATTAATAGGAGTATATTATGAAAACAGAGTTATCAAAAAAATTTAAATTAGACATTGCAGGAAAGGAAGTTATTTTTGAAACAGGAGCACTTTGCGGACAATCAAACGGCTCATGTCTTGTTACTTGTGGCGAAACTGTTATTATGGTTAATGTTACCATGAGCGATGAACCAAAACCGGGTATTGACTTTTTTCCACTTTCTGTTGAATACCAAGAAAAAATGTATTCAGTTGGCAAAATTCCGGGCGGATTTAAGAAGAGAGAAGGTAGACCTTCTGATAAGGCCATTTTGGTTTCTCGTCTTATAGACAGACCTCTTCGTCCACTCTTTCCAAAGGGATTTTTCAATGATGTTGTTGTGGTTGCAACAGCACTTTCAATTGATCCAGATGTAAGCCCTGAACCACTTGCAATGCTTGGCTCATCTTTTGCATTGTCAATTTCAGATATCCCTTTCCAAGGACCTACTGGTTCTGTTTTGGTTGGGCTTGTTGATGGTAAATTTATTATCAACCCAAATCAAGAAGAAAGAGAAAAAAGCGATTTGCATTTAACAGTTTCAGGAACAGATGAAGCGGTTTTAATGGTGGAAGCAGGAGCAAACGAAGTTCCAGAACATGTTGTTTTGGATGCAATCATGTTTGCTCATGAAGAAATTAAGAAAATTGTTAAATTTATTAAAGATGTTAAAGCAGAAATTGGCAAACCTGTAAATCCAAAAATTCCATACTATGTTATTCCAGATGAAATTGACAAGGCAGTTAGAGAATATGCTGATAGTATGCTTGATAATGCTCTTGACACTTTTGATAGACATGAACGCCAAGCAAGACAAGATGCAGTAAGTGAAGATGTTCAAGCACACTTTGCAGAATTGTTCCCAGAAAAAGAAAGAGAAATTGGCGATGTTCTTTACAAGATGACAAAAGAAAAAGTAAGAGCAAAAATTCTTGAAAAAGGCGTGCGTCCAGATGGAAGAACTTTGGAACAAATTCGTCCTATTTGGTGCGAAGTTGGCATTTTGCCAAGAGTGCATGGCAGTGCAGTGTTTACTCGTGGCGAAACACAAGTTCTTTCTTGCTTGACACTTGGAACAGTAAGCGATGTTCAACAACTTGATGGACTTGACGATGAAGAAGTTAATCGTTATGTTCACCACTACAATATGCCACCTTATGCAACTGGCGAAGCAAAAATGATTAAATCAACTGGTCGTCGTGAAATTGGTCATGGTGCACTTGCTGAAAGAGCATTAGAGCCTGTTGTTCCAAAAGAAGATGTTTTCCCTTATGCATTAAGAATTGTGAGTGAAGTTTTGTCTTCAAATGGTTCTTCTTCAATGGCAAGTGTTTGTGGTTCAACTCTTGCTCTTATGGATGGCGGTGTGCCAATTTCTGCACCAGTTGCTGGCATTGCAATGGGACTTATTAAAGACGAAAAATCAAACAAAGTTGCAGTGCTTTCAGATATTCAAGGCCTTGAAGATTTCTTGGGAGACATGGACTTTAAAGTTACAGGAACAGCAAAGGGTGTTACTGCAATTCAAATGGATATTAAAATTAAGGGTATTGATAAACCAATCTTGACAGAAGCACTTGAAAGAGCAAAAATTGGAAGAATGTATATTATGGACAAACTTCTTGCTTGCATTTCTGAGCCAAGAAAAGAAATTTCAAAATATGCTCCAAAAATTATCACTTTTGAAATTGACCCAGAAAAGATTAAGGATGTTATAGGTTCTGGTGGAAAAACAATCAACAAAATTATTGCTGAAACTGGAGTTAAAATTGACATAGAAGACGATGGAACTGTTTTCATTGCATCTGTTGACAGTGAAATGAATGAAAAAGCAAAGAAAATTATTCTTTCAATTGTTGAAGAAATTGAAGTTGGCGATGTTTATGATGGCAAAGTTTCAAGAATAACAAGTTTTGGTGCGTTTGTTGACCTTGGTGCTGGAAAAGAAGGTATGATTCATATTTCAAAACTTTCTTCAAAGCGTGTTAATAAAGTGGAAGATGTTGTTAAGGTTGGAGATGATGTTGAAGTTGAAGTAATTAAGATTGACGATAAGGGCAGAATTGACCTTAAACGCATTGAACCAAAAAAACAAGACGACAAAGAATAAAATATTATAATTTTTGGTAGTTAAAAACTCATTATTTAATAATGGGTTTTTATTTTTACATTAAATGTAATTATAGTAATAAAATAATAAAAATAGTGGATATATAGAATAAAATTATATAATCTAAGCATACAGATTTTTTTTAAATTTGAGTTAAAATATAATAAATATAAAAAAATACCACAAAAAAGTTGACTAAGGGAAGGAATTTGATAAAATGATTTTGTAAACAAACAGAGTTTGCGCTTAAATTAAAAAATTTCATAAAAGATTTATCAAAAAATTAAAATTAATACATAATAATTAAGAAATTTTCGAATTTTTTATAATTAAAAGGAGAAAAGTTGAAAAAGTTTTTGCTTTGTTTATTTTCATTTCTTTTTGTTGGAACTGCTTTTGCTGGCAGTGCTTTTCTTTTGGCGGGGTGCAATCAATCTTATTTACAAGAAGAAAATAACAATGAAAATGATAATTCTGGCGAAGAAATTGATGAGCCAGACGAGGATGAAGAAATTTCTGCACAAGGGTATAGACTTGATGCATACATAATGTCTTTTAATGAGACTTATCCAACAGGCAGAAACAATACAAATGGTGGAACAGTGGAAACCTGGTCAAATTCAGGTCCTTTTTGGACATGGGCACAAAATGGAACAGGAGTTGGAACAGCACATTCTTACTTTACTAATAGAGATTGGGGAGAAGTTGTTACGCAAATAGCATATAGTTCAGGTTACAGGCTCAGAGGATATTATTCCACTTCTGCTTGCACTGGAACAGATATGACTTCACAATTCACTGGAAACGACAGTTATGATGGTGATGACAGTAACACTAAGGTTAGCACTGGGCATTTTAAATTGTCAAGTGCTCGTTCAATTTATGTTAAGTCTGCAAGAAAAGTTAAAATGAATTTTTCAACTTCTTGGGGAGGCTTTCGAGTACCGGGCACTTATGGTCCAACAAGTGCAACTTCATTTAGTATAAGTGGATATTTTGGAGATACAACAAGAACTTATTGTTCTGCTTCGCCAAGGGCAGGTTACACTTTTCAATGGATTAATACAAATGGTAATAAGGTGGTAAGCACTAATAATACTGGTTTTTTTGGAATAGAGAGCAATGCAGCACAAAATTTTTTAAGAGGAACCTCAACTTATGGCAATGCAACAAGTGATGGAAGCAATGGTGTTGTTTATAATTTTAAAACGCAATATACGCCAATAACTTATTATGTTAAGTTTAATGGTAATGGTGCAACAAGTGGAAGCATGAGCAATCAAACTTTCACCTATGACCAGGGGCAAAATTTGAAGGTTAATGCTTTTTCAAAATCAGGGTATAATTTTTCTGGTTGGGCAACTTCTTCAACTGGTTCTGTGCAATATTCAGGTGGACAATATGTCAGCAATCTCACAACAACAAGTGGTGGAACAGTGAATTTATATGCAGTTTGGTCACCTAAAACTTTTACAAATACATATTATTATCGTAATAATGCTGGCTATCAGGCGTCTTCAAATCAATCAAGAAGTTACAACGCATCCTTTACAACTTATTCTTCAACAGCAGTTACATATTACAACGAAAATGGTTGGAGCTTATATGGCTGGCTTTTTAACGATTCAAATGGAACAGGTCGCACATATGCTCCAAGCACAACTGTAACTAACACAACTTACACGCAAAGCCAATCAACACTTGGTTGGTATGCAGTTTCATCGAGAATAATTACTATTTCATATAATGCCAATGGCGGAAGTTTCTCTGGCAGTTCAACAACAGGCACACAATATTGGAATCAATATGGTAATAAGGTGACAAGTGTCAATTTAAAGGTTACAAGCACTGTGCCCACACGAACAGGTTATACCTTTAAAGGTTGGTCATCATATAGCGGTGCCACAAGTGTAGATTATAATTCTAACGACACATATATTTATGATGAAGGATATTTAATTTCTCAAAATGTGACACTTTATGCAGTTTGGCAAGTTAATCAGTATGATAATGTTTATAGATATCGCAACAATAGTGGCGGACAGGCAGAATCTGTTCAAAAGAGAACCTATAATCAAGCATTTACAACCTATTCAAATTCAGCACTTTCTTATTATACATCCAATGGCTGGAGTTTATATGGTTGGCTTTATAACGATTCAAATGGAACAGGTCGCACATATGTTCCAAACACAAGTGTAACAAGTACAACTTACACACAAAGCACATCAACTCTATATTGGTATGCAACATCTTCAAGAACAGTAACACTATCTTATAACGCCAATGGTGGAAGTTTTTCGGGCAGTTCAACAACAGGCACGCAATATTGGAACCAATATGGCAACAAGGTGACAAGTGTTAGCCTAAAAGTTACAAGCACTGTGCCAACTCGAACAGGATACACCTTTAAGGGGTGGGCAACAACTAGTGGTGCCACAAGTGCAGGCTATGCTTCTGGTGCAACCTACACATTTAATGCGGGTTATTCAAGTTCTCAAAATGTCACTCTCTATGCTGTTTGGACACCAATTTCTTATTTAATCACCTATGACGAAAATGGCGGAAACACAATAAGTGATTTAAATTATAATATAGAAAGTTCTTCTACACTTGCTTCAACCACACGAACAGGTTACACATTTAACGGCTGGAAACCAAAAACAAGTGTTGGGAATTGGAGCAGTGGAACAATATACAAGAGTGGTGAAAGTGTCAAAGGAAAATATGGCAATGTTGAACTTGTTGCACAGTGGACGGTTAATAGTTACAAAGTAAGAATATATGCTATGACTGGCATAGATGACATAACAAAGCCTGCAACTTCATGGTATAGCGATAATGTGGGAAGATACAAAGAAGTGTCTGTCAACTATGGAACCAATTACACAATTTCTGTTACAACAAAAGCGGTGTATAAATTTGATAGGTGGACAACAACGAACGATAGCACAGCAAGTGCTGTTGGAACATCCAATAGTTATACATTTACAGTTGAAGCCCAAAACCACACTTTCTATGCATGGGGAACACCGAACAACCCAGCATACTATGACGAAGAAGGCGGATACTATTATGTTGAAATGGGTAAATATCCACAAAGTTCAATAATAGACAGCGATTTAAGAAATTGGACAGAATATTATGGAAGCAACTATTCAAATATGTCTTATAATGAAACAACCCAAATGACAACATTCACATTAACAACAGTTGGAGTTTGGGAAATATTAGCAATTGAGATACCATCACCAATAATTTCAAATGGTAAAACATATACTTTGACATTTGATTATGTTATTCAAAGCGATTATATTGAACTTTCTGAAGAAACAGCAAATCCAAGTTTTACTGATAAAGATCAGTTCCAAGGATACAATGGATTAGCAGTTCAAATAATCAGTAATGGTGGAATAAGTAATTCACCATGCACTGATAGGGATTATTTAACATATAGATTGCCAACAACAGCAGGAAGTGGAAGGGTATCTGCAAATTTTGCAAATTTAAATGAAGGCTCAACAATGTGGGTCGCAATAAATGGTGGATATGTCAATGATGGACAAACAGTAACATTTAGCCTAGGAAATTTCCGCTTATTGACAAATGAAGAGTCAGACCAATCTTCAACAGGAAATAAATATGAAATCACAACCAAACAATTAGAAAATAATATGTTAAAGTGGACAGAATACTATTCATATGACCAAATTGAAGTTAAGTATGATTCTAGCAATGCAAAAAATGAATTAACAATTTCAACCATTGATGGCTGGGAAATTATAGGCAGACAAATATATGTAGAAAAAAATCAAGACTACACCATTTCATTTAATTTTGAAATTGCAGATGAAACAAACATGAATGGCAGTTTAAGATTACAAGTGTTAAATACCTTTCCAGAAAATAATAATAATGAAGGAAAACAGGTTGCTTATTTAGATTTAAATTCAAATGGCAATATTTCTTTAACTTTTAATTCAGGAGAAAATTCAACTTTGTATGTAATTTTCAATGGTGGATACTTGGGAGATGGAAGTAAATTTGTGTTTAATATTTCAAATATATCTTTAAAACATTCTGGTAAAGATGTTTATTACACTCTTTCATATGATTCATATACACTACAAAACAGAGAAGAATATTTGAGATACAATAATACATGGTATAAAGTTGAGCCAATCAAATGGCGATTAACTGGAAATTCCAGTCAAAAAGTTGGATATGGCACAACAACCGACACTATGGCAATAATGGATACAATTGTGTATGCAGGGCAGTTTGCAACAAGCAGTTTGGGAATAGACCAAGGCTATGACAATAGAGTCACCACTAATTTTGAGAATGTAGTTAAAAATGCAGAGAATTCAACATATCTAGTTTCATATAGCCCAAAAGTTGAAAGTTTTGGAACAAGCGGAGTAACAACACAAACAGCAACTGACAAAATCTTTATCTCGTCTGAAGAAGAAATAAAACAGGTTGAAGGGAGGTACGAAGTTAAGTTCTCAGCCATTGTGAAAGATATACTTGGAATAACAATATACTTTACTCGCGACATGGGAACAAATATAAACAACATAACCTGTCGAACAGAGTATGGTGGACTGACACAGAAATTTGCCACATCAGTTCAGGGCTTTCAATTTACAATTAAAGTATCAGAATATGAATGTGTGTCATAAAAATGCAGGGCATTTTTATGAAATTAAGAGCGAAGCGAACAAAAAATGAGAATGAAAAGTTCATTCTCATTTTTTATTTTACCAAAGCGAAATATCTCCAGTTACAAATCCATAAATTAGCACTGCAACAGAAATTGCCATTATGACAAGGGCGAAGGTAAGCATCAACTTTGAAGAAGGAAGTTTTCCATCACTTCTTAATTTAACTGCGTTATAATATAGTGCAATTCCTGTGAAATATGTAACATAAACCATGCAAAGCAAAGAATCTAAATTGGTTATAATTTTAAATTGGGCAAGAACAAAAACAACAATTGTTAACACACAAAATATTGAACTTATTATTACATATTTTTTTGTTGCACTCATATATATTCCCCTTTTCTATATGATATTATTATTTTCATTTTAAGTCAAATAAATTTATAATATTTTCATTTAATTTAAAAAATTTGGTATAAAACAGTCGCTTGCACTGTCAAAATCTTGTATATAGCCATATTTAAACCCCAGTTCTTCAATTTTTTTTGTGATTATTTTATATTCAATTGGTTTTAATCTTCTTTGTATAGGGCTGTTTGGGGTTGGTGTAAATTGTGACATTACACTAATTATTCTGTCTTTACAACTTTCACTTAAAAGACTTAACACTTCAAGGGAGTTATTTATTTCATTTGGTAAAACTAAATGCCTTATTATTATACCTCTTTTAAGAAAATTTCCATCGTGGACATCTTTTTTATTTTCAATACAAAAATTTAGCACCTTTTTTGCAATATCAAAATAATTTTGGCAATTGGAATATTTTTGTCCGATAGCGTTGTTTGAATATTTAAAATCAATAAGATAAATATCAATATAGTCATTAAGTTTTTTTAGCATTTCAATGTCTTCATAGCCTGAAGAATTCCATATTATTGGTATTTTAGGCTTATACATTTTTAAAGCGTTGAGAATGACTTCTGAAAAGTGAGTGGGAGTGATGAAATCAAAATATGAGTTAGTTTTTTCTTTATCTTTAAGAAGGTTGATAAATTCTTGAATAGAATATTCTTTTCCAACTTGTCCTTTGGAAATTGCATAGTTTTGGCAATAAGAACACTTTAAATTACATCCTGAAAAAAAGATGGCACAAACACCATTTTCTTTTGTTACACAAGGCTCTTCCCACATAAAATTATCAATGATTTTGGCAATTCTTATTCTGTTTTTTTCATTACAAAATCCCACTTGTTCAGCTCTATTTATTTGACATTTTCTTGGGCAGCAATCACAAAACTTTGTCATTTGGTTTTTCCTTTATTGTGTTTATTTTCTCTTTAAGCGAAAGATATGTGGTTAAATATTCAAAGCCTTTTCCAACTCCATAACTTTTTGAAGCAGTTCTGATTATTTTTAAATCTTTTGGGATATTATCATTTTCTTCATTGGAATAGTATAGTTTTTTGCTCGGATTAAAACTTAATTTATATGTTATATCGTCATTAAGTTTGATATGTTTTTTTGTTGGTGCAGGAAAAATAAAGTATTTATCTTGTGTTAAAGTGTTTGCGTCAAGCATTGGTAAGTCGAGCACAATAGAATCCCCACAAAAAACACAAGTGGAATATTCATGCAAGGGGTCATATTGTTTTAAAAATTCTTCCACACCTTCTTTTTTACTATAACCATTTATATTAAAAGGTAAATTATTGAAACTTATAGAGTTATTATCTATATCAATTTTGTCTATTTTTTTTAGACTTGATTGTAACAAAAATTTAAAGTGCTTTGATGTGTAAGGTGGAAGTATGGAAAAAAGACTTGTAAGTTCTTCTTTAAGTTCATTTTCTGTTTTGTCGTTATTTTCTAACCTTGAAGCCTTTGCCGATGTGATTATGACAATGTCAACATTGCCTTGAAAGAAATTGATAAACTTTGAGATGCCATTATTAAAAACTTTGCCACCTCTTAACAAAATATCTTCAATAGTTCCATTATAGTCCAAAAATACAAGTGCTTTTTTCATGCCTATAATTTTATCATAAACCTCTCAATTTGTCAATTTAAACAAAAAACGTTTAACAAATGTATGTGTTATTACATATTTTGAAATATGAAGAAATTTACTATTAGCGTTTGTTTTATTGTTAAGAATGAAGAAAAAGTTTTTGAAAGAATTTTAAAGTGCTGTCAAAAATTTGCAGACGAAATTGTTGTTGTGGATACTGGGTCAATTGATAAAACAATTGAAATTGCAAAAAAATATACTGACAAAATTTATCATTTTAAGTGGTGTGATGATTTTTCTAAGGCTAGAAATTTTGCTTTCAGCAAAGGCACTTGTGACTATCTTATGTGGCTTGATGCAGATGACTTTATTTTTGATGCCGATATAGGTAAAATTATTAAACTTAAAAATCAAAAATTAAATTTTGATATGGCTTTTTTCAAATATGTTACCGGTTATGATAAAAATTTTAAACCTACATTTGAATTTGAACGCGAGCGATTAATAAAAAATGGCAAAGGATATGTTTGGCTGGAACCAGTGCATGAAGTTATTGCACCAAGTGGAATTATTGTTCATGAAGATATAAGGATATATCATTTTAAAGGCGAGAAAGAGAGAAAAAACAGAAACCTTGAAATTTATGAAAAAATTCTTCTTCAAGGAGATGTTTTATCTGCAAGAGCAAGATTTTATTATGCAAGAGAACTATATTACAATGCAAAATATTTGCAGGCAATTAAAGAATTTAAAGATTTTTTAAATTTAAAAGATGCTTGGGTGGAAAATAAGATTGAAGCGTGCTTAAATTTGAGTTATTGTTACTTAGAGTTGAATGACAGAGAAAATGCTCTTAAAATTTTGTTTCAAAGTTTTGTGTATGATTTACCTAGGGCGGAAATACTTTGCCAATTAGGGAAGATTTATTTTGACATAAATTATGAAAAATCTATATATTACTATAAACTTGCACTTGGTTGTAAGATGAATTTAAAAAGGGGTGGGTTTGTTTTAGTTGATTATTATTCCTTTATTCCTAATCTTCAACTTTGTGTTTTGTATTTTCGTTTAAAAAACTATAAAAAATCATATTATTTTCACAAAAAATGCAAAAAAATAAAACCAAATCATCCATCAGTTATTTTTAATGATAAAGTTTTTAAAGATTTGGGTTTTGAAATATAGTTTAAAACTTATGATTAAATGCAAATAAATGTAAGTTTGCATTTTTTCTTGTTTTTTCCTTTTAAATATGTTAGAATATGTCTAAATTATTTTAAGGAGCATTAAAATGGAAGAAAAAGTTATTAAACCACTTCTTGTTAAACCAATTTTGGAAAAAGTCGTTTTTGAAAAATTGCAAAATCCTCAAAATGGGGTTATGGTCAATATTAAACCTGAAGATATGCTTGATATCAGAAAAGTCGGCGAAGAAGTTGTTAGAGTAACACTTACAAGAACTCTTCAAGTTTCTCCAATGAGTTTACTTAAAGTTGCTGTTTCAATGAGTATTGATATTCCTGTTGATAGCATTGAATTTTCAAGACTCCCTGACCCAAAAGATTACATCAAAAACAGTCAACCTGTCAGAATTATGCTTGGATATGTTTCAAATTTGATTACTGAACTTACTTTAAATTCAGCAGTTGGACCAATTGTTACTCCACCAAACATTCAAGAATAAGTGATATTATCATTTTCTAAATATTTTTTAGATTATTAAAAAAATTTTGATAAGTGCAAAAAATTTTAAATTAATATCTATTTATATAAGGCTTTTTGCCTTATTTGCGGACATAGTACATCGGTAGTATATGGTCTTCCCAAGGCTGAGAGGTGGGTTCGACTCCCATTGTCCGCTCCATGAGAAAAAACTGCGCTATAACTCGTTTTCAAACAAGTTTGAAAAGCATCGTCTTTTCGCTTGTTTTTTCTCTATATGCGACCAAACGCAACTCGCAAAAAATTGGCGAGTTGGTCGCAACTCTATTGCTAAGAAGGTCGTTGAAAGATGGAAAGGTAAGCATGAAGTTTGTTTTCATTTTTAATGAAATTTGCTAGGTTTATATCTTTTATATTTTTAGCAAAAGATTGTTTGTTTATAAAAAAATCTTTTATAGTTTTTGAGTAAGTAAAAAATTTGTTGTTTAATTTTTCTTGTGATATAATTATATTAGGAGGAAAATATGAACGAAGTTATCAAATGTTTGTGTGAAAGAAAAAGTTGCAAAAAATTTAAAAGTGAACAAATAAAAAAAGAAGATTTAGATTTAATTTTAAAAGCGGGGACATATGCTCCATGTGGAAAAGGTTTGCAATCGCCAATTATTTTAGTAATACAAGATAAACAGAAAATTGAAAAACTTTCTAAACTTAACGCATCAATTTTGGGAGCAAAGGTTGACCCATTTTATAACGCTCCAACAGTTTTAGTTGTTTTGGCAGATAAGAATATTGGAACATATATTGAAGATGGAAGTTTGGTTATGGGTAATCTTATGAATGCGGCATACAGTCTTGGTATTGGTTCTTGCTGGATACATCGTGCAAAGGAAGAATTTGAAACAGAAGAAGGTAAAAAACTTTTAAAAGAATGGGGTGTGAGTGAAAATTATGTTGGTATTGGACATTGTGTTTTAGGTTATGCTGATGGAAATTTACACCCAAACATTAAAAGAAAGGAAGATTATATTCGATTTATTAAATAAAAGACTTCTTAGTCTTTTAAACGAGATGTAGCGCAGTTGGTAGCGCATGCGGTTCGGGACCGTGAGGCCGTGGGTTCAAATCCCGCCATCTCGACCATTAATTATTAAAACTTATATTAATTAGTTGCATTATATTATGCAACTACTGTATTATAATTATGTAATTTGTTTATGCTAATGAAAAGGAGTTTGTCATGCTTGATTTTCTTTCTTTCACAATTGAAAACACACCAAAGATTTTTGGGTTAGTTCATTTTTTGATGCTTGGAATTTTTATTATACTTGTTGTTTTAATATGTGTCTTTTTAAGGAAAACAACAGACAAACAAAATAAAATTATTCTTTTATTTTTTGGTTTTTGGCTTTTACTTTTTGAAATATTAAAACAGACAATTTTAATTTATGACCAAGGTAATTTTGAATATGATTGGCAACATCTTCCACTTCAACCTTGCAGTGCTGTTATGTATACTATTATTCTTGCAGGTTTTCTTTCCACAAGTAAAAAGGCAGAAAAATTTAATCAATATTTATATGCTTTTATAGCAGTTTATGGATTTTTCTCTGGAATATCTGCAATTGTTATGCCATCTGCGATTTTTAACACACATTATATTTTAATGCTTTATCAATCAGTTCAGCATCACATGGTTTTGTCATTACTTGCAATTTATCTTTTTGTCAGCAAAAGGATTCGTCCATCATTTAAAACTTTCCTTAAAGGCGGAGCTGTTTTTCTTGTTTGGTGTGCATTCGGCTTAATTTTAAATTTAATATTATATGCTATTACAAAAAATCCTGAAATAAACCTTATGTATATGGGACCTTATACTATATGGCAAATTCCACTTGTCAGCGATTTTGTTAAAATTACAAATCCTTGGCTTTTCATTCCATTTTATCTTGCCATTTATTCACTTGCTTCACTTCTTTCAATGTATGTTTATTTTGGAATTGAACAACTTGTATGTTTAATTGCAAGAAAGATAAGTGGAAGGAAAAAGAAAGATACAGAAGAAGTTTCAAGCGGAGATAATTTAGAACAATAAAGATTTTAGTTTTAAAATTAAAATCTTTTTTATTTTTAGAGCATTTTCTTTTAATATCATATAAATATAATGATTATTAAAGGAGTTTTAATATGCTAAAAGGTCCATATGATAGAATTTGTGTTAAAACTGATGATACTCTTAAAAACGCAAGTTTGAATATTGAAAAATTGTTCGAGCTTCATTTGGAACTTATAAGTGTGCTTGCATTTTTAAACAAAAACGATATAAATTTTGAAAAGTGGCATGAAAATAATATTGGGATAACACTTAAGGATATGTGCAAGGTTTTCAAAAATATGTCATTGCCATGCTTAAATTCTTTGAATTGTGATTTAAATGTTTACAAGCAAAAACTTGGGTGTTATGAGAAAAGAAAGGATAATTTGGAATTTAAAGTGATTGATATACCAAATAATACATTTCTAGGCTTTATAAATTCAGGGCATATTTCAAGAGAAAGTAAATTTTTAAGTTTATCGGCATATTTTAAAATGAAATTGGATTCAATAAGAATTTTGACTGATAAAATTTCTGAGAACTGGAAAGATGATCAGTTTTTTGAGTATAAATATCGTTTA
>CALWFX010000092.1 GCA_944377765.1 uncultured Clostridia bacterium
CCCATACGCATATCAAGTTTACCATTATGTAAAAAACTAAAACCCCTTTCTCCTTCATCAATTTGATGAGAACTTACTCCAAGGTCAATTAACACTCCATCAATTTTACTTATCCCATTTTCCTTTAAAAACTGCGGAGCGTCTTTATAATTTAGCTTTGTTAAAACCACCTTGTCTTTAAATTTTTCCAATTTTTTAGTGCTTTCTTTTATGGCATCTTCATCTCTATCAAAGCAATATAACTTGCCACCTTTAAGCCTTTTGGCAATTTCAAAAGAATGTCCAGCACCACCAACTGTGCAATCAACATACACGCCATTTTCTTTGATATCAAGCCCAGAAATCACTTCACTCAGCATAACTGGAATATGTTTAAAATTCATATTTATTCTCCAAGACCAAGTAAGGTTTTTAAAGGTGCCACAAATTCACCATATTCTTCTTGGAACAAAGTTTCAATTGCAATAGAGATTTCTGTGCCATAACTTTCAATTTGTTCACTTGTTAAAATATCTTTAACAATCTTGTTTGCGTTATTAATCACTTTAACACCTTTCTCATGGTCGTTGCTATAAAGAGTGTCAATTGTAGAATGAATTGCGTTGACGAAATCTGGAATATCTTCTGTAGAACTCAAGTTAATATTTTCAATGCTAGCATTTAATTTGTCTGCAAATTCCAAAACATCTGCAATTTCTTCCAGTATACTTGCAAATGAAATTTCATAATAACCTGTTGTTTTGTCAACAACACCTATGTAAGTCTTTATATCTTCAGCATTTTCGCAAGGAGTTTCATCAAGATAAATTGAATTATCATCAATAACATCTCCTGTCAAATACCAAATTAAATTTATAAAGACATCTTTGAAAACATTTTTATCTGCAGATACTTTTAATATATCCAAAATTTCTCCAATTACCACAAGTTTATCTTGCATATTTTCAGAATCTAACACATCAGAGTTTAAAGTATTTAAAAGTTCTGTTATTGTGCTTATATAAAGTGCTTTTTCGTCTGCCAAATTCTCATATTTTGTTGTTGGAATAACGCCTGTTATATCTCCCACTTGATTATCAAGTTCAGTGAAAATATCAGTGTAAATAGGACTATACATTATGTTGCCAAAAACAATATTAAGTAAATCTGTTATAGCACCATCGGTGTTCATTTGAGAGATAAGAGTGAACTGATCTGCGTTTTCGCTTAACATATATTTAAGATAAGTTTGACCTTCAATATCTCCACTGTTAAGCACATCTAAAAGTTCTCCAATGGAAGAAAGTTTTGCATACCAGTTTTCATAACTATCTTCGCCATCAGAAAGAGCAACAAAACCTTCAAGATTTGTTTCCAAGTTTGAAATAACTGTATCAAACACCATTGCCTTCAAGGTTTGACCACTGATACTTGCCTTATCAAGGTCATAGAATGGCATAAGCAGTTTTGCCAAAAATTCATTGTCAGTTGCAATTTCTTCGGTTAAAATATCAAGTATTGCATCGAAATCAGCACTAGAATTTAATACATCTTTAAGCCCACTATCCACAATCTTTGTAATAGGAGTTTTTATATAATTAAAGAATTCTGTGTATGTTTCAAGATTATCCATACCATTTTCAACATGAACATCTTCGCCTAGAACATCAATTCCCATAATTTTAACAAAGTTTTCAAATGCATGAACGCTAACTAAGTCTTCGTTAATTTCGGTTTCATAGTTAAATATCTTAAGAGAATTTGCTTCATCAAGCACACTGCCTAAACTGTCAAGCACTCCGCCAATATCTTTTAAATTCATTATTGTATCCATCATATCTTCTGACTCTAAAATGTCAAAAATATTTTCTTCGTCATTTAAAGTTTTAATTTCATTGACGATATTCATGATTGAATCAATCATGTCTGTAAGTTCAGTTTTTGTCACATTAACATTAAGCCCAACAACCAAACCTTCTTCGTTTTGATACATATTTTCAAGTTGTTCTGATGCCATTGTTAAAACAGTTGGAAGTGCATCTGACACAAGATTAAGACCAACAACACTTTTTAAAGCACTTGATACTGTGTTTTCTTTCATTGTAACAAAATTTAATATACTTTCAAGATTTTGAGTGTCAAGTTCCATAATTTCTTTAAAAGTTCCATCATTGACAACAACTTCCATTGTTTCCAAAATTGAATTTAAATCATTTGTGATATATGTGTAAGCATCAAAATCTTCAGTGCTAAATTTTGCTTGTATATCTCTTATAATATCTTCAACATAAGAAGGAATTTCTGTTTGAAGACTATCTTTAATTTCATCAAAATTTACTACCAAATCTTTTATTGTGCCAACAAGAACAGCTTTATAAAGTCCATTTTTCATGAAAGTTTGCAAGTTTTCTTTAACAGAAGTGAAGTTGAGATTTTCATAATCTCCAGCACTGACTTTGTTATAAAAACTTGCCACACTATTGTATGAATCTGCAATAGATCTCAATTCGCTTCTAAATGTGATTTTTTCTCCATCTACAGAAAAAGAAGAAAGACCATCAAACATTGCATCATCAAAACCAAGAAAAGAACATACTTTTCCAAGGGCACCAGCATTATATGCAACAATAATTTCATTGACTTCTGCAGGAATATTTTCACTCACTAAGTCGTTGATTGTTGGCATACTATTTTCATTAACTTCAGTTGACTGTGAAGAACTTGAAAGCACAATCTCTTCATATGTGTTTGTTAAAGATGTGATTGGTGCGAAAAGAACTAAAATAAATATGAAAGATTCAATAAGCCCAATTACTGAGCCTGACAATCTATGTGGCTTATGAGAAGAAAAATCGTTGCGTTTTGAACCAAAACTAACTCTTGCAACAACAAGATAAATGATATCTAAAAGCAAATAAACAAGAAGAAAAACAATCATAAAAATTATTGGATTTGCAATCGCCATAGGCAAATTTTGAATAAAGGCAGAAGCGGAATCAAAATTGCTTAAATCAATAATATTTTCTGACACCATTTTTATTATATAATCAGAAATTGATATTAATGACCCATCCACATTAATATTAACTGCCATGATGGCGCTTGTGATAGGTTTAGTGATAAAGAAAGCAATAATAATGCTTGCAACAGCAAAAAGTATATGCGTTGAAGCACGCTTTATTCCTCTGCCTAAACCAATTAAAAAACCAATTAAAAGTGCAATAACGAAAAATGCAATGGTTCCCCAAAAGATATAAGTACTCATGTTTTTCTCCTTAAAAATTTTTATGTATGCACCAAAAAACTTGCTAACTTTATTTAAACTACAAGATTTCCAGTTATTTATATTATAACATACATAAAGATTTTTACAAATAATTTTTCTCTAATTGCTTAAATTTAAAATGAGAAAATTAGAATAAAAAATAAAATGAAAATTTTTATTGTCGAAAATCCTCAAAAATTAATATTAAATTATAAAAAATATTGTTTTTTAAAATAATTCTTTTTAAAACAGAATAATATTATTTAATAACTAAAAAATTAATTTTAAACAATAAAAAAATGCCAAAAAATTAAATTTTTTAACATTTTTTTGTATTTTTTAATGATTTTTGTTAGATTTTTAATAATTTTTAATTTTTTATAGTTTTTATTTTACCTTTTTCAATTTCAAATATTTTTCCTGTGATTTTCTTTTCGTCTGTGCAAGTTATAAAAGTTTGAGTTCGGTCAGCAAATTTTAAAAGCCTTGCCTGCCTTTCACTGTCAAGTTCACTGAACACATCATCTAGCATCAAAATTGGATATTCTCCAGTTCGAAGATACATACTTTCAAGTTCAGCAAGTTTAAGCGATAATGCAACAGTGCGCTGTTGACCTTGCGAGCCGAAACTTTTAACTTCCACGCCATTTAAGAAAATATCTATATCATCTCTATGTACACCTATTGTTGTGTAACCAAGTTTAAAATCTTTTTCTAAATTCTTCTTTAAAAGTTTATCCATATTCTCTTCAAATTTTTCATCCAACTTAACATTGCATCCACAAACATAATTTAACTTAATTTCTTCCTTTCCACCACTTAAATATGATTGTGCTTTTTCAGTGTAAGGCATTATTTCGTCAATAAACTTTTTCCTTTCAAATGCAATTTTCTTTGCAGTTTGGACAATTGCTCTGTCCCAAATATCTATTGTTTCCTTAACAAAATCAATATTTTCACTGTTTTTTAACAATTTATTGCGATTTGATAAAATTTTTTCATATCTTGAAAGTAAATAAAAATATCTTTTGTTTGTTTGGGAAATATCTATATCCATAAATTTCCTTCTCTCTTCGGGGCTTTCTCTAACAAGTTTAAGTTCGCTTGGAGAAAAGAAAACAACATTAATTTCTCCAATAAGTTCGCCTATCTTTTTTATAGGCAAAGCATTTATTAAAATATTTTTTTTATGCAATTTTGATAACTTCACTTCAATTTTAAGTTCTCTATATTTTCTTTCTGCTAAAAGTCCAATGTATCCTTCATTTTCATCAAAGTTAATAATATCTTTATCTTTAATAGATTTAAAACTTTTACCAATACAACAATAAAATATACTTTCAAGCAAATTAGTTTTTCCTTGAGCATTTTTACCAATAAAAACATTAATTTTATCACTAAAATCCACTTTAAGTGATTTATAATTTCTGAAATTTGTTAAAACAAGCGATTTTATCTTCATGTTTTTATTATAACATAAAACAAGATTATCTTTTACATCTTTTACAAAAAATTTAAAATTTTCTTTATTATTATAATATATATATAATATATAAATATATCTTATTATAATAAAATTTTTTTTAATAACTTCTTAAATTTTTTTATTAAATATAATTTGCAAACCTAACAGTTTAGTGATAATATAGATATAGAGGTTAATAAATAAAAAATAAATATTATAACACATATAATTTTTATGACATAGAAAAAGAAAAGAACTTTGATAAAACAAATTTAACAATAATTTCTCACTTTAAAACATTACAGCAAAAAGGTGATGCGAATTGCGGACCATGTTGCGCGGTTATGCTTTTAAATTTCTATGGCGATTTCCGCTTTAAAGAAAAAGATATAGCTCGACTTATGAAAACAAAAAAGTATCCAAAAGGAACAAATTTTAATAATTTTTATAAATTTTTTAAAAAATTATCAAAAAAAGAAGGTAATTTTAAAGTTTTTTCAAATTTTGAATATAGAAAACTTCATAAAGGTAAACTTATTTTTCCAACATTCAAAAAATTTAAAAATTTTATATTGGACAAACTTAAAAGAAATATTCCTGTCATTGTTGAAAATGTTGATTATGGTGGACATTATAAAATTATAATAGGCTATGATGAACAATCTAAAAATTGTGATGAAGATGATATGCTTATCTTTTGTGATCCGCAAGATATCACAGATGAAAAATGCGATGGATATAACTATTTTCCAGCAGACAGATTCTTCTATATGTGGTTTGACAATCATTGCTTTTCAAAAAAATATAGAAAACAACCATTTTTATATTTAGAACACAAATAAAAATTTTATTTACAAACATGGTTTTTATTAAAAAATCATGTTTTTTATCTTTTTTTGAAAAAAATGAAAACAAAAAGTTGAAATTTTAAATTTTATCTTGTATAATAATCTAAAGGGGTGCTGTATGCAAGATATTGAAACAATCTGGAAACAAGTGTTAGAAAAACTGGAGCTTAGAACTTCTTCTGTTTCCTTTATGCTTTGGATTAAAACAATTAAACCTCTTGAAATTGATGATAAAGATAATTTTATTTTGGTAGCCCAATCAGTTACCGCAAAAAATCAAATTTTAAGAAACTTTATTGATAAAATCAATGATTGTGTCTATGAAATTACTGGAAAAAACTTAAAAATTTCTGTTTTAGACCAAAATGAAGAGATTGAATATTTAAAAAATAACAAAGTTGATGAGAAAAATTCTTCAAAACATGAAGAAAAATCACCTTTTATGGAAAAATATACCTTTGATAACTTTGTTGTTGGCAAAAGTAATCAATTTGTTTATGCAGCAGCAAGAACAGTTGCAGAGCATCCAGGTAAACGCTATAACCCACTTTTCATCTATGGTGGTGTTGGTCTTGGAAAAACTCACCTTCTTCATGCAATTGGAAACTATATTTACGAATTTTCTCCAGAACTTAAAATTTTATATGTGACCTGTGAACAATTCACAAATGACTATATTGCATCCTTATATTCTCCAACAAAAAACAAATCTATTATGGAATTTAGAGGAAAATATAGAAATTTGGATGTTTTAATGGTGGATGATATTCAATTTTTATCACGCGGAAAGGAAACTCAAGAAGAATTTTTCCACACTTTCAACGAACTTATCATGAACAACAAGCAAATTATTATTTGTTCCGATAGGCCACCTAAAGAAATTGAAATGCTTGAAGACAGACTTCGTTCTCGTTTTTCAAGTGGACTTATTCATGATATTCAATCTCCTGACATTGAAACAAGAATTGCTATTCTCCATAAAAAGAGTCAACTAGAAAAATATTATGCCGAAGATGATGTTATCAACTATATTGCTGAAAAAATTGACTCTAATATTCGTGACCTTGAAGGAAAACTTAGTGAAGTATACTTTCTTGCAACTTTAAATGGTAAAAAAGTGGCAACAATGGCAGAAGCCAAGGAAATTTTCACTAAAGAACCAGTGGAAGAAATTAAAAATGACTTAACCCCTGATAAAATCATAAATGTTGTCTGTGATTATTTCAATATCTCTTATCAAGATATTATTGGAAAAAAGAAAAATAAGGAAATTGTTGAACCTAGAATGTTAGCCATATATTTAATAAGCGAACTTTTAAACTTGCCACTTGTCAATATTGGAAAAATTTTTGGTGGAAGAGACCACACAACCATTATGCACTCAAGGGATAAAATAACTGAAGAACTTAAAGTTAATAAGAAAGTTCAAAATAACATTAAAGATATTAAAGATTTATTAACAAGATAAACACAACAATTTTGTTGTGTTTTATTTTTGTATAAATGTGGATAACTTTTTATTTTTATTTTAACTATCTCATTTTCTTAAAAAACAAAAAATGCTAAATAAAACATTAAAAATTTGATAAAAATTGAATTTTAGTTTAAAAATTTATAAAATTTACTTAGTTTTTTCTCTTTTTTAACCTTTTACTTAATATTTATTTTTTCTTATTTTTTTATTTAATAAAACGCTAGATGTTCGTATTTTAGGGATGTTTAGCCTTTTTATTTTATTTAAAAAATAGTGTCCACAATGGGTGTGGATAAGTATAAATAGTTCTACACATAGTTATACACATCCTTAAAACACAATATGTTGTTTCTTTTAAACTTTTCTTCTTTTCTAAGTAACTAAATGTTGATTTACTGGGTGTTTTTTCCACATTTCCACACCTATAATTAATATCATAATTATACTATAAATTAATTAATATAAATACTTGCACGCACGCGAAATATGTGATATAATATTGTATATTAAAAATATAAGGAGAGAGAAAATGTTATTAAGTTGTCATGGTGTGGAACTTTCTGATGCTTTCTTAAGTGTTAGTAAAGCAATTTCAAATAAGGTTACAAATCCAATTTTGGAAGGAATTAAAATTACCGCTGAAGATGATACTTTAACTTTAAGTGCAACTGACACTGAACTTTCAATTGAAAAGAAAATTAAAGCAAACATTAAAACAGAAGGTGAAGCAGTTGTTCCTGGTAAGTTTATCACTGAGTTTATAAAGAAACTTACAAATGAGATGATTGAACTTGAACTCAATGAAAAAAATCAAATGCTTATTCGTTATGATGATAGCCATAGTATTATTCAATGTTATAATGTGTTAGAATATCCTTCTTTTGAAAAACTTGAAAGCAGTGACTATTTTGGTATTTCAAAAAAAGATTTAAAAACAATTATCAACAAAACAAGATTTTCAGTTGCTGTTGACGATTCAAGACCAATACTTAAAGGAGTTTTATTTGATATTGATAAAAACACTTTAAATGCTGTTGCACTTGATGGATATAGACTTGCAAAGGTTAAAAAGAATATTCGTTCAAATTTAACTATGAGCATTGTTGTTCCGGCAAGAAGTTTGGATGAGATTTCAAGAATTTTGGATGATAGTGAAGATATTATCAATGTTTATGTGGATAAAACAACCTTGATGGTTGATTTTGGAGATATTAAAGTTACAACAAGACTACTTGAAGGCGATTTTGTAAACTATAAACAAATTATTTCTGCAAACTATGAAACAATTTCAATTATTAACAAAACCCAATTTGAAGATGCACTTGAAAGAGCATCCTTGCTTTCAAAAGTAGGACAAGGAAATTGTGTTAAATTTGAAATTAAGGAAAAAAATCTTTGTATAACCTCTAACTCAGAACTTGGAAATGTAAAAGAAAATGTTCCTGTAAACACTTCTGGTAAAGATTTACTTATTGCTTTCAATGCAAGATATTTTATTGAATCTTTAAGAGCAAATCAAGATGAATTTATTAAAATCTGTTTCAATAGCCCTGCAAATCCATGTGTTATTGTGCCTGTGGAAGGAGATGAATTCTTGTATTTAATTTTGCCTGTTCGTATGATTGGGTGATGTTGTCACTTTCTAAATTTTTAAATATAAATAACCATGTTTTAAAAATGTGGTTATTTTTTATTTAATTAAATTTTAAAGTTGAAGACATTCAAATTATATATTTAGTTTTTCTAGGATAACACAATTTTTTGTCGATAAGGAAGAACACTATAAAAAAACTGGCATTTTATAGTTGACAAAGTTATTTTTATAATTTATAATATAGAGTAAACTTTTTATCACTGCTATAGATTTACTGGCGTGTAAAAATTTATCATTTAAAATTTGCTTAGAAGGAGAGAAAGATGAAAAGAACATATCAACCTAAGAAAAGAACAAGAAATAAAGTTCATGGATTTCGTGAAAGAATGAGAACTAATGGCGGAAGAAATGTTTTGAAAAGACGCCGTAATCGTGGCAGAAAGAAGATTGCTGCATAACTCTATGCATAGACTTAAAAAGAACAAGGAATTTAATTATATTTATAAAAAAGGTGAAAGAGTGTCAACAGAACATTTCACACTTTTTGTTGTTAAAAGTAAATATGAAAATTATAAAATCGGTTTTTCTGTCAGCAAGAAACTTGGTAAAGCAAACAAAAGAAATAAACTTAAAAGGCGTTTAAAGGAAATAGTAAGAAAAGACATTAAAGTTTTGCCTTTTAGAAATTATGTTCTTTTGGCAAGAGAAGGGGTACAAGAACTGGATTTTATTTTATTAAAGGAAGAAATAATATTCTTGTTTAAAAAGTATGAAAAAAAGAAAGTTATATAAAACAATTTTTCTTATACCAATCTTTATTTATAAATATGTAATTTCACCTTGTTTGCCACATAGTTGTATTTTTACGCCAACTTGTTCGAATTATTTTATTGCTTGTGTGGAAGAATTTGGCTGTTTTAAAGGCGGTTATTTGGGCTTAAAAAGACTTTTTAGGTGTGTCCCATGGCAAAAGAAAAGAGGATATGATCCTGTGCCAATTAATATAAAAGGAGATAACATATGGATTCTTTGATGCTGTTAGTTTTAAATGAACCATCTGGGATGTGGGAAACCATTCTCGGAGCGTTTAAATCTGCCATGGGCTCATATATATTAGCAGTTATACTTCTTGCGGTTATTGTTAGAATTATTTTTTCTGTTGTGGATATTTTTAATAAAAGAATAAATTTAAAAAACTCCCAAATTAATGAAAAAATGAAACCTGAACTTGAAGCAGTTCAAAAAAAATATGGACATGATAAAGTTTTGTTGCAGAAAAAACAATCTGAAATATATAAAAAATATCAATTTAGCATGGTAGGAACCTGTCTTCCAATGCTTATTATGATGATACTTCAAATGGTGGTGTTTTTAACTCTTTGGACAGGGCTTCAAAATGTGTCATCGTATAATATTGTAAAATCATATGAAAACACCAAAACTGCATATTATAATGTCTTGCTTTTAAATGAGAATGAAGAGTTTACTCAAAAACTCAATGAAGTGATTGAAAGTGGTCAAGAATATAGCATTGATGTAGACTTAAATATTGACGCTAAAACTCTTAAAGTAACCATATTAAGCGCAGAAAATGAAGAATTATACAGCCAAGACAATATAGCTATTGTTTATGATAAAACAAATGCAGAAATTGTTGATCTAATAAATAACTATGCCAAAGAAGAAACTGAAGAAGGCGGAGATGTTGAAGGACAAGTTTTATCAAGTGTTAATTTGGCAATTAAAGAACTTGCAGAAAATGAAACAGCAGATTACTATGTTGAAAATATGGAGAGTTTCCTTTGGATAAAAAATATATATAAAGCAGAATCTCCAATGACAAGCCCAGTTTTTACCAAAGAAGAAATTACAAGTTACTTAAATAACTATTATAGCGAAGAAGAAAAACAACTTGAAGAAGAAAACCACTATGAAGAACAAATTTTTGATGCTGTTATTGTTGGTTTAGATGAAAGAGATTTGGGTGTTAATGGTTATTTCGTTTTGGTTATTCTTGCAGTGGGAGCTTCCTTCCTATCAATCTTCCTATCGAATAGACTGATGAAAGGAAAATCTGCTCCAGGTGGAAAATTAATGTATATCATAATGCCATTAATTTTGGGTATATTCACCTTAATGTATACAAGTTTGTTTGCAATATACATCATTGTTGGTCAACTTGTTATGATTGCAATGGCACCATTAACCAATTTAATTGTAAAAAAATGGGCAGCAGCAAGTGCTAAAAAACAAGAACAAAAAAGAAAAGATATAATCGATGTTGATTATAGAAGAAAAGATTAACAGGCATTGCCTGTTTCTTTTTTATTAAAAATATTTTTTAAATAATAAAAAAAATTAATAAAAATATTTAAATTATAAAAAAACACTTTAAAAATTAATTTTAAAGTATTTTTCTGTAATATTTTTAGATATTTTTAGACTTTTTATATTTTTCAATTAATTAATTAATATTTATTTTATTAAAAATTTAATTTTTATTTAGTATAAACTCTTCCAACAGTTATATTATCATTTTTTCTGTCTTGCAATTCTTTAACTGGGTGGGCACTGTTTTGAACTCTATAATCTTCCCCAAATCTATCCATATGCTCTTGAATGATTTTGTGGACAACATCGTCTTCAGGCTTTTTGTTTACTTTTTTCTGATATTTGAAAAATTCAGCATTTTCTGGCACTTCGTTAATATTGACATAGCCTTCTCTGTGAGCAGTGTTGTAAACTGTGTCTTTTAAGATGTTTCTGATATAATTTTTGTTTGATTTGAAAGAAATAAGTTCTGGAAAATTGCCATTTGGAATAACTTCTTGCCAATCTTTCTTTTCATATTTTTTCAAGTTTTCACTTGAAGCATGAAGATGAGATATTTCTTGTTCCAAAAGCATTTCCCATATTTTTTTGATGTTTTCATCACTTTCATCACAATACATAGAATAGTAAAGATAGCATTCAATGTATTCATGCATTAAGCACATTTCAAACCAAGTTGCTGTTGGGTCAATTAAACTGCCATATTGAGTTACATGTTGTTCTTCCACCATAGCAATTTCAGAATATACTTCTCGTCCTTTTTGATTTCTGTAAAATCCGCCTAAAATTGTCGGTCTGCCTGGCATGATTTCTGTGTAATCTCCAACATAGTCTTCAGCCTTTGCACCCATATCACTTTCAAGCAGATTAGCGTATCTATACAAATGGTCAAAATCTTCAAGTAAGGCAAAATCAAGAGCATTTTTGATGTTTTTGTCATCCACATGTTGTGCCAAAAATGCAGTTAAATCAACAGCAAGTTGTTCATAGCCAATTGTAGTTTCAAGCAAGTTTTCATCAACAGGTTTTAAAGATGATATCAACTTTTGTTGTTGCTGTTCATTACGACGAATAAGTGCCATTGTGCGTCTTAAATCGTTGTCATTGCAGTGTCTGTGAAACTGATGACCAAACCACACTGATTCATACTCAGTGCCATTCATCAAAATACAGCGCACGCGTGTGTATGGACTAGATTCCAATTTGCTATATGGTTTTGGTGCCATTTCTTTGAAACTCATAAGGCAAGAATCTAATTTCTTTGTTTTTTCTTCAAATGGGTTAAAATTCATATACTTTCCTCCGAAATATATTTTTTCCAAGTTAAAATAAAATTATGCAAATAAAGTTATTTGTTATTTTTAATAAAAAATGATTTTTTATGAAGTTAAAGACATATAACATGTTAATATTTTATGAATTCGCTAAAAATAAAAGTTATGTCCTACAAAACATTTATTTTTTGTAAAGCATATGAAACTCAATAAAAAGATAATAGATTAAAAATATTTAAGTAAAACTGTTGACAAAAGTTTAGTGTTTTTGCTATACTTTAATAGCAAAACTTAATAGTATGGAGGTTTGGCTGAGCGGTCGAAAGCGGCGGTCTTGAAAACCGTTTAGGTTAATAGCCTACTGGGGTTCGAATCCCTAAGCCTCCGCCATTAATTCTTTTAACGTACCAAATGCATTTTGGTGGGCGCTTGTTAAAAGGAGTGTGAATTTTTATGAAACCACTTAATAAAACGGATGATGTTGAGAAATATAAAAATTTTGGAATTCT
>CALWFX010000093.1 GCA_944377765.1 uncultured Clostridia bacterium
GTTAAAAATCTGTTTTTAAAATAAAGGAAAAGTTTTTCATATTTTTTCTTAAAGTTTTATAGTTAGGACAATACTTTTCCACTTCTTTCCAAAATTGTGGCTTATGATTCATATGTTTTGAATGGCAAAGTTCATGAATAATCACATAATCAATAAGTTCCTTTGGCAATATGATTAATTTATAGTTTAATTTCATTTCACCTTTATCATTATACGAACCCCACTTATAAATTGAAGAAAGATATGATATTTGATTAACCTTAAAATTAAATTGTTCAGCAAGACTTATCGCTCTTTCTTTAAGAATATCAAACATTTCAATATATTGTTTCTTTATTGCTAAATTTTTTTTAGATGCACTTAAACTGTCATAATCAAGACTAATATTTTTAGTTTCCATAACAATTTCAGTGAATTTATAAATATACTTTTCAAAATTAAAACCACCAGCAAATTCTTCCAAGGCTTCCATTTTCTTAATTTTACCATCAACCCACTTTTGCTTAGATAAAATAAATTCATTGATTTTGCTATCACTTAGTCTAAGTGGTGCTTTAATCAAAATTTCATTTTTAGACACAATTTTTAATAACAATGTTTTTCTTTTTTCTCGTTGAGTAATTACTTTCATACATTATCATTTTACCACTAAAGAACAAAAAAAGCAAACTTTAACTTAAAGATTTTTCTATCACAAGTTTAATTATTTTAAAAAATTATCAATTTATGCCAAAATTTATGGCATATTACACCATATATTGTGGTATTATGCAATTTATTTTTTTTGCATAATACTATGATTTTTTGTTTGACAAATATAAATATAAGATATATAATTTAATTAAAGAAAAGTTTGGGAGGAAAATTATGGCGTTTAACTCAAACGGGCAAGTTCAATATCTTATCCTTGATTCACTCGCCGATGGCTCTAAATATGGCTTAGAGATTATTGAATTTATTTCTAAAAAAACCAATGGTGGCTATATATTGAAAAAGCCAACGCTTTATTCTTGCTTAACAAGATTGGAAAAGAAAGGTCTTGTTTCTTCTTCCTTTTGGGGAGAAAGTGAGTTTGGTGGAAAAAGACACTATTATGCTTTAACCGATGAAGGTAAAGAAAATTTAAAACTCTTAGCAAAAGAATTTAAGGATGTAAACTTTTTTGCTGGAGAAAATAACGAAGTTGAAAGTGATATTGAAGAAGAACATAAACCAATTTTTTTAGAGCAAAAAAATTTATTTGATTTTAATAAACCAAAAGAAAACACTCAAGTTCAAGAGAAAAAAGAAGATGTTCCTGAAGTTATTGAAAATCAAATTGATATTTTCTCAATGGAAAAGCCTAAAGAAGAAAACAAAGATGTATTTAGTTTTAATGAACCAATTAAAAAACATGATGATGCAAAATTTTTAAGCGAAAATGAAACCCTTACACCTTACCAACTTGAACAAAACAAAAAAATATATGACACTTCAAGTGAACTTAAAAAATATAGAAACAGAAAAAGTTTTTCTGATAACCAAATTGAAATGTCTGTTGTTTATGAACAAAAACCTAATGACGAAGAATTTAAGTCGAAAATACAAAGTTTGAAAGAGTCCATTCTTCAAACAAAACAAAACAATTTTGACAGAAATTTATACGCAAATTTGTTCGAGAAAAAAGAAGAGAATATCGTTAAACCAAATGTGTCTGAAAATGATATATACACAAAAAATGAAAACTATACTTCTCAACAAAACCAATCACATAGTAGTTTTAATTTAAGTCCAAAAAATGAAACTGTTAAAGTTGAAGAAAATAAGGATGATGCAGTTTTAATTACAGACCCAAAAATTGATGATGAAAAAATACCATATCAAAAGCGCATCACCCCGCCTAACATTGAAATCAATGTTTCAGATGACAACCTTCCTGCTCCAATAAGAGATAGCAATTTAGAGCCAACTTACACAGACATGATGTCTAAAATCAACGAAAAGAAAAAAGAGAAAGAAATTAAAAGCATCCCTTCTCAAACTGAAATTCCTGTTCAAAAAACCAAAACAGAACCAATCACATCCTTTGCTGACTATGAAACTCTTAAAAGTTATTATCACACTCGCGGAATTGCCTTTAAAGAATATAAGAAAACAACTGTTCAACGCGTTCACAACACAAATTTCTTAGATTTAATTAATTCGATTATTCTTTTTGTTCTTTCTGGAATTGGCTGTGCAATTTTATATGGAATTATCTATGCAACCAACTTATTAATGCCTTCTTCAAACTTCTTATACTACACCATACCTTGCCTGTTTTTAATTTATCTTGTTATATTCGCAATTAAATTTAAATGCACAACAAGCCGAAAAGCAAGTCAACGCTATAATGATTTAACCATTTGGGCAATTTTCATTTTATCGTGTGTTATTGTGTTTGTTATAAACATTTGCTGTGGTATGCAAATGGAAACAATGGCAAATTATATAACTTCCTTAATACTTCCAATTTATGCTCTTGCATTAATACTTCCAGTAAATTATTATGGCACAAAAATAATATATAAAAAATATGCAAAATAATTGCATATTTTTTTAAATACCGCACAATATATAAGTAGGTTATCTATTTGATTAGTTTAAGAAACTTCTTGAAATTTTCACTTGATAACCGTTAAATTAGGAAAGAGATTTTTAGTTTTTAACTATCATATATCTCTTTTCTTTTTTATTTTGCATTAACATTATTTTCTGCAATCTTAGTTGCTCGCTTTTGAATATGTTTTCTAATAAACATAAATATAAGGTCAAACAACACAAAAAGGATAACCAAAATAAGTGAAACTAAAAGAACATAAAAGGCGGAATTTTCAAAAACAGTGCAAAGTAATAATATAACTAAGCAAGAAATAACTTCTCCAACCATAATTGCCAAAAAACATTGCCACATTTTTAAATTTGTTAGCCCTGCAATCAAACTTCCACTATACACCCCAGTAAGTGGCAATGGAACTGCAACAAACATGGCAAGAGCAGTAAGTTTATAAAATGTTTTACTTTTACTACCAATTTTTTCCAATCGGTTTTTATACTTAGTTTGCAATTTGGAAATAAATTTGTCTTGAACAAACACGCTTGTTTTGTTTTTTAATTTTCTTATAATATAAATAACCAAAAAGCATGGCAACATACTGCCAATAAAAGCACAAATAAATGTTACCCAAGGTGAAAGCGTGGCATCACCCCATATAGTTTCAGAAAGCCCAAGCGGTATTGCAATTTTGCTTTCAATTGTTGGTATTAAAGCAACCAAAATGACAGCCAAAAACACGCATCCAGAAAAATTTTCAACAACAAAATCTAACATATCATGCCCCTTATCATAATATGTTGTGATTTAAAATTTTAGAACAGAAAAATTCGCATTGCTAATATTAAGAGCGGACAATGCCTATTAAGAGCAAAAACAAAGTTTTTGCGTGAAGAGCGAATTAAAATTCGCATTGCGGATGATTTTAGGAAGTAGTTAAATTATGAACATTACTATAAAACATACCACAATGCAAGACTTTGTCTTGCTCTTCATGAAATTGCCTTGCAATTTCTCTTCATGGCGACATTGTCGCCTCTTAATGCGGACATTGTCCGCTCTTAACTGCATAAAAATGCAGTAGCATTTTTATGACACGCATCCATATTCTGATACTTTAATTGTAAATTGAAAGCATTGAACTGATGTTGCAAATTTCTGCGTCAGTCCGCCATATTCTGTTCGGCAGGTTATGTTATTGATATTTGTTCCCATGTCACGAGTAAAGTATATTGTTATTCCTAATATATCCTTAACTAAATCTGAAAATTTAACTTCATAACTCCCTGCAACTAGTTGTATCTCTTCTTCTGATGAGATATATATTTTGTCGCTTGTTTGTGCAGTTTCTGAGATTACACCATTCTCTCCGAAATTTTCAACAACTGGGTTATATGCAACTAAATATGTTGAATTATCTGCATTTTTAACTAAATTTTCAAAACTTGTGGTTGCTCTATTGTTATAGCCTTGGTCTATTCCTAGGTTGCTTGTTGAAAACTGCCCTGCATATACAATGGTATCCATAATTGCCATGGTGTCGGTTGACGTGCCATAGCCTGTTTTTTGACTGGAATTTCCAGTTAATCGCCATTTGATTGACTCTACCTTATACCATACACCATTATACTGAACAAACTCGGTGTTGTTTGCTCCTTTCTTCGCTGTATATGTCTTGCCATTAATTACATAACTATTTCCATTTGAAGATGTGTTAATGCTATTTATCTCTGTCTGTGTTGCCTTTGTTTGTGGATACATCCCAAGTTCAACATACCAATATCCACCTGCTGAATCATACTTTGCTTCCAAATTTGCTTGCCAAATCGCATAGAGCGTTACTGTTCCATTATTGGTTGCAGTTAAATTTTTTACACTCTCATTATCTACATATGTTGTGCCTGTTCCATCACTTTCTGTATTCCAGCCTTTGAATGTAAAACCATCGTTTTTAAATGCATTTGTTGTTAAATTTTGGCTAATATCATATGTAAAACTTTGATTGCTCATTGTTCCAGTTGCGTATGTGCTATTTTTATCAAATACAACTGTATATTTATACGCTGTCCACTGTGCAACAAGTTCAACATCGCCATATTTACCAGTAACACTCTCACCAGCATTGTATGTTGTGTTACTTGACCAACTTCCAACACTTATTTTTGGTTTCCAACCATTAAAGGTGTAGCCTGTTCGTGTGGATGAAGCAAGTGTTGATGTGCTTTCAATTGTGTAACTTAAATCACTTACTGCATTTCCGCCATTTTCATCATATGTTATGGTGTATGACACAACATTCCATTTGGCATACAAGTTCACTGTTGCACCATTTGAACTTGTTAGATTTTTAACACTTTGCTTATCTGTGTAAGCAACCGAACCGCTTGCACTTGTTGCCCAGCCTGCAAAAGTATAGCCTGTCCTTGAAAATGCATTCGTTGTTAAATTTTGAGCCTTGTCATATGTGAAAGTTTGATTGCTCATACTTCCACTACCATTGTTTGCATTAAATTTAACATAGTATTTGTTTGCTATCCATTGAGCAACAAGTTCAATATCGCCAAATTTACCTTTAACACTTTCGCCACTCTCATATGTTATCCCACTATACCAATTACCAACACTTTTTTTAGGTTTCCATCCATTAAAAGTATAACCTGATCGTGTGGTTGAAGTGAGCATTATTGTGCTCTCAATTGTATAACTTTGATCACTTATTGTGCTTCCACCATTTTCGTCATAAGTTATCTTATATGATACAGTCCTCCATTTTGCATATAATGTATGATTTTTTGCAGTTGAAACTTTAGTGGATTCATCTATCGGCTTTGTTAAACCACTATCTAAATACCAACCATCAAAAGTGTAGCCTGTTTTTGTTGGTGTTGGTAAAACATTGCTAGAAGGCATGTTGCCTTTTGTTGCATACGAGAAATTATCATAATATACATTGCCTATAAAAATAGATATTCTAAATGTTGCATTTATATTCAATCCAGCATTACATGCCACATATGATCGCAAATTGTAAGTTGGATTTCCTATATTCTGTAATGTTTTAAATTTAATTTCATAAACTCCTGCTCTATTTACGCCTACTTTATATTGTTCATTTGCAATATCTTCATTAACAGAACCTGTATCAAATGGAGATGTCAAAACTATTTCAAAATAATCACCTGAAAAAGATAAAACTTCAATCACTGCAGTATATTCAGTATCTTCAGAATAGGTATTATTGAATGATTGAAAAAAATTAACCCACTGTATACTTGAAGTATTATTTCTATAATTTATAGTATAAATATTATTTGACATACTAAGATCTCCAGAAACATTTACTGGAGAATATAAATTAGTTTTGCCATAGTTATCATCATACAAAACATAATCATCTTCTATTTCTGACCCACCATTTGAATTGTATGATAATTTATAAGAATTGGTTTTCCATTTAGCATATAAAACATAGTTTGCAGACTTACCAACCATTGTGCTAGCGGTTACTTTGGTTGTAAAACTATCGCCTATATACCATCCTTCAAAAGTATACCCTTCCTTGGTTGGAGTTGGTAATTTATTTCCTGATGGCATATAACCCTTTGGTGCATATGTAAAATTGTCATAATATATATTACCTGTAAAAACTGACACTCTAAACCTGGCATATGTATATTGTGCTGGACTAAATGGTATATATGATCGCAAATTGTAAGTTGGATTTCCTATATTCTTTAATGTTTTAGATTTAATTTCATAAACTCCTGCTCTATTTACGCCTACTTTATATTGTCCATTTGCAATATCTTCATTAACAGAACCTGTATCAAATGGAGATGTCAAAACTATTTCAAAATAATCACCTGAAAAAGACAAAACTTCAACAACTACAGTATATTCAGTATCTTCAGAATAGGTATTATCAAAAGATTGATAAAAGGAAAACCATTGTGTACTTGAAGTGGTATTTCTATGATTAATAGTATAAATATTATTTGACATACTAAGGTCTCCAGAAACACTTACTGGAGAATATAAATTTGTTTTACCATAATTATCGCCATACCGAGCATAATCATCTTCTATTTCTGACCCGCCATTTGAATCATATGTCAACTTATAAGAATAATATAAAGCATTGGAGTTTGTGTTATTATTATCATTTTCTTTTACATTACAAACAGAAGATGATGTTTGCAATAAAAAAATTTCTCCTGTTGCAAATATCCCTAAAAATAAAAATAATAAAATTACTATTTTTTTCATAATCTCCTTTTTATTTTACAACAATGCTATAAATAATTTTTGACTCAAAGTTATATAAATTTTGCTAAACATATTTTATCAAATCCCCCCCCCGAGTCAACTTTTTTGTGGTATTTTCTATATATATTTAATATTTTAACTCAAAAAAATAAAAAATATATATAATCATAGTAGTAAGATTGCAAATATGTTTTCTTTTATTAATTAAAAAACTTACTTAAAATATTCGCTTGAAAAAAGATAATAAAAAAAATTGATTTACAAATTTGTAAACCAATTTTTTACTTTATTATTCTTCATCTGGTAAGTTTACATTGTGATAAACTTCTTGAACATCATCCAAATCTTCAAGAGCATCAACCATTCTGTTAAATTTTCCAACTTGTTCTTCAGATAAATCAACATATGTGTCTGGCACAAGTTCTGTGTCGGCTGAAACAACATCATAACCTTTTTTTGTTAATGCATCCTGCATTTTGGTATGTTCGTTTGGTTCAGTTATCACTTGCACAAGGTCTTCATCTTCAAAAACATCAACAGCGCCTTCTTCCAAAGCGTCCATCATAAGTGTGTCAACATCTTTAACATTTTGAACAACAACAACACCCTTTCTATTAAAAAGATAAGAAACACAATTTGTTGAGCCCAAACTTCCACCATGCTTATCAAAGGCATGACGAACATCTCCTGCAGTTCTGTTTTTATTGTCAGTCAAACATTCAACAATAACTGCTGAGCCACCAACACCATAACCTTCATATGTGATAGCCTCATAATTTACACCTGCAAGTTCTCCAGATGCTTTTTTAATTGAGCGTTCAATGTTGTCATTTGGCATATTGTTTTGTTTAGCCTTAGAAATAACATCGCGAAGTTTGCTATTTGTGTTAGGGTCAGCCCCGCCGGTTTTAACAGCAACTGCAATTTCACGACCAATTTTTGTGAAAATTTTACTCCTTGCAGCATCTGACTTACTCTTTCTTGCTTGTATGTTGGCAAATTTTGAATGTCTTGACCTGGTATATT
>CALWFX010000094.1 GCA_944377765.1 uncultured Clostridia bacterium
AAGAAGTTGGTTAACTTGCTGAATGCTTGTTCCACTTCCTTCTGCAATACGCTTACGACTGCTTGCTTTAATAATATCAGGATTAATTCTTTCTTCTTTTGTCATACTTTGAATAATTGCCTTATTAACAGCAAGTTGCTTTTCGTCGATATTTACGCCTTTAAGTTTATTTGACATTCCCGGAATCATGCGAACAATATCATTTAAACTTCCCATTTTTTTGATGTTTTCCATTTGAACAAGATAATCTTCAAAAGTGAAAGAATTTTCTCTAAATTTTTCTTCAAGTTTCTTTGCTTCTTCTTCTGAAACAGCTTCTTGTGCCTTTTCAATAAGAGAAAGAACATCACCCATGCCTAAAATTCTTCCAGCAATGCGGTCTGGATAAAATGGTTCAATGTCGCCAATTTTTTCACCAACACCGCTAAACTTAATAGGTTTACCGGTTATTGCTTTAATTGAAAGCGCCGCACCACCACGAGTGTCGCCATCAAGTTTTGTTAAAATAACACCAGAAATATCAAGGTCTTTATTGAAACTTTCGCTTATTGTAACTGCATCTTGACCTGTCATTGCGTCAACAACAAGCAAAATTTCCTGTGGTTTCACTTCCTTCTTAATCTCTTTAAGTTCATTCATAAGTTCTTCATTGATATGAAGTCTGCCTGCTGTGTCGATGATAACAACATCAAAGCCTTGTTTTTTCGCATGGTCAATTGCCTGCTTTGCAGTTTTAACTGGATTTTGTGTTCCACGCTCAAACACTTCGCAATTTGCTTGTTTTCCAACAACTTGCAATTGATTAATTGCAGCAGGTCTATATATATCACAAGCAACCAAAAGAGGTTTTCTTCCGCTCTTTTTTAAATAAGCCCCAAGTTTGCCACACATGGTTGTTTTACCTGCACCTTGAAGACCACACATCATAATAATTGTTGGATTGGAAGAAAGATTAAGTTTTTGTTCAGTGCTAGACATTAAATTTGTTAATTCATCTTTAACAATTTTAATAACCATTTGTCCAGGTGTTAAACTTCGCATAACTTCTTCGCCAAGAGCCTTTTCAGAAACAGAGTTAATAAATTGCTTTGCCACCATATAATTAACATCTGCTTCAAGAAGAGCAATTCTTACTTCTCTCATCGCTTCCTTGATTTCAAGTTCAGTAAGTTTTCCCCTTTTGGTCAACTTTGAAAAGATATGATTTAATCTTTCTGATAAGTTTGAAAATAATGATGCCATTAAATTTCTCCTAAAATTTTTTCGACTTTTTCACTTATTTCTGAAAAAGAACTCAGTTTTGTTAACGTTTTCAATTCTTTTTCTAAATTTTCTTTTTTTGCGTTTATGTTAAGTTTTTCTTCAAATTCGTCAAGTTTAACACAAGACTTTTTTATGCTATCCAAAACTGCTTGTCTTGATATCCCCTTTTCTTTAGATATTTCTGCAAGTGTCATGTTGAAGTTGAAATATAAGTTCATTAAACTTTGCCTTTCTTCGCTTAACAATTTGCCATAAATATCAAAAAGTTTGCCATACTTAACAAAATCTGCGAGTTCTATTTTTGCCATTTACTCACCTATTTGTAAAGTTTTTTTGCTTTACATTTTGTATTATATCAAACTATTATTAAAAATGCAACTATTTTTTCAAATTTTATATTAAATGTTCAATTATATAATCACTTACAGAATAATATTTCGAATCTAAATAGGCAATATCGTCATTTAAATATATAATTTTTTTCTCAACATAATCTTTAAAATATGGATTTTCCATAATATCATAACCAAGTTCAGAAAGTTTTTTAATTGAAACTCCATATTTACATCTAAGTCCCAGCATAATCCTTTCTTCAATTTCTGTTTTACTATTCTTTTTTTCTTTAATTTGCTTGCCACTATAATATTCTTCTAATTTAGATGCATTTTCAATTCGATACCCATCTATATATGAATGACTTGAAGCGCCAAACCCCTTATAATCTCCAAAAGTCCAATAGTTTATATTATGCTTACTTTCATAGCCACAAATAGCAAAATTGCTTATTTCATATTGTATAAACTTTTTTCTTTTTAAAAATTTAACAAGGTTTTGATAGGATTTTACAACTTCTTCATCTTGTAAAGGAAAATACCTTCTTTCTTGAATTAAACTAAAAAGTTTTGTATTTTCATGAACTTCAAGCATATAACACGAAATATGTTTCACTCCCAAACTTATCAACTTCTTTGCATATTTTACAACATTTTTTTCATGCTGTAACCCAAGAATTAAGTCCGCTGAAATGTTTGTAAAATACTTTCTTGCAAGTTTAATGCTTTTTATGGCTGCTTTTTTATCATGCAATCTACCAATTTCACGAAGGGTTTTATTATTTAAACTTTGAACGCCAATGCTAATTCTGTTTATTCCAATATCTTTATATAATTTTAGTTTCTCTTCAGTTACAGAATTAGGATTTACTTCAATTGTGATTTCTGCATCCTTATCAATTAAAAAATTTTTTCTTAATGCATCAAAAATTTTTCTTATATTATTTTCTGATAACAATGATGGTGTGCCACCGCCAATATAGATTGTTTGCACAATTTTGTTTATTTTAAAGTTTGATATTTCTTCAATTAATTTTTTTATATATTCATTCTGCTTTTCTTCATTTAAACAATAAGAAACGAAGGCACAATAATTGCACTTTCGTTCACAAAATGGTATATGAATGTATATTGATATTTTTTCCAAATGATATCCTTTTAATCAAACTCTCCTACTCTTCGTCATCTAACTTCAAAATGCTCATAAACGCTTCAGAAGGAATTTCCACCGAACCGACCTTTCTCATACGCTTTTTACCTTCCTTTTGTTTTTCAAGAAGTTTTCTTTTTCTTGAAATATCTCCGCCATAGCATTTTGCTAAAACATCTTTTCTTAATGCAGAAATTGTTTCTCTTGCAATAATTTTATTGCCAATACACGCCTGAATTGGCACTTCAAAAAGTTGTCTTGGAATAATTTTTTTCAATCTTTCAGCAAGTTCTCTTCCTCTATTGTATGCCTTGTCCTTATGAACAATCATAGATAAAGCATCACATTTTTCTCCATTTAAAAGAATGTCAACTCTAACTAAATCTGCTCTTTCATAATCTTTAAATTCATAATCAAAACTTGCATATCCATGAGTTCTTGACTTCAAACTGTCAAAAAAATCATAAATAATTTCCCCAAGTGGTAAATCATAATTTAACTCAACCCTACGCTTATCAAGATAGGTCATGTTTTTATAAACCCCACGCTTATCCTGACACAAATCCATAATTGGACCAACATACTCAGGTGGAGTGAAAACATTAACTTTAACCATAGGCTCTTCAATTCTATCAATTTCCACCGCAGAAGGCAAATTTGAAGGATTTGAAATTTCCAGCATATCGCCATTTGTTTTATAAACATTGTAAGAAACACTTGGCGCAGTTGTTATAATGTCAAGGTCAAATTCTCTTTCCAATCTTTCAGTGATAATTTCAAGATGTAATAATCCCAAAAATCCACATCGGAAACCATAGCCAAGTGCAGAAGAATTTTCAGGCGAAAATTGAAGGCTGGCATCATTAAGTTTAAGTTTATCAAGGGCATCTTTAAGTTCGCCATATTTCGCCCCGTCAACTGGAAAAACACCACAGAAAACCACTGGCTGAACTTCTTTATAGCCTTCAAGTGGTTTTTCAATTGGATTGTCAAAGGATGTTATGGTATCCCCAACTTTAACATCGGAAATTGTTTTGATTGACCCAGCAAGGTAACCAACATCGCCCGCACATAATTTATCAACTTCCTTGGTTGAAGGCACAAAAATTCCAACTTCGGTAACTTCAAAAACTTTCTTTGTTTGCATCATCAAAATTTTGTCGCCTTTTTTAAGAGTGCCATCAAAAACTCTAATTAAACAAATTGCGCCTTTAAAATTGTCATAATGACTATCGAATATAAGACATTTTAACTTGGCATTCTCATCGCCTTTTGGAGCAGGAATTTTTTCAATGATAGCCTTTAACACATCTTCAACATTAGTTCCATCTTTGGCAGAAATGCAAGGACAATCATGAGCGTCAAGCCCAATAACATCTTCAATTTCTTCTTTAACTTCTTCAACTCTTGCGGATGGCAAATCAATTTTATTGATAACAGGCACAGTTTCCAAATTGTTGTCAAGTGCAAGATAAGTGTTAGCCAAAGTTTGTGCCTCTACTCCTTGAGAAGCATCCACCAAAAGTAATGCCCCTTCACAAGCAGCAAGCGAACGAGAAACTTCATAAGTAAAGTCAACATGTCCCGGAGTATCAATTAAATTTAAAATATATTCCTGACCTTCATATTCATATACAAGCCTTGTTGGAGCAAGTTTTATTGTGATACCTTTTTCTCTTTCAAGTTCCATGCTATCAAGAATTTGGTCTTGCATATCTCGTTTTGAAACAGTTCCAGTAAGTTCAATTAATCTGTCTGCAAGTGTGCTTTTTCCATGGTCAATATGTGCAATAATACAAAAATTTCTGATATATTTCAATTTGTCGTTCAAAGTCTTTCTCCTTATGCTATTATACATGAAACATAAGCATTTTTACAAGTAAAATTTAAAACCAAAATTGTATCAATTAAAAAATCTCACAAAAAGTGAGATTTATTTTACAATGATATTTACAATTCTTTTTGGAACAACAATTTCTTTAACTATTGTTTTACCACTTAAAAGCGACTTAATTTTTTCATCAGCCTTAACAATATTTAAAATTTCTTCGTTACTAAGAGATGTTCCAATATTCATTCTTGTGATAATTTTACTGTTAACCTGCACAGCAATTTCAACACTGTCCAAAACAATTTTGCTTTCATCATAAGAAGGATATCTTTGATTAAAAATTGAATATTCTTCTCCAATTTGTTCCCAAAGTTCTTCTGTAAAGTGTGGTGCACATGGTGATAATATAATTAAAAGTGACTTGACAACTTTTTGCATAAGTTCGCCATTTTTCTCTTTCAAAATATCATATTTATACATTGCATTCACAAGTTCCATAATTCTTGCAACCGCAGAATTAAAGGAAAAAGTTTCAAAATTTGAAGCAACTTCTTTAATGGTTCTATTCAAAACAAAATCAAGTTCTTTTTCTTCATCGCCATATTTTGAAGAATTCCCCTTTTCTTTATGCCATTTAAGCACAATTCTTTCCACTCTTTCCATGAATGCCTTAATATGTTTCAAGCCTTCATCATTCCAAATTCCGCCATCAATATATTTAAGTGAAAACATCATGTGAAGCCTTAAAGCGTCACTGCCATATTCTCTTACATATTCATCTGCTGTTTTTGAAGTGTTGCGCTTGCTCATTTTTTTGCCATCTGGTCCAAGCACCATGCCTTGATGGAATAATCTTTGGAAAGGCTCATCAAAATCAAGGCAACCAATATCTCTTAAAAATTTAGTGATAAAACGAGAATAGAGTAAGTGCATTGTTGCGTGTTCAATACCACCAACATAGCAATCAACAGGCAACATTTTATTAACATACTCACGATTGAATATTTCTTTATCATTATGCAAAGACTCTGGAAATCTAAGTTGATAAAAGGAAGAGTCAACAAAAGTATCAAGAGTATCAGGTTCTCTAAGAGCAGGTCTTCCGCATTTTGGACAAGTTGTTTGCATATATTCTTTACATTTTCCAAGTGGACCACTGCCATCTGGCTTGTAATCAGTTATATGCGGCAATTTAACAGGCAAATCTTTTTCTGGCACTGGAACAGCACCGCAATGCTCACAATGAATGATAGGAATAGGGCATCCCCAATATCTTTGCCTTGCAACTGACCAATCACGAAGTTTATAGTTTGTTTTAAATCTTCCAGCCCCTAATTTTTCTAATTTCTCAACAATTTTTGTTTTTGCTTCTTCGCTTGTCATTCCATCAAACTCGCAAGAATTTACAAGTTTTCCATATTCGCAGAAAGGAAGAGCAGTATCTGAGCCATCTTTATTTGTTAAAACCTGTTTAATTGGAAGAGAATATTTGATTGCAAAATCATAATCACGACTGTCATGTGCTGCAACACCCATAACAATTCCTGTTGCATAAGTTGAAATTACATAATCTGCAACAAAAAGTGGAACTCTTTCATTTGTCAATGGATTGATAACATATGTTCCAGTGAAAGCACCTGTTTTTGGAGAAGTTGTGCTTGTTCTTGTGATTTCGTCTTTCTTTGAAGAATCTGCAACATATTTTGCAACGCTATCTTTATATTCATCCTTAACAAGTTTAGACACCAATTTATGCTCTGGTGCAATAACCAAGAAGGTCACCCCGAAAAGAGTGTCAGCACGAGATGTGAACACAGTTAATTTTTCATCACTGCCTTCAACTTTAAAATCTACTTCCGCACCAATCGATTTGCCAATCCAATTTCTTTGCAAAATTTTTGTTTTTTCTGGCCAGTCAATTTTGTCAAGTCCACTTAAAAGTTCGTCTGCATAAGCAGTGATTTTGAAAAACCATTGTTTCATGTTTTTTCTAACAACTTCACTACCACATCTTTCACAAACACCATCAACAACTTGTTCATTGGCAATAATGGTATTGCATGAAGGACAATAGTTTACTGGCGCTTCTTTTTGATAAGCAAGCCCCTTTTTAAATAATTGAATGAAAAGCCATTGTGTCCATTTGTAATAGTCTGGATTGCAAGTAATAAGTTCATATTCCCAATTGAAAGTTGCACCCATTTCCTTTAATTGTCTTTCCATAACTGCAATGTTATGACGAGTGCTATCTTCTGGATGTATGCCTGTTTTAATCGCATAATTTTCAGCAGGAAGCCCAAAAGCATCAAATCCCATAGGCTGAAAAACATTATATCCTTGTAAACGTTTAAATCTTCCAAAACTGTCTGAAAGACCAAAATTCCACCAATGTCCTAAGTGCAAATTTGCCCCACTCGGATAAGAAAACATTTCCAAAAGATAAAATTTTTTTCTTTTCTCATCTGGTTTAAAGGCATAAAGTTTAGTATCTTCCCAAATTTTATTCCATTTTTTTTCAATTTCTGTGTAATTCATAATTTACTCCTATTTTTAATTTTATATAATTAAGATTTTTAAGTCAATAAAATATGGTTGTAAAAGCAAATTTATTTTTATTATTAAAAAAACAGCATTGAATGCTGTTTATATTATTTTAATTTTAACCTATTCAACATCGTTATGAACAAAATTACTTGCAAATGTTGCATCGGTTGAAATAAGATAAAGTCCAACAGCAGTAAGAAGAAAGCCCATATCAAAAGAATTTACGAAATCTGCAAAACCACCATTAATTCCAAATAGTGCCAATGCTCCAAATTGGAATGCATAGAAAATTGAGCCAGCCAAACATAGCAAAAGACCTGTGCAAGTAAGGAAATTGCGTTTGAATTGGAAAAATAAAGAAACAAACGAAATTAAAGCATTAATCATGTAAATCACAAAAATTGTATTTTGCAAACTCGAAAAATAGTCTGGCAAATATTGTGGTAATAAGAAATATGCAAGTAAACTTAATGCAACACGAAGAGCAATATCAAAAATTTTAAGTCCAAGATTTTTATCTAAAGAAATTGTGTAAATTAATATTACTGCTTGAAAAGCACATAAGCAATACAAAATTGCATCATTATTTCTAACTGCTTCTTCAAAAGGTGGAAAAGTATAAAAATAGCCTGCAATCACATAAGCAATAAGAGAAATTGTTAATAAAATGCTTTTTTTGTTCAATCTTAAAAAGATTAAACTCATAAGTAAGCATAAACAAATAACAGCAAAACCAATGGTTTTTAAATTAAACCAAGAAGATGCTTCTCCAACATCAAATTTAATATCTGCAACCACAATCACAATGCCTGCGATGATGATGATTGAGAAAATTAAAAACATAATTCTTTTAAATAAACTTATATCTCTTATATCTTTCATATCTATATAATAACAAATTTAACAAAATTTTACAAGTAATTTTTTAATTTAAACAACAAAAAAGTAATAAAAATATAATTTTATTACCTTTTTAAACAAAATTACACTTTTTCTGCAACTTCTTCTTCATCAAAAACACTTTCTTCTTGGAAGTTTTGCTTTTTTAAGTTTTCATATTTTTTAATTTTTTCTTCACAATTAGCAAAATATTTTATATAAGATTTTTTGCAATAATTTTTATGTTTGTTCTCTTCTTCAACCTTTGGTTTCTCAAATGTGTAAGGTCCATTAACCTTCCATTTTTCAAACAAACCTATTTTAATGGCATTTTCTTTGCAAAAGAAAGAACAACGCATACACATAATGCAATTTTTACCGAATTTCAACTCGCCATTTTCAACTGTTATGTTATGAGTTGGACACATCCTTGTGCAAGCATTACAATGACAACAGTTTTCATTCACTTTATATCTTTTACCATTAAACCTTCCACCCCAATGTTCAACACGAAAGATGAAAGCAAGTAAACTTCCAAACAAAACCTTATCAAGTTCAGCGGTTTTTCCGCTTAAAAGTTCTTCTGCATCAATAGGTATAACCTTTTGAGCTGTTTCCCACATATCATATGCCATTTTGTCAGTATGGCGAAAAATTATGTTATAAGGCATAACATAATGATATTCATTTGTTAAGTCATAGTTTTTTCTTCCAAGTATCTTTTTAAGTTTAATTGAAGAAATGTTATTTAACTTCAATGGCTCGCCTGAAGTGTTTAAGATGAATAATGGCTTTGTATATTTTAATTCAGGCAATTTTTTTGCAAAGTCTAAAACAATTGCTGGAGCATTAAAAGCATGAACAGGATATGCAATTCCAACTTTATCATAGTCGTCTAAATTAAAATTCATTTCATTAGATTCAATTCGATACACATCAACTTCTGCACCCTTTTCACAAAGTGCTTCTTTAAATTTATATACAACTCTCTGAGTGTTACCAGTCCCAGAAAAATAACAAATTAAAATTTTCATACTAATTCCTTTCTTTTGTTTCCATTCTTGCATTAAAATTGTCGTCAAAATAATATAAGTTGTTTTCATTTATATCATGAGAATCAAGCCAAATTTGAGCAATAATTTTGTCTTTTTTTGCTAAACTATCAAAATCCCAAACATTTTCCTTATATATTTTGTTATAAAAATGCCCCGCTTTCAAAACACTGTATGCAGTTGCAGTAAACTTTTCGCCATCAGCATTTTCAAAATCATATTTTTCATAAAGACCTTTATATTCTTTACTTAACAATTTTCCGCCATGACCTTCAGCAACTTTAACAAGGTCGTTATATGTAATTTCACTATCTTTTTTATCTAAATCAAACATATAATCAATAAGCTTGGCATTTTCAATTTTTCTTAAATTTTGATAGTCTATCTTTTCGCCTTCGTCATTTTTGTTTTCAACAAGCAAATTAAATTTATCCCAAGGTTCGAAAAGTGACTTATATTTTTCTTCTCCACCAAAATAAGCCACCATCCTTGCGTGGTCGTTATGTTTTGCCCAATATGCTGGAGAATTATCATCCTTAAAAAGTCTTTTGATAACCAAAGTTGATATTAAACTTTTAGGCACTATTTTTCCCATTTTATAATAAGAATGTGTTTTTAATAAATCTTTCCAAAATTTTGTGGCAGTTTCACTTTGGTAATTAAATAATTCATTTAAATTTTGACCGTCATAAAACCACATACCATGAAAATTTCTAATAGCATTATAGTATGGCTTAAAGAAATCTTTCGCACTTCCACCAATAAGTTTAAAGCCATCATTTAAGGTGTCAAAGCCAGTTAAACAATTTTCACTTCCACCGCCTATATTAAAACACTTTTTCCAGAAAACATTGCTTAAATCTTCCTTCATGTCTTTTCTTAAAATATTGGCAATCAAAACACCGCTGTCATGAGCAGTTACCCATTCAAGTGGAGCATTAAAACAAGTGTGAAACATCAAACCATCACTTATATTATCACTAAGCATATTGTTATGTAACATTGCAGATTGACGAAGAACTGCCCAAGTTTTAACTTTTGACTCTAAAACTCTAAACTCTCCCCTAAGTTTTGTGGCAGAATAAATATCAAAAGGACTTACAAGAAGTGGGTCGCCCACTCTGCCCCAAGGATGTTTATAATTTCTGTTTCCATAAAGAGCAACAGTTGAAATATGAATAAGTTTAGGCTGTTTTTCCATATTTTCAATGGCAGAAACAAGATTGTCAACGCCAATTTGATTGCACTCTATTGCTTTAATAGGAAATTTATCAGAATGTGGTGGAATAACTGCAGCCAAATTAATAACATAATCGGTATCTTTTACCAATTTTTCACAAATTTCTCTATCTTTTATGTTTCCATAAATAATTTCTAATTTATTTCTAAAATTTTTATACTTTTTCAAAAGTTTTTTAATTCTTTTATCATCAGGAAGAACCAAAAACTTAAATTTATCAATTTCATTTATCTTAACAACTTCTGAAAGAGTAGCCTGTCCCATATTTCCAGTAATTCCAGTTATTGCAACAACCATAATACTTTCCTCCAAATTAAAATGGCAAGATAAACTTACCAAATTCATTTTATCATATTGAAATTTTTTTGACAAGAAAATAGATTAAAATTTAAAATTTTTTAACTAATTATATTTAAATAACTAACCAACATCAATTTATGTAAATCATTTCATTTAAAATAAAGTTTATAAATTACTTATGATAAGTTTTTCCATTTAAAATGGTAAACGCACGATAAATTTGTTCCAAAAGCATAATTCTGAAAAGATTATGCGGAAAAGTCATTTTAGAAAAAGAAATTTTCTTTTGACAACATTCCTTAACTTTTTCACTGACACCATAAGAACCACCAACAACAAAAGTGATTTTAGAATTTTCTAATGCTATCTTTTCAATTTCTTTTGCAAATTCTTCGCTCGAACAGCATTTGCCTTCAACATCGCAAAGTATGGACAGCCCAAATAAATTTTTGACTATCTCTTCACCTTCTTTTTCTTTAATTAAACTTATATTTTCATATTTATTTTGTTCTTTAAGTTCAACTATATTAACTTTGCAAAAAGCAGAAAGTCTTTTAAGATATTCATTCTGTTCATCCAAAGAAAACTTTTCCTTTAAATTTCCAACACAAACAACATTAATTGTTATCATTAAAGCCCCCAAATAAACGAAAATACAGTAACAGCACTCATCAAAACAATTGACATAATAAGTAAAATTTTTGACCTTATATCCATTTTGACTTTTTTAGGCTTTGGCACAACAGCATTTGGATTGTTTTTTATATATTCTTTTAAATCGTCAAAAGAAACAAAAACATATTGATTTCCATCGCTATTAAAAATCATGTCGCCTTCTGTTTCATCGTTTTCACCATACTTGATTTTGTTTAAATCATTATAAAAATTAACCTTGCTTGAAAATTGTTGAACCGCTTTTTGTTTTTCTTTAAAACTATCTTCAAAACTATACTTTACAAGAAGTTTGAAAAGGATAAACAACAATATTAAAAGAATTACAACCAACAAAAACATTGTAACAAAGCCTAAAATCGCATTTCCAGCAGAGATTGATGACAACAGATAGAATATACCGCCTGAAGACTTGCCTGTGGATATGAGATAAGACATAACAACGCTTATGCCATTATTCATAAAATGGATAATCATACATGGATAAATTGACTCGCTAACATATAAAACCAAATTCAAAAACATTCCAATAATAGTGGCATAAAAGAATTGTTCAATGTTCATATGAAGAAGACCAAACATAAGCCCTGTCAACAAAATGTTGTTTTTCATGCCAAGTCCAGTATTACCAAACAAAAGCATTCCCCTATGCAAATTTTCTTCACATATCGCTGGCAAAAGTGCTGTGAAAACAAGTCCTAATATTAAAGCTGAAACTGAACTTGTCCCAGAACCTGAGCTATAAGCATGATAACCTAAGCCAGTTAAAATTGCCTGAAAGAAAGCGGAAATAAAAATATTGAGGCAATAGACCACAACTCCAAGCCCTATTGAAATTAAAATGACACGCCAAGAAATTCTATGATAACTAAAATTATCAAAAGTTTTTGCAAAACTTCTCTTTGTTAAAAATTTAAACATTAAAAAGGAAAAAACCAAAAGTATGCCAATTTGAAGAAAGCCATTAACTATATATTTTCCCATGTCTCCCATAAAGTCAAAAACGCCGAACTGACTGAGCATTCTTATTGTAACAAAAAGGCATACAACAATAAAATATATTAAACTTGACGCAAAGGTATATTTTTTCCCCACTTATAACTCCTAATAATATTCTATTATCCCGCGACTAAATTTATAACAAGAATAAGCACAGAAATAACAATTCCAACATAAATGGTTACTGGCAATTTCCAAAGCATCATTGGTTTGCTATCGCTAAATTCTTCGCCTTCTTCAACATGAGGTTCAAATTCCTGCTTTCTGAGATAGAACCAATAAAATAGGAAGAATAAAGCCCCAACAACTAATGCTAAAATGATAGATACCAAAATATAAACCCAATTAATTGCAAGCCCAGCAACATTAATTGCTCCCACATTTTCCAAATATTGAATGGTAATCGTTGTTATATTATTAAATAAATGCATCAAAAATGGATAAACAAGGTTATTTGTTTTGTTAAGCACCAAGGCAAAAATGCATCCCATTACAAAAGGATAAATAAATTGGTTAAGACTTTGATGCATTAAAGCGAACAAGAGAGAAGAAAGGAATATTGCCCCCAAACTTCCAATACCACGCTTTAAACCATTGAATATGACGCCACGGAAAATTAATTCTTCAAAAAATGCTGGAATAAGTGCAAACAATAAAAGCCAAAGCACATACCAGCCAAAATTGTCAAGAGGGATTGGATTTGAAGAAGATGTTACACCCCAAATCTCAAACAATTTGCCAAAGCACCCTTCAATAAGCCCAAAAAGCCCAATAACAAAAACAATTCCAAAAACTGCACACAATACTGCTGGAATAGGCTTAATTTTTTTGTTAATTTTAAATTTAGAAGCAGAAAATTTTATTCTGTGAACTTTGTTATATATAAAAAACACGCAGGCAAAAACAGTTTGTGTAATTAGAGCATAAGGAATGGAAAACCAAAGATAGTTTTCAAGCAAAATTTCAGCAAAATTTTGTCCTTCTTGAAAAGTTATTCCAACCGCTGTTGCAATTCCATAGCTTATATATGTGAAAGCAAAAGATATTAAAATTGGAAGTAATAATACCCATAAAAAAACCATGCCTGCATCATGAACATTATAAAAATTACGCTTGGCAATGATTTTTTTAAATTTTTCATCATCAATTACTTCTACTGTTTGTTTATCATTAGCAACTTTTTCAGTTTGCTTATTTGTTTTATTTTGATTTTTCTTATTACTCATAATAGTAATAATATCACAATATTTGAAAAAAAACAACAAATATGCTGGACTTAAAAAAATTTTTGCAGTAAAATACAAGCATGAAAAATATAAAAAATTTTATGGAAATTGCTTTTCAAGAAGCAGAAAAAGCATATAAAAAAGATGAAGTTCCAATTGGTGCTTGCATAGTGAAAAATGGGAAATTAATTTCAAAAGGACACAACACAAGAGAAAGAAGAAAAAATGCTCTTTGTCATGCTGAAATCGTTGCAATAAATAAAGCCTGCAAAAAACTTCATGACTGGCGTTTAGAAGACTGTGAAATGTATGTTACCTTAAAACCTTGCCCAATGTGTGCTGGTGCAATTGTGAATGCCAGGATTAAAAAAGTGTTCTATGGTGCAACAGAAACAAATGCAAATGACAACCTTTGCGAGCAAATTTTTTCAAGTGAAAGACTTAATCACAAAACTGAACTTGTGAAAATGGAAGAATATAGCGAACAATGCTCAAGGCTTCTTACAACCTTCTTTAAAAATAGACGAAAAAAGTAACTTTTATATACTAAAAAAGAGATTGCAACCAATCTCTTTTTTATAAGCACTTTATAACAAATCCATAAGTTGTTTATTAAATTCTTCTTCAGTAATAACTCCGTCATCTCTAAGTTTTCTTAATTCTTCAACCTTCTTTTTCTTTTCATTATTAGCATTTTCTTCCGCTCTTTCTTCTCTTCTAATTTCACTTGGAGAATTGATAATAATAATATCTGGAATAAACATTGAAATAAGAAGCAAAATCCAAGGAATCCAACCGCCTGCTAAAATAACGATGATGAGTCCAGCAATATAATATTTTTGTGAATACCTAAAATATTTTCCTCTTTTCCTAACTGAATATATAAGCAAAATACTTCCAATAATTCCAGCAACAACTTCAACAAAAACAAAATAAACGCTGTAAAAAGAAATAATGTAAATATATTGACCAATAGTATTAATATAATATTCTGGGTCAACACAATATATAATTGCAACCACAAGATTTGCCACCATATTGATTAAGTTTAAAATTGCAGCACTTAAAATTAAATTTCTTTTTGTCTTATTCATTTTTCTTCCTTTTTTATCATAAATTCATTTTCTTTTAAAAGTATGTCCAAAAATTTATGATAATTAACAATATGCTAACATTTTTATGAAATAAC